>CAXTMN010000118.1:0-14966 GCA_964245395.1 uncultured Bryobacteraceae bacterium
CTTCTGATCGATCCTAAAGACAAAGACAATGTTTACGTTTATATCTCTGGCACCGGAACCGTCCGTCAATCAGAAGAACTGGCGGGATGTTCGGGCGGGCAACCCGACACTGATCCGAATACCGCGCTATTCAGAATCGACATTATCAAGGTGCCGCTCGCTCATCCGGAGCAGGCCAAGATCGTCAACAGTCCCCGCATCTTTACCGATGCGCAAACCGGGGCCATCGACGGCCTCTGGAAAGGCGGCAACCACGGGGAAGGCACCCAGACCACATCGGGCACCAATCAGTGTCATGACATTACCGTTTATTCAGCCCTCGGCCTGGCTGCGGGGGCATGTTCCGGTAACGGCATCCTGCTGGACATCTCTCACCCGGTGCATCCCGTTCGCATCGCCGCAGTGAGCGATCCGAACTACGCTTTCTGGCATTCCGCCAACTTCAACAATGCCGGCACCAAAGTGCTGTTCACAGACGAGTGGGGCGGCGGTGGACAACCCCGTTGCCGCGCAACCGATCCAATGAACTGGGGCTCCGACGCCATCTTCACTCTCGCGAAGGGCAGCCTGACATTGGCTTCCTACTACAAAATGCCGGCGCCACAGACGGAATTTGAAAATTGCGTGGCTCACAATGGTTCGCTCATCCCCATCCCCGGACGTGACGTCGAGGTCCAGGCATGGTATCAGGGTGGCGTCTCAGTAGTGGACTTCACCGATGCCGCTCACCCTGTCGAGATCGCTTACTTTGATCGTGGACCGATAGACACCGCCAAACGTGCCTTGGGAGGTCAGTGGTCGACCTATTGGTACAACGGCTACATCTACGGTTCGGAGATCGCTCGGGGCGTTGATGTGTTCCGGTTAGTGCCGAGCAAGTTTATTACGCAGAACGAGATTGACGCATCCAACCAGGTCCATTTCGATGAGCTCAATGTTCAGAATCAACCGAAGATAACCTGGCCCTCAAATTTCGTGGTTGCTCGCGCCTACCTCGACCAGTTGACCCGCAGCAGCGCTCTGGCGCCAAAACGGATCGCCGCGCTGAACACCGCAATCGCCAAATTCGAAGCAAACTCTAGCCGTAAACAGACAGCCCAATTAGTGGCTCTTGGGATGAGCCTTGATAAGGACGCGGCCGACGCTAAGACGCCAGCAGACGCAGATCGAATGCGCGCACTGGCAACAATCATGAAACAGAGCGGCGCTTCACGGCTTTAGATAAACGTATCGCATGACTCAGTCGTGCGATATAACTCCCTACGCTCTAGTTTGCAAATCGACGAGCCGATCGGGCGCGTGTCTTCGCTAACTCGTCCTCTCGATTCTTAGGTAGTGCATGTGTTTCGAGCGAACGCAACAGAAGCGCAGAAGCCTGCGTAATCTCCTCAACCGCACTCGAGAACGGTGCTTCGTTTGCCTTCGAGGGCTTGTTAATTCCACTGATCTTTCTCACAAATTGCAGAGCAGCAGCGCGGATCTCTTCCTCAGTGATACCCGGCTCGAAGTTGAAGAGAGGTTTGATGTTCCTGCACATAAACTTTTACTAAACGTAACAAACGCCCATAGATCTACTTCCCTATGTACACGCAGGCGAGAACCGTAACAGAGAAGAAGCCTTTGCTCCCTATTCATGGCAGCACTTCCAGCACGGCCTCGCTAGGCTCTAGTTCCTCCGCATGCAGCGGGACAATTGCGCCAGCCTCCAGAAGCGCCCGAATTGCCCCGACAAAATCCCCCGTGTCTCGATGCCAACCGTTGCCGGACGCGTAAACGGTCCACGCGAGCGCAGTTCCCTCATATTCCCGCGATTTCGATTCGAGTGCCGGATGGAACCGCAGTATTTCACGCATCATCTCCGCATTGCCGTTAAACCCGGCCCAGTGCAGCGCCGTCGCTCCCATTTCCCCCGGTGTATCCACAGGCCAACCAGCCTCCAGCATCAACCGAACCGCGTTTGTGTTGTTGTTCTGTGCAGCATTCGGCAGCTTGCGCCGGTCTGCCTCAGACAGCGCTTTTGCCACATCCGGATGCTTCGACACAAATTCGCAAAATACGGCTTCATCGCCGAGCTCACACGCCAACGCTAGCTTCAGTTCCTCCGGTGTCCGCTCTAGCAGCAGCTTGAAAACCTCCTCGTGACCAAAGTCGCGTGCTACCGCGTGTGCAGTGCGGTGCGCCCCCAATTTCCAGAGGTAAATCGTTCCGCCTGCACGCCCGTCCTGCTTCGGAAACCATTCCTCCGATACGCTCATCCGGATGGAGGCGGGATCGCTATCGAGGTGTCGCCGTACCAGATCCGTATCCCCGAGCGCCGTCGCCAGCAATATGTCCGTACGGCACCCGCGTGACACCAGGTAACGGGCTACATCCTGCCGGTCCTGCGGATAGTGACGCTTCTGCTCCACGCGCAGCATATACTGGGCCGGCGTCGATTCGTGGTCCACATCGCGAGCGTCAATGTCGGCCTGGCTTTCTAACAGGAACGCCGCAACTTCCACCGTCGAGGCGAAATGCAGCGGTGTCTGCCCGTCCCCACCGCATGCGTGGACCACGTCCGGATCCGTCGCCACCAGTTCTCTCAGCTTCGGCATCATTCCCAACCGGGCAGCGGAGTGAGCATCCACCACTGCGCCGCGTTCGATCAGAAACTCCGCAAGGCTCGGATCGCAATCGTCCAGCGCGCCGAATCCGCCCGCCCACCACTCCGTTCGCTTCCGGATATTGGCGCCCGCGCGCAGCAGCACATCGATTGTCGCCCGGTCACTACGCTGGACCGCCGCGAACAACGCGTGTTGGCCGAAGCCGTAGCTGGGCAGCGGATCGTCGATCTTTGCCCGCAGCTCCGGATACCGGTGGAGGACCTCTCGGACGCGCGGTGCATCGCTGTCGCACACTGCCGCTTTCAACTCCTCTGCCGGACTGCGCCCCAGACCTTCAACGTGTGACTTCAGCTTCTGCCAACTGGGAAAACCATACTCATCAGCCAATGTATGTTGAGCGTCCGCGAGTTTTCCCTGCCCCATGCTGCGCAACAGGTCTTTCGCTTGCTTCTTAAGATATTCGAGATTCGGTTTTTGAGGTAACTGGCGGGACATGTACTTCTCCTTCGGTGGCCCGTTGTCCGCTATGACGGGCAAAAGAGAAGTCAGTGTTCATGCGTAAGAACTCTTCAGGTGGGATCATCCCTTTCCGCGGACGGGGTGCACCCTGAAATCGCAGAACCAACTATACCAAAGCACATCCCGAGAAAGACTCAGAACTGTTTGCATTTTCCGCACGCCGAGAGACTTGCCTCATGCCGGACGAACGCAAGAATAATACGGATTCTCGAGCATAGACTGTCATCCCTCGATTTCCTATCTTGTAAGTAGCGGGGCTGCGAACGCGGGTCACGCCAGAACAACAAAGCAGCCTATGGAAAAAATTCTCGTCATCGGAGCGTCGGGCTTCCTCGGAAGAAAGCTCGCCGGAGCCCTGCTTCGAGACCAATACGCAGTCCGCTGTTTGGCACGTAACCCGTCTCGAGTACAAGATTTGGCTAAGAGTGGCTGCGAGATTGTCGGAGGTGACATTTCAGATCTCGCCTCCATGCACCATGCCCTGGAATCGGTCGAGGCGGCTTACATTTCCGTACATACGCTCTCACCTCAGCATGCCAATACAGCAGGTCAGGGCTTTATGGAAATCGAGATGAATGGATTGCAAAACATCGTGAAGGCTTGCCAGGCGCGCGGCGTGCGGAGACTGATTTACATTACATCTCTGGGGATTGCGCCGGATGCCTCGAACACCTGGGTACGCGAACGCTGGAAGACAGAACAGTTCGTATTAGGTAGCGGCCTTGATGTGACCGTCATCCGGCCTGGCCAGATCGTTGGTGTGGGCGGACGCGGTTTTGACATGATGGTGAGCCAAGCCAAACGGCCAGTGAGCATGAACTTCTTCGGCGGCGGCCAGCAAAAGATGCGCAATATCGCCGTCGACGACCTCGTGTACTATCTCGTTGGCGTCCTCAACGATCCGCGCGCGTATGGTCAGTGTTACGACGTCGGTTGTGATGATCTGCTGACAAATAATCAAATGATCGACATAACGGCAGAGCTCCTCGGCCGGCATCATCCCCTGAAAGTCGATGTCCCGCGGGCGCTCCTTAGGTGGCTCGCGCCGCTGATCGAACGGGCGGGCAAGCTGCCAAACGGTGCAATCAAAGGCGTTTTAGATGGTCGTGGAACCGACCTGGATGGCGATCCCCTGCCGATACGCGCGCTTTTGCCACGGCCGCCTCTGTCCTATCGACAGGCTGTGCAACGGGCGTTGACCGGCTCACTATCGTCAGCTTGAGGAGCTCAGCTTCTGCTTGGCGATTCGTGTCGTAGTGCAACCAGTGGATCGACTCGAACGACCTGACGCACGGGCACATATGCCGCTACCATTGCAATCGCGATAATCGTCCCACCGCAAACTACCAGAGCCTTTGTAATATGGGGCATTAAATCCTGAATGAGCCTGGCGAACAAGGGTCGGCTGAGGAGCGCCATCGAAGTGATAGATCTTCGCCACTACCTCGGGTTAACAGCTATGTTCTCCGCGTCCTTGTTACGCCGGGCGGAAAGCTCGTTCTCTCGGATTACCTTTCTCGAAAGGACGTAGGATCTCCATGGAAATTTCCAAACGCTCCGTCGCTACAGCTTCGCTCGATATTGCTTATGAACAGACCGGTGTCGATTCTGCTGAGGCGATTCTACTGCTACATGGCTTCCCGTATGACGTGCGGCAATACGATGCCGTACGCAGTGAACTCGCCGCCTCGGACAGGCGCATCATCGTTCCATATCTCCGAGGTTACGGTCCGACGCGTTACAAAACACAGCAGGTTTTTCGCTCTGGCCAGCAAGCGGCTTTAGGCAAAGACGTGGTGGATCTGCTGGACGCCCTCAGTATCCAGCAAGCGATCTTGGTTGGATACGATTGGGGCGGTCGCGCGGCTTGTGTTGCGGCAGCGCTTTGGCCAGAGCGTGTGCGAGGCTTGGTATCCGCTAGCGGATACGCCATTCAGAACATCGCGAAGGCAAGTTCAACACCACTGCCCGCAGAGAAGGAATATGCACTTTGGTATCAGAGCTATTTCAATACCGAGCGCGGACGGCTGGGCCTTGACAAGAACCGTGACGAGTTCTGCAAGTTCCTTTGGAAGCTCTGGTCTCCAACATGGCGGTTCACAGATGAGCAATACAACCGCACCGCCGAATCGTTCCGCAATCCCGACTTTGTGAATACAGTGATTCAGTCTTACCGCCACCGTTATGCCAATGCACCGGGCGACCCTGCTCTGGAAGACTTGGAAGCGCGACTGGCCCAGCAGCCTGCCATCGCAGCCCCTACGGTTGTACTGCACGGGGCCGACGATCAGGTTGAGCCTCCGTCTACGACGGACAGCCAGGAGCAACACTTCGCCGGAGCGTACGACAGGAAAATTTTGGCTGGCGTGGGGCACTGCGTGCCTGCGGAGTCGCCCCACGCAGTCAGCAGAGCAGTCGAATCATTGTTGAAGCTTATCTGACGCCGTCCTGTTAAACCATGCTGATCGGTTCCGACCAGTCAAGAGGCTCGCATGACAATGAGCGTCATGTCATCGTGTTGAGCAGCGCCTGCAACAAACCTGTCCGCCGATGCCATGATGCTATCGAGTATTACCTGTGACGGCGCAGACCAGGTTTTTCGAGCGGCACCGATCAAGTGCTCCTCGCCCCACTCTTCGTCCGCCGCGTTCATCGCTTCGCTAATCCCGTCTGTGTACGCAACCAGCAGATCACCTTGCTCGAGGATCACTTGCCCTTGCGTCCAGCAACAGGTCGGCATTAAGCCGACCACAGAGCCGCCTTCCTCTAACCGCAGCGGGTCGGCATCCAACGCGGCGGCGCGAAAAAGGATCGGCGAGTTATGGCCGGCATTGACATAACTCAGGGTGCGCGATGACGAATCTAAGACTGCCAGGAAAAACGTAGCGTAACGATTATGCGCGGAACTTTCATATACCAGGCGATTGAGGTTCGCGATCACTGCCGTGAGATCAGTTTGGTGATCAATCGCCTGACCGCGCAGAAAGGCGCGTAACGTCGCCATCAGTAAGGCAGCCGAAATGCCCTTGCCGGATACGTCCCCCAGTGCGATGACCAGACCGCTGCCCGGCATAGGGATGAAATCGTAATAATCTCCGCCCACACCCAGAGCAGGCCGGCATGCTCCCGCGTAATCCACTCCGGGCACATGCGGATGCTCCTGCGGAAAGAGTCGCTCCTGCACCTCGCGCGCAAGTTCGAGCTCCCGATGCTGTTTTTCGCGTGCCGCAGCTTCGGCCCTGATCGCTTCGGTCAGCCTGCCATTCTCTAACGCAAGTCCGGTCTGTGCCGCGACCGAATCGAGTAGCCGTATGTCCGTTTTCGAGAATGGCTCTTCCGATCGTTTAGGGCCCAGGCTCATGATGCCGAGCACCTTTTCATTAAGCGACAACGGGAGCAGCAACTCCGGATTCAGTTCTTCGAGGGCGGCGCGCTCCTCATGATTGGCAAGCTGCACCCACGAATCGGCATTATCGAACTGAACCAGTGCGTGCTGCGCTTTGCCGAGGCGTGTCACTGTCAGACTCTGATCCGACAGAGATGTGGCCGGAATCGCGTCGTACCCGAGTGCATAAGCCGGGCGAAACGCGCCGCCGCTCTCCAGTAAGATGGCGATGCGCGGCACGTGTAAAGCAGAGGCAACGCGGTTGGCTACGGTCTCCATCAGAGGGCCCGTCTCAATCATGGTTCGGACTTTAGCCGCCAGGTCCGCAAGAATCGCATCCGCTTCGTAGGCTTCGCGAAAGAAACGGCGATCGAGCCAGCAGCGCAGTCGCTGAGCGAATCCGCGCAGGCCGGCCAGCAGCGCGAAACCGAGGGAGATAAGAGCCACTCGCCGCAAAACGCTTGTATTCCCGCTCACGCTTGCCGCGGCAACGATGATTCCAATGCTGGTAACGACCTGCAAGACCCTGATGCCGCCAGTCGCGAACAGATACTGCACTCCCTGCCGTACGACTACGCGCACATCCATCGCGCGATCGACAACGATGACATAGGCCATGGTCACCGGGAAAATGAACAGCATCGCGATAGCAGCGGCGGCGTACCAACCTTGAAAGGCGATGCCTCGCGCGCTACAAACAATGAGAACGACCAGGAAGGGCAGCAGGCCGGCTATTGCGGCCGCATCCAGCAGCAGCAACCGCCGGCGGGCGTCCTGGTTCACGGCCTTTGCGGTCTTGTAGAACAACGAAAGAAAGAACACGGCGATCGCGGTCAGTTCGAGGGCATCGCCGGGAACCGCAGCCATATGGAATGCACGTTGGAGCTTCAGAGTCAGAGCGTGGTGATGCAACAGCAGCCCATACACGGCCGACATGATTGCAGCTCTAGCCAGCATAGGGCCCAGTAGTATCCATTTGACCCACGGATGATGCCCATCGAAGGCCAGCGTCTCCGGGAACGTGATACCGAAGTAGGCCAGTGCGACTGGGCCGGCGATTATGGCGCCGAAACTAAATGAAGTGAGGAACGGTTGTAATGCATCCTGATTGCCGAACAGGGTGCGGCCCTCGGTGATCAGGTTCGCCACACTCAGCAGAATGAAAAGTAAATTCCACGCCGCGCGGTCGTACACGCGCACAGCGGCCACCCAGAAACCGAGAACCAGGCATAGGAACGGAGTTGCAATGCGGAGCGCCAGCAAGCACCAATACGCTGGTGAGCTCTTGTCATATCCGACATATGTAAACGGCCTTAGCGGGACAGAAAGCTCCTGCTCTCCTGGGCCGGCGGATGCAGAACGCTGAATACGCACTTGTAGTCGATCGCCGGCTCTGGTTTTGCGCACTACTCCGTCGTAGTCGGAGAAACCGTTGAGCGCGCGCCCGTTTACAGTGAGCAGCAGGTCCCCTTTCCTAAGGCCGGCAGCTTCGGCTGCGGGACTAGTCGAGGCGACTTGAAACGTGAACGGATTTATGTCGAATGTCGAGAACACATACTGCTCGCCGTGAAGCATCTCGTCAACGCGGTCACGGGCATCGCGAACCCAGGCAGTAGCCGCAACGAGAAATAGCGCGAGCAGAGCCAGATTTGCCAGTGGGTGGGTCCGTATTGTGGATCGCAGCGCAGGCATCGCGGCCATTCTACCGGATGCTACCCATTTGGACCGCACCGGAAGTCCACGATGTGCGGTAAGAGTCTATCGCGTAATATCTCCATAAGCGCCTAACGCAGTGGGGCGCTTCACCAATCCTGGCGGCGGCAAATCGGCCGCAACACTGTCGAGCACCAGAACCCAATCGGGTCCATACGATGGAGAGCGGAAATCACGCACTTCATTGCCGTCCATCACCGCGACGACTGTCCCTACGCCGGTACGCGGATCGTACCACCACACTCGAATCGGACCAGCATTTAGCTTCCCCAGGTCGATCTTGGCTGTTTCGTCATTCAGCGGGAAATAGACCAGCGCGTAGGTGCCGTTTGCATCTCTCGTGGCCTGAATGTGCAACGCGCCCTGCCCTTCATCTCCGATGATCAGCGACTGATCGGGAATGCGACTGAAAAATGGACGCGACTCCATCAGTTCACGAAGGAAGAACATTTGTCTCCCGGCGGGTCTTTGCAAAGCGTCTGTCCAATCCCTGTCGGCATGATTGATCACGGGGTTGCGAGCGCCCACGAAGCCCCAGACGGCATGGTGTCCATACGTCACCCCGCATCCCCCGGCGAACACGGAGCGATAGACTTGCTTCCGCACATCAAGGTCACGGAAGTAGCCGGTGGCCGGATTCCATTCGGGCCAGGGATTGAACGGGTGGTCTTCGTAGTTTGGCTCTAAATCAAGGGTTGGCTTGGGCGGAGTCTTCGCATAGTCTCGAGCGATCCATTCCCAGACCGGCACATCATGTCCCCCGCCGTGCCCGCTTTGCATGCCGTTCACTGACAGCCAGGGTTCATCATGCAGGAAGACAGATGACGAATCCGGACCACCCTGCGGATGATAAAGAATTACGTTCTTCCGGCCAGAACCTGCGTCCAAACCCTTCGCCACGGCCCTCCAAATCGGTGTCCAGTCTTGATCAGACGGGAAGTTGGCGTTCTTGGCCCGTTGCAGCAAGGACTCATTTCGTAAACCGGCGAGCCGTGCGGGACGGTCCCCGCCCAGGATCCAGACAACGTTTTTGTCATCGCGTAGCCTGCGAGCAAGATATTCAGCGAACACGCTCGCTTCTTGAAGATTGTCCAACCGGAATAAACGCGGACCATCACCCCATGGTGCGGTCAGTTTGTCGCCCCAGATTGGAACCAACGCAACGTACAGTCCGTTTGCAGCAGCCTCCTCTACGATGCCCTTCACATGATCAAAGTAGAGATCGTTCGGGCGAGTCGGATCATCGTTTATGAAAGGCTTCTGACCCACGCACTCGGCTTCTTAATCCCATCCATCTCTGCAAGCACCACAGTTTGAATCACAGTAAACCCTTGCCGGGCTCTCGTGTGCAAATAGTAACGGGCTTCTTCATTTGTCGTGTGGTCGATCAGTTCCCACGCAGTGTCCCCCAACCAAAAGAAAGGGCGTCCATCTTCGGTCTGCAGCATGTGCCCGTCGCGGTGAATCTCGATTCGAGGAAGCGGCTTTGTATTCTGCGGCGTGCCCTGGGCAAAGAGGAGCAGTGCGGAGAGTATCAGTCCTAGAACCGCACGACTCAGTGCAGGCACAGGCACGAACATGCAGTTTCTCCTCAATGGCGCATCACGAGCAGAGATGACACGATCTGACGGCACCTTTCTACGGCAGTTTCCAGGTCCGCCAAATCCGGTCCAGTCTGAATGCGGTATCTCATCTCGTAAGAGCCACCCGTACGGAAGCGGGTATTCGTTTGCCACTTGTTGTTGGTCACCCAAGAGTACAGGGGACCCATACCTTCCGTAGAGGTCGTAAATCGCCACAGGTGAAGCCCACCGGTCTGGACCAGGGGTGCATCGAGCGTAGCCCAGGCGAGACCCTCTTGCGAACCGACCTGTGCGGCCCCGCTGAGAACGGAGTAGTAGTCGCAACATGTACCCGGGATCTGGTCGAGCCCTGGCCTGATCGGTGCGGCCGGTTTATCCAATACCCACCGGCTTTCCGGCACAGCAAATGGAAAGTAGATAAAAAGTCCTTCCGGGTCGTCGACCTCATTCTTAATGATGGACGCGTTCACTTCAATCTGAGGCAAATCCCGGAAACAGCGTAGAACAAACCGATAGTGAGTGACGCCTGCAACGTCGTACACGAATTCGTGATCTTCAAAGAGCGGCCCTTCTGCGAGACGGCGGATAGAAACGCAGCGGCCGAAACTCACTTGGTCGCGTGGTCGGGTCCGGGGTCCTGAAACCGCGCCAGCTTGGCTGCGGTCGGCGCCGGGGAATATTTGATAAACTGGGCATCCCAAACCGCCGCTGTCCGCTTTCAACAATTCGGTGCCGCTTGACTTTGCAACTAGACTCACGACACCGCGCGCGAGCGTCCAACCAATCCGATAAAACTGGTTTTCGAAAAAAGACTCCCCGCCGGTCGTGGGATCGACTGGTTGCGACGAGGAGATTACCCGGTATCGAACACTTTGCGCGGGAGGCAGATCTGCGTGGACGAAAACGCTCCAGCCACGGGGACTTTGTTCTACTTGAAACGCTACCGGCTTCTCGTCAGGACCAAGAACAGCGATGCCGCCCTTTAGAAAAGGCGCTTCCCAAAAGTTAATTGGCAGTGCAGCGAGTTCCTGCCTCCGGAAAGGGTGAGGGTTGAGAACCGTGTACTCGAAGGGTTGATCTGCCGTGAAAAGCCCCTCACCACGGGTCTTCAACAGACGATTCACCGCGTCACCGGCCATCTGGTCCGCATCTACGGCGACCTTGCTCTTGCGAGCAAACACCTCTTCACCCAGAAAGCTCGGGAATTGAGTTCTCGAATAGCCGAACGTGTGCTCGGAGTAAATCAGCAGCTTTCGATCAATGTTGTCCAGTTCCGTTTGAGAAACTACTTTTTCCTGAGGGTCGAGAAGCGGGATGATCCGCCGGTTACGCAGCGCATTCCGGTAAATAGCCGTATCATTCGGCGCAGTGGCCGCGCTGTCAATCCACCAGTCCGTCCATTCCCCCCGGAAACTCTGAAAAGCGCCGCTGTGCTTTTCAAGACGGTTGAAAAATTCTTTTAGAGTAGCGGTTCGGATCGCGACAGTTGAACCAAACTTCTTATTCCATTCCTGGAGAATCGAGCAATAGGTATCGCCAGGAGGACTGTTATCCGTGTAAGTGCCGGAGCCGAGCAAGAGAACGAAATCGTATGGATAGCCCGACTCCTCAAGCCACGCTAGGAATGGGAGTAACTTAGATTCGGCAACGGATGTATCAGTCACGTGAACGTAACCAGTCATCCCGGGAAGAATCAGTCCCGGGATGCCAGGATCACCCGCCGGTATTGAGCCGCCCATTAAACCAAATAAGTTTGCCTTGTGATAGGCCAGCCCGTTCCACACCAGCAGGCGCTTTCCGGAAGGGGTCTCCCAGAAGAACGGAACCAGCGGCTTGCCGAATGGGTATCCTCCCTGGTCCGGATTGATGTTGGTGGAAAGCCGGACGACGCCGTGCTGTGACAAGGCCTCCGCGAATCCCCAAGACGCGCCGTTCACGTCAGATAACATCGCCAGGTTCAGTGGCAGTTGCTCGCGCCGGGCGAAATCACACGCGAACTCGACGCTGCGGTTGAGCAGGCCCTCATCGGCAAGATCCAGCAGGTTCAGATAAGAAGCAGATAGTTCGAGCAATCCCGAGCGTATGCCCTCGACTAAAGCATCACCCTCCTTAGCGGTTGCGGTGGACAGAAACTGCTCAATTTGCCAGAAGCCTTCGAACGTGTACTTAAATTTACAGGATGGTTCCCGCTCCTGCTGTTTAGGTGACCGGGCGAGGCCGATGGCTTGCCGGACAAATTGGGCGTGATAGTCAGCAACGATTTCCTGCCGTTCTGTGAAGCCTAGATCGGTGTGGCTGTGCTGGACAATGTAAACCTCCCAGCGTCTTTTCGGAGTGGCGGCGCGGGCAACCGCGGCGCCCAGCGAGAGCGCGCCGAACGCGCGACGGGTCAGTTGCATGAATGTTCCTTCAGAACAGCTATTCCAAGCGGCCGCACTGTCACAACCGATCAAAATTGTCCGGGGTACCAGACCTTGGGCTGAACCACAATACCGCGGCCGAATTACGGTGGGAAATGCCAAGGCCATGCAGCGGTTCCAGATTGACCGCTTTGAGGATCAGCAGATCGAGCGTGCCCTCAAAAGTTCAGTTTGTTCACCCAAGGTCTAGGCGCCTATTGACGTTCTATAGCAGATTAGCCCCGGCCGTATATGGTTCGACATATCGTTAAGTCACTGGTGTCCACTCCAAAGTACGGCCACTGCTTTGTCCCTTTCAGATTTGCAGGCTTGGCCCTTGTAACGATCTGCCCAAAGGAGGGATGGCACATTTAATTGCAGAACGGAAATGAAAACGCACCAACTCATGTCGTCGTCGGATCGGACGCACACCATCTCCAAAGCTGTGCTCTTCTGCTGAGCTTAGCCATTTAACGGATTATTGATACGCTTCTTTGAGAGTATTCCAGCCAAATCCATTTTTCTAAAGTGATGACGTATACAACTCACAGACAGCCTAGTCTTACAGAAGCATCGAGGGAGTCTCTCTTCGATGGAGCTACCACGAAGCGCCTCGCTTCGCGGCCGGCCACTAGAGTCTTAGGGATTGCTCTGTTGTTTCAGAACGGCTTGCTATCGGCTGATCCGGTACAAGTAAGGTTCATGGAGGGATCGGTCCATGGCTTCTTAGCCCTGCGGACGATGGAGGGCAAGCTCGTGGCCGAGGGAGATCTCATCCAGGTCGCACAGGGAGATCGAGTACGATCCGAGCTGGTATTCCATTTCAGAGACGGTTCAATTGACAGTGACACCGCCGTCTTTTCTCAACACCTTCACTTCCAGCTGATAAGCGATCATCACATTCAAAAAGGCCCGTCATTTCCAGAGCCCGTGGATGTGTTGATCCGTGCCTCGACTGGGCAAGTAACCGCGCGCTTTAGAGATAAAGGCGAGGAGAAGGTCGAGACCAATCATCTCGACCTCCCGCCTGACTTGGCGAACGGCATCATTCTCGACGTGCTAAAAAACATATCGCCCGAAACAAAGGAAACCAAACTCTCCTACGTGATAGCTACGCCGAAGCCGCAGGTCGTCAAGCTCTCCATCTCTCCAGGAGGCGAGGATACGTTTTCGGTCGCAGGCGTGAGGCAGAAAGCTATGCGTTTCGTCGTGAAGGTGGAGCTTGGCGGACTGAAAGGGCTCCTTGCGCCGATGGTCGGCAAAGAACCAGCAGATACCAATGTGTGGATAGCCGGAGGGAAAGCTCCGGCCTTTGTCAGATCAGACGGACCTTCGTATCTCGGCGCCCCCATTTGGAGCATTCAGATGACAAGTCCGAACTGGTCGCGGTCGCACCCGGCTGGCCGCTAAGCGGCTATGGCTGGTTCTGCGCTTTTCCGAGGACCCGTTCGCGAACTGCAATGCTGCAAGGCAGGTTCGTACTATAACCGCCGCCCAGCTTCGAGAATTTAGTCTTTACTCGCGACATGTCACGATCAATAGCAGTGAACAGCGGTATCGGGAAACCCGCACTCGGCAATGTTTTGCAACTAACAGTGAAGAGCCGATCATCAACTCGGTTTGACGTAGTAAGCACCTTACCGTGCTCTGACATTGCAGGCCATACTCGCTGGTCATTTTGTATCTTCGGGGGCGCTGTATGGCGTCAGCCGCGCTATGAAATTGGCATCCGACTACATGAGCAAGACCCTCGACCTTAATTTTCTGAAACACGGACTTCCCGGACGTCATTGGCTGATGCTGGCGTTGCCGGTCATTCTGCTCGGTTTAGTAGCCTTCTTCGTCGACTTGAAACCGCGAGTAGATCAGAACTTCTTTTTTTCCTCCAATGACCCGGAGTTCCACGAGTCAGCCAAAATCGACCGGATCTTCCCTTCGGGTAGCCAACTGATTATCAGTGTGGCCTCACCCCGTATCTCGTCGGAGTACTACTTGCAGCGGCTGTCACAGCTGACGCGGCAGCTCCAATCGGTTGAAACCGTCACCAGCGTGCAAAGCTTAGCTGACGGACCGAAGAACTTTGAAGATGCCGAGAAGAGTCCCTTCTGGAAGCGGTTGTTGATTGGGGAGAATGGGCGCTCCAGCAACGTGGTCGTCTTCGCATCGAACCGCGACAGCGAACGCCTGATCAGCCGGGTAGAGGCCATTGCCGGCAAGTTCAACGCACAGGATTTCCAAATCGAAATCGCGGGGGCGCAGTACGTGGCCGAGATGATCCGGCGGAATCTGCGCCACGACTTTCATACCTTCAGTCTCACCTCTGTCCTCCTTTTCGGAGGAGCCATGTGGGCCCTCTTCCGGTCCTCGAAACTCACTCTTGGAATACTTGCTACGTGTACCAGCGCCGTTCTGGTGACACTGCTGGTGCAGTCCGTACTCGGCCAAAAAATCGGCATCCTGACCGCGAATCTCGGCACCATTGTGTTCGTCGTCGCGTTGTCGCACCTGGTGTATATGACCTTCAACTGGCAGACGCTGTCCAGCCAGGGGAAAGAGGATTCGCACGACTTGGGAACGAAGGCCTGGCGCATGACCTTACCGGCTTCGTTCTGGTCAATGGTGTGCGCTTCTCTTGGATTCGGGAGCTTGTTGATGGTACCGGCGAAGCCGCTGCGCGAACTCGGCGTCGGCGGCCTGGTGGGAACCATTGTGGCGCTGGTGTGCGCTTATCTGATGTATCCGGCCTTCTTGAACTGGGCGGCCC
>CAXTMN010000119.1:0-14883 GCA_964245395.1 uncultured Bryobacteraceae bacterium
GGCTGGTGGGGACGGCGGCCAAGGCCTGAGAACGTTCGAGGAGGGAGGGGACTGCCGCTTCCCGCGTGGTGGCATCGCGTAGGTTCAAGTATTCGTAGGCCACGAACAGGAAGGTTTTGTCTTTGACGATCGGAAGGCCGAGAGAGCCTCCGAATTGACTGCGGTCAAGGCGGGGAATGGAGGAGCAGGTTCCGGGAACCGAGCCAGCTTTGCAATCAGGTTGATCGAAGAAATTCTTAGCGTCGAGGTGGCGATTGCGGAAGAATTCGTAGGCGGTACCGTGGACCTGATTTGTTCCACTCTTCAGAAGGACATTGATCTGAGCGCCTCCACTGCGGCCGAACTCGGCGGTGTAATTACCGGATTGGACTTTGAACTCCTGGATGGCGTCGAGGGTCGGGATGGCGCTGTATTGGTTGATAACAAGATCGTTGTCGTCAATACCGTCGATCAGAAAGTTATTGGCGGTTTCGCGTGCTCCGTTCACGCTGAGCGCGAGACCTTGGGTGGAGTCGAGCGATCCTTCGGCCGCGAACTGTACGCCGGGAACCAGGTAGGCGAAATTGACGAAGTTGCGTTCGTTGAGGGGTAGCGTGCTGACGCTTTTCTGACTGACCACATCGCCAAGGGCGGAGGTATCGGTTTGGACGAGAGAAGGAGTTTCGGTGACTTCTACCTTTTCGCTTTGACTACCAACAGTGAGGGCCGCGTCGACACGCACAGTTTGATTCACCTCGACGTTAACGTTGCCGAAGATGGCCTGGCGAAAGCCGACGCGATTGACCTGCACCTGGTAAACGCCAGGGCTGAGGAGCGGCACAGTATAGTCGCCGTCGCTGTTGCTGTTTACTCTGCGAACGACGTTGGTGGCCTGGTTCCGAATCTCGAGATCAGCGTTCACAATAACGGCCCCAGAGGCATCGCGGACGGTTCCAACGATGGAGCCGGAAGTGCTTTGGGCCCGTAGACCAAAGCAGAGAACGTGCAAAATGAGCGACGAGTAAAGAAAGTACTGCAACCTGTTCATAGAAACCCCTCTTCGACGAGAGAGGCCGAGGATGTTTACCTCTGACCTGTAACTCGCTTAGATAATCCCGATGGGGCAAGTGTAGGGGTTGGTGGAGGGGTGTGTCTTGAACGATCTGAACAATTTGAACTGGAGGAACATTGGGCGGGGGGTGCAGGCTGATGCTAGAGAACCGCCGTTAGGAGGTCGATGCCCTAGCGAGCAGCCTGCAACGGACTATTTGGTCGCTGCTAAGGCCTGTAACCGCCGCCGGCCGAGCATCGCGGCGGCGCTCAGCAGGAGTAAGAGGGGAAAGGAAGACGGCTCAGGTGTGATACCGGTGATGGTAATCTGCCCGGGAGAGAGCGTGTCGATGTTGATATTGCTTCCCGAGGCATCGGAAAGAGTGGAGCCGGGGAAGGAGGCCAAAGTTACGGGAAACATCCCGGCCGGAGCGTCGGCTGAAACGTCAAACACAACGTGTCCAAGTCCCACGGTTTGCCCAGAGCTGACGATAGTGCCTGTCAAGGGAATAAGAACCACGTCAGAGGCCGAGATAGTGTCGCCGCTATTAGGCCCGCTGAGATCGGGTCCGAAGAGCGAATCTCCCGAGAAGATGTAGCCCGCTTCCGTGGAGGAAGTGACCTCGGTGAAACTGATGTTGGAGTTGGCGATGGAAAGACTGAAGCTGAATCCGCCGATGGTGAGTGCAGACGGCCCAGAATTGATCAGGTCCACGTCGAAAGCATTGGCTGAAGAGCCGGGCGCAGCAGTAACGGGCGACGCAAAGACGGTTATCCCTGCAGCAGCCGCTGATACCGAACCGAGAACTCCAAGGACGATGCCGGTTAATACAGCGTTCAGTAATTGGGGACGGTTCCGAATAGACTTCAAGTTTTTAATCATGGGATCTCCTTTGTAAGTATTGGCTAAAGTCATCGCTTAGGGCAGCGAAGTGGCTAGCCTGGATCTAACAGTCTGAACATCAGCGACGTTCACAATTCCATCGCCATTCTCGTCAGCAAACAGGTCGTAAGGACTGACTGAAGCGTTGTTGACGCCCACCATATCGGCTGACGTAACAAATCCGTCGTCATCGAAATCACCCCACAGCACTTTCAGTGTCTGGGAAAAGCCAGCACCGTTAGCGAGGGGATTGCCAGCCGCATCGGTCAAGGCGTTTGCACCAGTGCCAGACAGCGTAGTAGCGAATGCCCCGAGGCTTAGTGGACTAATATTCCAGGTAAGAGTAGTCGTACCCAGGCCACTAAAGCCGGTCGCTGATAATCCGCCTAGACTGTTGATGTTGCCGCCTGTTATGGGCGCTGAGAACACTACGCGAATGCCGGTGATTTGCCAGGGCAGACGATTGCGTGTGGCGCCGATCAAGTTGTAGCTCTGCGTGCCGAAGAGAACGTTATAACTAACCACCTGCGGCACGTTCTCCGACGGCGGCGTCACATTCAATACGAAAGTGTTAGAAGCGACACTGCTTAGTGAGGCACTGATGGTGGTGCTGCCCACCGCGATTGCCGTAACCACACCGGCTGAGTTGATGGTTGCTACAGCTGGAGTTGAAGAATTCCAGCTGACCCGGGAGGTGATGTTAGCCGTCGTGCGATCGGTGTAGGTAGCAGTGGCCGTGAACTGTTCGGTTGTACCTTGGACCAGCGAGGCATTAGGTGCCGTGATGGCGATGGAGATCAAGGGATTGTTATTAGTCAGTAAAAACGTCGCAGGTGTCGTTACACCGGAGACGATGGCCGATACCGCATACGATCCCGCAATCGAGTTGGCAGTGAAGGTAGGTGACGTTGCCTGACCGAATGCGTTTGTGGTTGCAGTAGCAGTGTTTTGGCCCGAGAACGTTCCACTCGGTCCACTGCTGGGTGCAGTGAAGGTTACGAGTTCGCCGGGTATCGGGTTGCTATTGGCATCGGTTACTGTGGCTACGAACGGACTGGAGAACGATGTGTTGATCTGCGTTGTCTGGGGCGTGCCGCTGGTCGCGACAATGGCTGAGGGTGGAAGTCCGCCGACATTGAGGGTAACTTGCACAGTTTGGGCCACGGTTCCGGAGTTGAAAATGGCTTCACCAGTGTAGGAACCGCGGGCGAGTCCGCTGGTGTTTACGGTGAAGGTTTCGCTTTGGGGCGTGTTGGAATAACCACCAGGAGAGACCCTAAGCCACGCGCCGCCATTGCCGGTTGAGCTCGAGGCATAAAAGTTAATGAGAGTTCCCAGGCTTGCTACTGTTAGCGCGTTTGAGGTGCCATCTGGGGGGACGTTAAACGTGAGCCCATTCGCTTGGGCGAAGGCGTCGGTTCCTACTTGCATGACAATGGGCACCGTGACACTGCCCGTGTCGCCCTGAATTAGCAGTTGGCCTGTATAGATGCCGGTTGCAGTTCCAGAACCAGGCAGGTTTTGGGCTATAACTCCAATCGTCAGGTTTGAGGGTGCGCTTCCAGCGACAGCGCTAACTGTCAGCCAGTTTCCGCCATCTCCTGTAGTCGGAGTGACAGTCCAATCCAGTGTGCCGCTTCCTTCGTTGCGGATCTGGATGGCTTGGCTTGTAGGATCGCCACTGAAAGGGAGAGCAGAGAAATACAAGCCACCCGTCAAATTGTCGAGGAAAGGCACGTTCGGCGGAGCCACGGTGAGGGTGACGGGGATGGTGAGGGGCGCTGTTCCATCGCTTGGTGTGATGACCACTTCTCCGGTGTAAGTACCCGCCAGAAGGCCTTTGGCTATGGTCGGATCGATGCTTACGAATTCCGCAAAGGGCGTGTTGTTATAACCCCCGGATGAGACATGCAGCCAAGCTCCTCCCGTCCCGGTGGAGACAGAAACGTAAGTATTAACCGCCCCGCCGGTGCTGCTGGTCGCTTCGATTACCTGTCCCGGAGGCGCATTGCCGAACTCCGGCATGGTGAAGCTGAGCGGGTTGATCTGCACCAGGCTCGTTCCGCCCACCGACACCGTCACCGGCACTGTAACGCTGCCGCTGGCACTGGAAAACAGAAGCTGGCCTGTGTAAATGCCTCCTGCCGTGTTGGGCAGATTTTCAGCTGCGATTCCTACCGTTACTGTGGTAGGCGCTGCCCCGTTGGCTGGCGATGCGGTCAGCCAGTTTCCTCCGTCGGAAGTGCTGGCGGTGACTACCCAATTTAGAACTCCCGCCTCTGCGCTGCTCACTTCAATCACCTGGGAAGGCGGGCGGCCATTTGCGGCCAGGCTGAAACTCAGCCCGCCGGGCAGGTTATCGAAAAAAGGAGCTCCCGATCCGGCCACGGTGAGGGTGACGGGGATGGTGAGGGGCGCTGTTCCATCACTCGGTGCAATGACGACTTCTCCGGTGTAGGTACCCGCCAGAAGGCCTTTGGCTATGGTCGGATCGATGCTTACGAATTCCGCAAAGGGCGTGTTGTTATAACCCCCGGATGAGACATGCAGCCAAGCTCCTCCCGTCCCGGTGGAGACAGAAACGTAAGTATTAACCGCCCCGCCGGTGCTGCTGGTCGCTTCGATTACCTGCCCCGGAGGCGCATTGCCGAACTCCGGCATGGTGAAAAACAGTGGATCAATATGGGTTAATTGCTGAGCATGAAGCGGCTGCGTTGCGCCGGTCAGTGCGAGAGTGAGGAGCAGAGTAAGTCCAAACCCCGAATGCTTTTTGCATGGTCTTTCTGGAGCTGATTTCGCTCGACGATTCATTCGCTTCTCTTCCGAGCTAATGAGAAAAAAAACCGAATCCGTGTGCTTGCGCACACTACGGTGAAGTGATAACATGTAAAACCTCCAGGGTCGGACGGAATCTGCCCTGCCATCTACAGTTCGCAAAAATTGTTTAGTAGGGACACGCTCCAAGAACTTTATTCACGACGGTAGTGATTGATGAGCTCGACAGATGGGTACCCTTTCAATGACGAGCTATTTATCGAGGTTTACGAAGACCTGCGCCGTCTGGCCCGGAGCGTGAAGGGAGCTGGCGGCAGCCCCACCTTGAATCCGACGGCTCTGGTGAATGAGGCGTACATACGGCTGGCTGCGTCAGGCCAGTTTCGAGCTCAATCAGCAGAGCACTTGAAGCACACTGTCGTGCGTGCCGTGAAGTACCTGATTATTGAAGCTGCGCGCCGCCATGCTTCCATACGGCGGGGTGGTGGTGCGATCGTCTCGCTCCGTGAAGTCCCTTTTGACGATTTGGCCGTGCAGTCGAATGGATTCAATCCTGAACAGCTACTTGCTCTCGATAACGCTTTAACGGAGCTGGCAGAACACAATGAACTTCTCGCTCGCATTTTCGACTATCGGTTTTTCGGAGGCCTGGAAATCCACGAGATTGCCTCTCTGCTTGAAATTTCGGAGAAGAAGGTGCAGCGTTCGCTGAGAGTTGCGCGAGCTTCTGTCAGCGTCGCGTTAGGCGGCAGGTATCCCGTCGAATGAGTACAGCGCGTCGAACACTCGCTGAAGAACTGTTCGACGAAGTGGCTGATCAGCCGCTTGTTGAGCAGCGGCGTTTGTTAGAAGAGGCCTGTGGCGAGGATTGCCAGCTAATGGAGCAAGTATTGGCGTTGTTGGAGGCTGATGCTTCTGGCGGCCACGAGATCCTCAGCATCGACATCGCAAAAATAGCCAGTGAACTTCTTAACCCGGCGACTCCCCCGGTGATTCCTGGACGCTTTGGCCGGTATGTCATACGGGAATACCTGGGTCACGGCGGTATGGGATGGGTGTACCTGGCAGAGCGTGATGGGCTAGGTGATCGGGTCGCAGTAAAGTTTCTCCACAGCGTCTGGAGCTCACCCTCAGACCGCGAGAAATTTGCCAGGGAGCAGCAGACCCTAGCGAGCTTAAACCACCCGTGTATCGCCCGGCTTTATGACGCAGGTGTGGCGGAGGAAACTCCCTGGTTCGCGATGGAGTACGTAGAGGGAGTTCGCATTGCCGACTTCTGCCAGAGTAACCAGCTGGATCTCCGTGCGCGGCTGAAGCTGTTTCGCTCGGTTTGTGAAGCGGTAAATTATGCGCATCGTCATCTGATCGTCCACCTTGACCTGAAGCCATCTAACATCCTGGTGAACTCGGACGGTGGCGTCAAACTCTTGGATTTTGGCATTGCCAGAAATTTGGATCGTGAAGGCGGCGAAGCGGAAAGGACACAAACGGGTTTGCGGTTGTTTTCTCTGAACTATGCTGCCCCTGAGCAGATTCGGGGTGAAGCGCTGGACATCCACACCGATATTCATGGACTAGGGGTAGTTTTGTATGAGCTCTTAACCGGCAGAACGCCGGCTGACCTGACCGATGCGGGAGCCGCCGAACTACTTCGGTACACAGAGGAGGAAGTCGAGCGCCCATCGAGCAAGGTACGATCGAGTGCCGATGTTGCGCTCCAGGTGTCCAAGGCTGAGTGGAGCGACCTAGACGTCCTTTGCCTGACTGCCACGCACAGAGATCGGGCTCGGCGTTACGAGTCAGTGGAGGCGCTGATTCGCGATCTGGACCGGTTCATGAAAAGCGAGCCCCTGGAAGCTCAGACTGACAGTGTCAGTTACCGGCTGACAAAGTTTCTGAGTCGTCGCAGACGTGAGATGGTCGCAGCTAGCGCAATCGTGGTTACCGTCATCGCTTTAAGTGTGTTTTTCACTGTGGGGCTTATTCATGCAAGAGACAGAGCCCTTTCCTCAGAGGCTCGCATGCAGCGGATCCACCGTTTGATGTTGAATTTGTTTGAAGGGGACGACAGCAATGCGGGACCGGCTGAAGGCCTGAAGGTGGTAACGATGCTCGATCGCGGTGCGCAGGAAGCGGAGAGTCTGAACGCGGAGCCCTCTCTTCAAGCAGAACTGCGGTACACAATCGGCGACCTGTATCAAAGACTGGGGCAGTTAGACCGTGCTGAGCCGTTGATTCGGTCCGCACTGCAAAGCCAGAAAACTATTCTCGGTCCGCAAGATGTCGAGACTCTCCACAGTCAGCTTGCTCTGGCCATGATCTACCTGGATCAATCCAAGCTCGGCGACGCTCAACGCCTGATTAAAGAAGCTCTTACAGCAGCGCAGCGGCGTTATCAGCCCGGGAGCATAGAAGTTGCAGGAGCACAAGCAGCGTTAGGCAAACTTCTGGCAACTCAGGGAGATTACAAGGCCGCCGTTCCCACCCTGGAGAGCGCGGTTACGACACTGTCAAACGGACCGGCAACGCCCGAGCTCTCTGATGCCATAAGCGACCTTGCGAACACGGAGTATTATCTCGGCAACCTAGAGAAGTCCGAAGGCCTTAACCAGCGTGCGCTAAAGCTGGATCAAACTCTGTTCGGGGAACGACATCCACAGGTCGGTGTTGATTTATATAATTTTGGGAACATAGAGCTTGATCGGGGCAGATACGACCAAGCAGAGCAACTTTTCCGAAGAGCACTAGCGATTACGCGAGGCTGGTACGGGGAACTTCATCCGAAGACAGCAAGCAATCTGTTGATGCTAGGTCGCTCCCTCAGATATGAAGGACATCTGGACGAGGCTGCAGGAATTTATAACCAAGCCCTTGCTGTTGCGAGAGTTGTTTACGGTCAGAATACAGCGCGATTCGCGTATGTTCTGAATCATCTGGGCGGTCTTGCAGAAGAGCGGGAGGAACTTGATAAGGCCGAGATGTTGTTCCGTCAATCTGCGGATATATTTGGAAAGACGCTTGGGAAGCAACATGAGTTTTACGCTCATCAACTCTCGAACCTGGCATCAGTTTATATTGCCCGGAGGCAGTATCGGGAGGCAGAACTGATTCTCCGCCCGGCGTTGCAATCCCTGCAGGCGTCTGTTCCAAACCAGCGGTACACCGGACTGGCGGAAATGAGATTGGGAGCCGCCCTGGCAGGTCAGAGGCAATATGGGGAAGCAGAGCAACATGCGCTTGCGGGGCATGACATTCTTCGGAAGCAAACAGCGGCCGCGTCGGCGGAAATGCAGGACGCGCGGAGGGAACTTTACGCTCTCTACACGAAGATGAACGAGCCGAGGAAAGCGGCTGAGTTTCGCACCAAAGCGACTGGCAAGGCGGAGCAGTCGTCGCGGACTGCCAGGGAGAGATAGTGCTTTTGATTTCTGGTCAACGACTCTGAGGCAACGCTGCTCGATGAGCAATGGCCTGGGGTCAACCCATCGGAACCTGACGGCTTACGACACGTGCCAGTAGACGGAGTAGTGGCGGTCGAAGATGCTGTGCAGAGGCTTGAACGAGATATCTTCGGCTTGTCCTGTGGTTCGGAAAGCGAGCGGGCCGTCGGCTGGTTTGATCCAAGCGGCGGGATCGGAAGTTTCTGCATGGAAGGTTGGAGGGTTCATCGGCGACTGCTTCATGGGAGGCGCACTCGGGCCAATGATCATATTTTCGGTCAGGCCCTGCGTACCTAAGTCGCCAGCGAGAACAACGGGTCCGAAGAGAAACGCTTGCAGGTGATGATCGTCAGGCATGCTCTCGACGGTAAGGCGCATGGGTAATGACATTTCGACGCGGTCACCGGTTTTCCAAACGCGAGAGAGCGTGAGATAGCCGCCGGGACTGGCTGAGGCTTCAAGTTTCTCGCCGTTGAGGTGGACGGCTGCATCGGAGGCAAGCCACTGGGGAACGCGAATCCGCAACTTCATCGGGGTGGGCTGGTTTGCAGTGATCGTCAGACTGGTGCTGGCCTGGTCGGGGAACTTAGTTGCCTGAGTGATCTTGATGCCCTTCTCTGCCCAATTGAGCTCGGACGGAATAAACAGGTTCACGTACACCCCCTCCGAGTCGCGCCAATAGATGCTGTCGTTCATCTTTGAGTACTCTTCAACGCCGGTGCCGGTACAGCACCAGAAAGAGTTGTCCTGGGTGTTGAAGGTTTTCCAGGCTCCTGGGGTGAGTGACAGATAGTATTGCGTGAAGCCGGACTCCGGCCGAATGGTGACGATCCGATGATTGATCAGGATGCGCTCGTAGTAATCGAAGTAGCGCGGGTCGGCGGTCCAGCTGTACAGGTGGCGAGCGAGTTTAAGCATGTTGTAAGCACAACAGCACTCGGCTGTAGAGACGCTGCGGCTCAGTTCGGCGGCCAGCATACGAGGTTGAGTGAGCCAGCCATCGTCGTTACTGGTGCCGCCTGTGACGTAGGTTCGCCCGGTTGCGACGGTGTAGAGGAAGAAGTCAGCTACATCGTGGAAGCGAGTGTCGCCGGAGATTTCGTATCTGCGGGCAGCTCCGATGATTTGCGGAATATGCGTATTCACATGGAGACCACGCAGTTGGTCCTGCTGCATGGCCAAGGGATTGAAGACGCGCTTCTTGGTAAAGCGATCGCCTGCTTTCGCCCAGCGGTCGTCATCTGTAACGGCAGCAAGATTGTAGAGCACCTCGTTCATGCCTCCGAACTCGGTGTCGAGGATCGATTGCATGTGCGCTTCCGGTTTGGAGGCCGTCCAGTTGTCTGCCCAGGATGCCATTCCCTGAACTACTTCGAGTGCCTGTTTATTGCCTGCAAGCTGATACTGATCGAGCAGGCCGGCCATGATTTTGTGGACGGTATAGAAAGGGGCCCAGACAGGCTGGCGGGCATCGAGGCGATCAAACCATTCGGTGGGGAAAGCACTGAGATAGCCGCCGCTGAGCTTTGCCTGGCACTTGGCGAGTTCAGCGACCATGGAGTCGCCTTTGGCCTTGAGGTCGCCGTCGCCTGTCGAAGCATAGCCAAGCGCCGCCGCGGACAGGTAATGTCCCGTGAAATGACCGCGGAGTTCGCCTCGCCGGCCGGGAGTGTCCTCTTCCCAACCACCCAAATGCTGGGCTGACGAGGGTAGCCCAGCATTCAATTGAAAGTTCCTCACCAGACGATCGGCCGTGAGGCGCTGCATGTAGTCGCGGTTCCACTCGGCGGCCTGCAGATAGACGCCTCCGAGAAGACGGACCTGCGTCATGGGAAAGGGCTCCACCTTCAGCGGAGCCCTAGCTCGGGTGAAATCCAAAGATTCGGGAAAGGGAGGAACTTCGTCTACTGTGCTGCGCCGCTGGACCGCTGTATTTGGATTCGGTGCGGCTACCGCGGGCTTTTGCGGGGATACTGATGAAGTTTGATGGGCCAGCAAGGTGGGTGCGACCGCGGCAGCCCCGGTGAGAATGCCGGCGAAGCGACGCCTGTTTAGAGGTTGTGCAGTTGTAGACCGGTTCACGTGAGGACTCCTTCCGGGCGGCTCTGATGGACCTATTACATCAGAGAAGTTGAACTGCGATTAAATAGGATTGAATGTTAGTCGAGATACTCCCTGCTGCTACAGAGCAAAATTCAATTATCGTTTTGCATAGGGACGACAACGTCGCGATTGCACGAGTTCCATTGGCGAGAGGTCAGCAGATACAGGTGCAGTCGGGGATGATCGTCGCGGAGAGCTCGATTGCAGCAGGGCACAAAGTGGCGACTTCGGACATTCCGTCCGGTCACCCGGTGAAGCGCTATGGCGAGGTAATTGGCTTGGCCCGTAATGACATAAAAGCGGGCGAGCATGTGCACGAACACAATCTGGCGTTCCATGACGTCGCGCCTAGCTTCCTGCCGGCCAGCCATCGCGCAACGGTGAGGACCAGCACCCGATCTTTTCAGGGATTTATTCGTGACGATGGCCGGATCGGCACTCGCAATTACATTGCGGTAGTTGCGGCAAGTAATTGCGCCGCCCATACAGTGGACCAGATTGCGCGCAGCTTTGAAGGAGAGGCGCTGCCACCGAACATTGACGGAGTCGCGACGTTTCCCCATGGGGATGGGTGTGCGTCGACAATTGGTCCGGATACACGGCAGCTACAGCGAACCCTCGAAGGCGTGCTGCATCATCCGAACGTCGCAGCGGCGGTAATTCTGGGCCTTGGCTGCGAAGTCAATCAAATAGATCACTATCTGGGCCGGGAAAATGGCTCGTCAGCGAAGAGCTTGGTGGGGCTAACGTTACAAGAGAGTGGCGGAACGCTGAAGGCCATCGGGCAGGCGAGGACGGAGATTCGCAAGTTACTCGATGAGGTAGCTGGACTGAGGCGGACGGAAGTTCCCGCTTCGGCCATGGTGCTTGGGCTTAACTGCGGGGGCTCAGATTCGTTTTCGGGTATCACGGCAAATCCGGCGCTCGGGTATTGCTCGGATCTGATCGTTGCTGAAGGCGGGACGGTGGTGCTGGCCGAGACAACGGAGATTTTTGGTGCGGAGCATACGCTGCTGCGGCGCGCGAAGGATGAGGCGACAGCTCAGAAATTGCTCAATTGCGTGCAGGGTTACCGAGCTTATTTGAACCAGTTTGGTGGAAGCTTCAACGACAATCCCTCACCGGGAAACAAAAAGGGTGGGCTGACAAACATCGTGGAGAAGTCGCTCGGTGCAGTGGCAAAGGCCGGGACATCGACACTCGAAGATGTGGTTGATTACGCAGAAGCGATCGGCACGCCTGGGTTTGTCTTCATGAACACGCCCGGCTATGATCCGGCTTCACTGGCGGGACTGGCGGCAGGCGGCGTGAATCTGATCGCGTTCACTACGGGACGAGGCAGTGCGATCGGGTTTCCAACTGTACCGACACTGAAGATCAGCAGCAATTCCGACACGTTTCGTCGCATGCCAGACAATATGGACATTAACGCGGGGCGGATCGCAGATGGAACGGCGACAGTTGAAGAAGTAGGGCAACAGATCTTCGAGGCTCTCCTGAGGATCGCCTCCGGAGAGAGAAGCAAGGCTGAACTGTTGGGTCATCACGAGTTTGTGCCGTGGAAGATCGGGCCGGTTCTCTAGATGAGATCGAGACGTCTTGGGGCGCTCGCTACGTTCTGTTCCGCGGCACTCGCCTGCCCGCTGTGCCACACGCCCACCGGGAGGCAAGTTCATGCTGGTATCTTCAATTCCCACTTCGGAGAAACGGCTCTCTTGACTGCCTTGCCCTTTCCTATATTCCTGGCGATTGTGGCGCTCATTCATTTCAGGCCCCCTGGCGCACGCTAACGAAGCAGGAGAATCTTGAGTTTGCAATTAAACCGACGGCCGCTGATCGCAGCGGGAACAATGATGGGAATCGGCTTGGGCGGGTTTGTCGACGGCATTCTTTTCCACCAGATTCTGCAATTGCACAGCATGCTCTCGAACTGGGTCCCTCGCAACACATTGGTGAATGAGCAGATCAACATGTTTTGGGACGGTCTGTTTCATGCGTTCACGTGGATGATGACTGTGCTTGGGGTGTTCCTGTTGTGGCATGCGATGAAGCGAACCGATGTTCCCCTTTCCGGGCAGACTTATATTGGGGCTATTCTGGGCGGCTGGGGACTCTTCAACCTGGTTGAAGGCGTAATTGATCACGAACTGCTGCAGCTGCACCATGTTTACCAGAATGGCGACCATCTCTTGTGGGACATGGTCTTTCTCGCCTCTGGATTTTTCTTCCTGTTTTTGGGGATGTGGATGGTGAGGACGTCTGCACGGGTGTGAATCTTTGGGTAGACTTGATCTAGTCGTAGCACCTATGTCGTACGGAACCCAAATCGCTTTTACAACAAACAACAGGCTCGACATATTAGTCATCGAGAACGATCCGGCTGCCGCGCGACTTACGGTGGAGGCTTTCAAAGAAGCTGGGCTTGATGACAAGGTAATTTGCATACCGGACGGAGATGACGCCCTGAAATATCTGCGCCGGCAGGAACCCTATGCCGCCTGTCCGCGGCCGGATCTGATTTGCCTGGATCTTCATCTTCCAAAGAAATCTGGCTTGCAAGTCTTGTCGGAGATAAAGAGAGATCCGACACTGAGGGCGACGCCTGTAGTGGTCATCTCCGGCTCTGACGATCCACATGAAGTCCGCGAGGCTTACGAATTGCACGCAAGTTGCTTCATCCGCAAGCCGAACGATCTCGACCGGTTTCTGCATTTCATTCATGTCTGCTTTGAGTTCTGGGCAACTGTAGTGACTCTCCCGGAAGAGACCGAAGTAGTGCAGCGGGTCAGCAGGCGATAGTCCAACTCCGCTCTGCCGCTATCCTTCGTTAATTTGAGTGCCGGACGGACGATGCCGCTGCTTACATACGAGCGCTGAGTCTCGCTTTTGTCACCTTCGCTCTTGACCATCCCGGTCACTTCCGGCTGATGTTTCGGAACGATCTGGTAAACCGAAATGATCCCCGTTCTCCTGAGATCAGCATAGAGCCCGGGATGCGGCTCGGGCTTGCGGTTGCCGCCTACCGGGGCAAATCCGATGTGAACTTGAACCGGTTTGAAGATGCTGCCGACATCTTCTGTGGTCTGTCAACGTTGCTCGGTCTCGCTCATCTGGTGCTGGAGAGAAGGCAGCCGCTTTCTTTCGAAGCGCGACTTCCCGGGACTTCGTGAAAAAGAAACTGCCCAAGCTGCTTGAGCGGTTGTACCCGTCCAAAGAAGAAGGCGCATAGAGCAGCGGGTGCGACCGCCTTCGCTGATCGCGGAGTCCGCGTGCGGCAGGGGAGAACAACATCACTCAACAAAGTCGCGAGCTAAAGTCATCCCGGTCACCTTGGCTGGTATTTCCGCCCAGGTTGAAACTCCGGAGCTCCCAACTGCCACAGATCGAAGCTCATCAGGTCTGCAATCTCCTGCTGAAACTGCTCCTCCGTATCGCCAACTCTGTGCCCTGAGCGCCAGTCCACCCGCAGCAGCACCGGCTTGCTGCTTGCCGTCGCGGCCTGCAAACGTGCCGCCATTTTGGCTGGCTGCCAGGCGTCAACTCTCGGATCGTTGATGCCGCTAGTCACTATTACGGCCGGATATTTAGTGCCATCTTTCACGTGATGATAGGGACTCATTTCCAATAGCGCGCGGAACCCCTCTTCCGATCTCGTGCTGCCGAACTCCGGAATATTTGGAACGCCGTTCGAGGTTGTCTCCTGCCGCACGAGATCCGAGCACGGCACTTGTAGAATCGCTGAACCGAACAGGTCGGGCCTCTCAGTGATGGCCCGGCCCGCCATGATTCCGCCGGCGCTCCCCCCATAAATAGATAGATGGTGAGGTGACGTGTACCTCTTTTGGGTAAGATATTCCGCGCACGCGATCATGTCTTTCCAGGTATTCGGTTTGGTCTTGCCTTTTCCCGCCAGGCGCCACTTCTCTCCGCGCTCGCCGCCGCCCCGTACATGGCAGGTTGCTTCAATAGCTCCCTGCTTATACCAGGCCAACTGCCACGGCGAAAAATTCGGATCCTGCGAGTTCCCGTAGGCGCCATAGCCCGCTAAGTGTGTGGGGTTCGATCCGTCGAGGCGCATATCGGCTCGGTGAACAATCGTCAATGGAACCAGCACGCCGTCGTGACTGCGCACTTCCACTTCCTCCACGCGGAGATCGTGCGGAGTGTCGTAAGGTCCAACTGGCTGAAGGTTCGTTCCGATCGTTCTTCCCGCGGCCGGATCGAAGGCATAAAAGCGTGAGGCCTGGGTCCAGGCGCTGAGCCCGAACAAGACACCGGATACGCGATCGTCGGCGACGAGTGAGTTCACATTTCCTGCGACAGGTAACTCCACGGCTTGGGGTTTTTCGTGATATGGCACCCGCAGCAGTTCGCCTTTTGCGCCATCTGTCGCGCGCACATACAGAGCATCTCGGGCCGCAGCTATTCCTTTGATCACTCGCTGTCCGGCCGGCACAACTACCTGAGCCGACGCGAACGTTCCAAGCGCGGCATCTACCCGGACGATTTCGAACCCGGGCGCGCTTTTGACAGGTCTGCAGATAGATCTCGTCTTTATGCACTGCAAAGTCGCGGATGCAGTCGGAAAAGTCGGTGATCTGCCGCCAACGGGCACCGCCTGCTCCCACTGCCTGCAGCGGCGCCGTGTAGAGG
>CAXTMN010000120.1:0-13116 GCA_964245395.1 uncultured Bryobacteraceae bacterium
GGTTTGTCAACCGCGGCGCACGTAATTTGATTGCAGACAAGGCCACGGTTCGCGCCGCAGCGGGCGTCGAAGGTCAGCTGAAAGCACGATTTCGAGTCATTGCCGATTGTAAGATCGCCTGGTTATTCGACTTACAAGGCTAATCCGATCCAAATCTGTTTCAGCTTGCCACCAACCTGATACATAAGGGGCAGGCTCAGCTGATCTGTTGGTGAGAAGCAACAATGGTGCTGTACCGTCCGGAAGAACTTGCTTTTCGCGCTAGCATTTGGATATATGTGTGCTGCGGGGTGAAGGAGTTCTAAGGAGTAATGACAAGGGGAAGCTCGGCGGCGCAGGACCTGGATCTGGAGCCTCGGCCAGCGCTCGTCAGACCGGCGACACAGATCTGGTTGTGCTGCGCCGTTTTTGTCCTCGTAAGTCTGTCTCTGAGCAGTAGCAGCCTGTGGATTGATGAAGGCTTCTCGGCTTATCTGGCGAGCATTCAGAATTTCCGTTCTTTTCTTCAAGTCCTTCGATCTTGCGACTCGGGAGATTTACAAACGGGCGGTTATTACGTTTATCTCTGGCTGTGGGCGCATGTATTTGGCTCTCGTGAACTGGCACTCAGAGCTTCCAACTTACCCTTCTTGGCGCTTCTCTGCTTTTCTTTTTATTGGACGTCTCACCACTGCTTCCATGGCGCTCGAATCTGGCCGGTCTGTGTGTTGTCGCCTTTCATTTTTGTCTATTTGAACGAAGCGAGGGTGTACCTACCCGTGCTGGCTTGCTCCTGTATGTGCGTAGCTGGATTTCTGGTTGGTGTCTCAGGGGCGAGAGCCCGGGCAAGTTCCATCGCTCCTTTTTTGTGCATTGGATTTCTGGCGTGTGCTTCTCTTTTCAATCTACTGGCGATCTTGTTATATCCGGCGTTGTTCCTGCTCGGCCTCAATTACGGGCTAATAAGATCCCGTGTCTGGATAAGGTCCGCTTGCACCTTTCTGCCAATTCTGTTGCTCGAAGGTGGATATTATGCCTGGACGTTTCTTCAGAAGCAGGATATGACTTATGACGTGTTCAGGCCGTCTTACCTCTTACTTTGGACATACGAATTCCTCGGGTTGCAAGGGATCGGCCCGGGCCGCAATCAATTGCGTCTACTGAACCACGATTACTTGAAGAACGAGGAGTTGCTCATTGCTTTATTGATAGGTATCTGTATGGGACTCCTCCTCATTAATGACTATCTCCGGTCCAGCAGTTCCGCAAAACAACTATCCGGGCGTCTTGTCACAGCCGGAACGTTTAGCTTAGCTTGCACGTTCGTTTTAAGCTACCTGCTGAACGAACGTTTTCTTCCGCGACACGGGGCGGCTATCTACCCGCTGTTTCTTTTCGCCCTGCTGGCCCTCTTAGCGGCACCTGAGCCGCGTAAGCGACCCACATTCGCCACCGCGCTCCTAGTTTGTGTAACGGCTATTTGGGTTATTTCTGACATCCGCGTTCGTTTCTTACAGCAGTATCAAAAAGAGGATTACCGCTCAGCTGTGGCACGGGCGATGCTGTTTTCGAAAGGCAACGAAGTCCGTCTTGTCTGGGCCGCCGATATTATGACGGCAGCTTATTATGGGCTGCAGCTTGAGAATCCCTTTAACGTGCCATTTGGAAGAGTAAACCTGAAAGAGATCTTTCCACGGACTGGATGGCGGATTTTAGGTCGTGGTTTGTACGGCAGCAACTTACATCAGGATCAAGTGCTGAAAGTCTTACAGCAGAGTAAAGAGAAACGTCAACCGATTGTCATGGCTTTGTCTAAACCAGATCTATATGATCAGTATCATTCCTGGAATTCCGTGTTGGTGAAAAGCGGCGGTCAATCCCCTGCAAATATAAATTCGTTCGCATTCTATGAGATCAATCCTGACAGTGTTCTCCCAACGGTCTTTTAGAGTCATGATGGTTGTAACAGTCTCACTAGGTCACCGATGTTACAAGAACAGTTTGCGACGAAGCAATGCAAAACCGACGAAAGCAATTCCTCCGAGAAGTAAGGTGCTGGGTTCGGGAGTGGCCGCGAGCTGGCCACGAATCTCGCCACCGGGGAAATTGCTTGTGTGGATGTTCGCGTAAGCCTCGTCGGCGTTCAGACCCGCTATAAGGGCAATTTCGGCCGAAGCTGCAGTTCCACCGTTTGCGCCTAAAAAGGCTGACGAGTAAACCGCCGAATTAGTAAGATCAAACACTTCGGTAAAGCTTCCCGAGGTAACCCCGGTTGGAAGGCTGGTAAATGGAAGGGCAATGCTTTCATTGGTTCCGGATGGACCGCAGCAATGAATGTGTGCGGCTATGTCGGGCGAACTCAATCCGCTAAATACTGCGCTCAGATCGAGAGTGTTCCCATTAAGCGTAACCATCACGAATCCTGTGCCAGTCGACGAAGTCGGCGGTTCTTCGTTCGAACCCAAAAGCGTTGTGGAAAAGACTGTGGCAGCTGAACCGGAAGATCCCATGAGCAGGATCCCGGAAGCCACGACCAGGCTCGCTCGTACAAGTTTCTTCATATTACTCCCGCTATACGAATACACCAGATCAGCTCCTTATGCAATGCCGAATGTTTAAGGAGAAGCGAATCTAGCGAGAGCACGCTATTTCTGGTGTACTTGCGCATGGGTGATGAACTCCCCAAGACCGACGCTTCGGAAGCATGCGTACGAAATACTCGAGAGCTCGGGTTCGAGTCCTGCCCGCGGCATGAAATTCCCGTATTGACAACCAGGCGAACGGCGCGAAAGCGTTCGCGCGACAGTTGCCAGAACCGGCTATACGGGTCACGATACATTCCCCACTGCGAACCGAGCGACTCTGCATAGAGCGCCCAACCTTCTCCGTAGTCAGTATTGCTCTCAAACTTTCGGATATCGGGGAGCGCGGCTTGCATTTCTGCAACTGTGCCCTGAAAGATGTGCCCCGGAACGGCTTCGTGACGCGAAATCCGGGTCGTCCCGAAGCAGCTGTTCAAACGTGTCTTTGAAAAAGCTGTCGATTGACTGAGCGGCGGCGGTCTGAACAAGTGCAACGACGAGCAGGACGCAAATTCCGCGGCAAGTTGGTCGACATCGTAAGTCACCGGATTTCGGAGATGCGTATATTCAATAGGAACAGTTCTGACCTATGCAAATGCGTTCCTCTCGCCTCCTCACCATCTTTGCCTTAGCTGCTTGCGCGTCCTTTGCTCAAGACAGCACTCTCTCACTTTTACGCCAGTTGGCCGATGCAGCAGGTCCTCCCGGTTTTGAAGAACCTGTCCGGAAACTGATGGTGGACAATATGAAACCCTATGCCGGATCGATTCGTTTCGACGGCATGGGGTCGATCATTGCCACCCAGGGTACGCAAGGTCCTCGAATCATGGTGGACGCACATATGGATGAACTGGGTGGAATGGTTCGTCGCATCACACCGAGTGGGTTTCTTTCCATGCAAATGCTGGGTGGCTGGTTAGATCAGGCGCTGGTCGACCAGCGTTGGATCATTATCGGATCGAAGGGTCCCGTTCATGCGGCTACCGGCATCAGGGATGTTCATGTGGTTCCCGCCGACGAGCGTGCACGGCTGATTCCGCGAGACAGTTTATTCCTGGATGTGGGAGCAAAGACGGAAGCGGAGGTTCGGGCGCTGGGTGTGGAACCGGGCGATCCAGTAATACCCGATTCGCCGTTTTTGGTATTGAACGGTACCGATAATTATCTCGGTAAAGGGTGGGATGACCGCGTCGGATGTGCAGTGATTGTGGAGACGATGCGGCGGCTCGCACAAGCGAACCATCAGAGCCAGATTTCTTATGCAATCACGACACAGGAGGAGATCGGGCTGCGGGGAGCGCACACTGCGGTGGATGTCATCAAGCCGGACATCGGCATTGCTTTAGAAGCGGGAGTGGTGGGCGACACTCCGGGTACGCATCCTGAAGAGTCGCAGGCCAAGCTCGGAGCTGGTCCCGGGATCTTCCTGTACGATTCGTCCGAGGTACCAAACCGTAAGTTCGTCCGCTTTGTCAGGGAGACCGCGGAAGCGAAGAAGATCCCCCTGCAGTTAGACCTGGTGAGCGGTTACGGAGATGATTCTGCTGAGATCCAGAAGAGCAATGGCGGAGTGCCAACCGTCAACTTGATCGTGCCCACGCGTTACACACACGCGCATAATGGCATCATCAATCGCAAAGACTTTGACCGCATGGTCGATCTGTTGGTGGCGCTTTTGCAGGGTTTGGACTCACAAAAGATCGAGCAGATCCGTTCTTTCGCACCCTGAGTTCTGCAGTTTGCAAGCAGCGTCGGTTATTCTCTGTTTCATGCGCACGTTGCTAAGCGGTCTCTCTCTTTTGGTGGTTTATTGCTCTCCGGCGGCATCGCAAAATGCGGCCGAGAAAGCCAATAAGTTACTAGCGCTTCAAACAAGGTATACCGAAGCAGCTCTCTCGCCCGATGGAAAACAGATTGCCTGGGTGGAGTCGATTGCCGGTGCAAACGGTGAGGTCGACCGCGATACGGCCATTTATGTAGCCCAAACGAACCGGCTGGAAAAGCGGCGTATCACTGCGGGAACCGGAGCGGAGGCGTGTGCTGAGGATTCGCTTGCCTGGGCACCGGATGGCCAGAAGCTGGCATTCCTATCTGACTGCGGGAAAGCGAAACAGCCTGAACTTTACACGACCGAAGTTTCGGGAGGAAAGCCGCAACAGCAGACCACTTTGACCGGCTACCTATCGCATCCGACATGGGCGCCGGATGGCAAGAGCATCGCGCTGCTGTTTATTGAAAACGCCAATCGCGAGGCAGGACCGCTGGTCGCTTCGCATCGCGATGCCGGAGTGGTCGAGGAACATTTCCAGGAGCAGCGGCTAACTCTGATCGAGTTAGGGACGCGCGCCGTTCACCTACTTTCACCGGCAGACACCTACGTGTATGAGTACGATTGGTCTTCGGATTCGCGACGGTTGGCCTACACGGCGGCAAAAGGGAACGGAGACAACAACTGGTGGATTGCCGAATTATTTACTATCGATGCGCAATCGGGCAAGGTGACACACGTGCTCAGGCCTGCGGCTCAGATAGCAGAGCCACACTTTTCGCCGGACGGATCGACGATTGCATTCATCGGTGGGATCATGAGCGATGAAGGTTCGACGGGCGGTGACATCTACGCAGTGAGTAGCAGCGGGGGCGAGGCGTTGAACCTGACACCAGGGCGTAAGGCGTCGCCCAATTGGCTAAAATGGCTTCCTTCAAATCACATTCTCTTCACTGAAACGGTCGACGGAAGTTCTGCCGTCGGATCCTTGAATCCAGCAACGAAAGAGACAGAAGGACTGTGGGCAGGAGACGAGTCGATTCGCGCGGGTGCGAATGCGCTTTCAGTGGCCGATGACGGCAAAACAGTAGCAACGGTCCGTAGCGGCTGGAAGCTTGCACCGGAAGTCTGGAGCGGTCCCCTTAATGAATGGAAAAAGCAAACTGCCGGCAACGACAATCAGAAGCAGGCAATTGGTAAGGCCGAAAAGCTCCATTGGATGAGCGGCGGTGCACAGGTCGAAGGATGGCTGGTGTATCCGCTGAGCTACGATCCTGCAAAGCGGTATCCAATGGTGGTGATTGTACACGGTGGCCCTGCGGCGGCAGTAAAGCCACGGTGGCCGTCAGAGTATGACAATGTGTTGCTTTCGGCAGAAGGCTATTTCGTACTCATGCCGAATCCGCGGGGAAGTTATGGCTCAGGCGAATCGTTCACCCAAGGCAACGTCAAGGATTTCGGCTACGGCGATTTGAAGGATATCAATGCGGGGGTCGATGAGGCATTAAGGACGTTACCCATCGATGCGAACCGGCTCGGCGTCACCGGATGGAGCTACGGCGGATTCATGACCATGTGGACGGTCACTCAGACCCATCGGTTTCACGCGGCAGTGGCAGGGGCCGGCATCTCAAATTGGCAGAGCTACTATGGCGAGAACCTGATCGATCAATGGATGATTCCCTACTTCGGAGCTTCTGTTTATGACGATCCCAAGGTTTATGCGCGATCCTCCCCGATCACCTACATCAAGGATGTCCGTACCCCTACGCTGATTGTGGTCGGAGATAGTGACGCCGAGTGTCCTGCGCCGCAATCGTATGAGTTTTGGCACGCCCTGAAAACACTGGGAGTGAAAACGCAATTGGTGGTGTACCCGGATGAAGGGCATGCCATCCGGCAACCACAGCACCGAGCGGATATCATGCGAAGGTTGATTACCTGGTTTAACGAGAACTTACCCGGTTGAAGCGCGACTCTTTTGGGTATGGCTGATCATTCGGCGCAGCTACTACGTGACACGTTGCAGAAGAGTTTTGGCTTTCCTGCATTCCGACCTGGTCAGGAGGCAGTTTGCGCAGCCGTCTGCGAAGGGCAAGATGTACTTCTGGTGATGCCGACCGGGTCGGGCAAATCACTTTGTTACCAGTTGCCGGCCATCGTTAGAGGCGGTACGGCGCTGGTCATCAGTCCGCTGATTGCCTTAATGGAAGATCAGGTGGCGAAGCTGAACGAGAAAGGGCTTTGCGCCGACCGGATTCACTCGGGGCGGACACGCGAGGCATCCCGTGCGGCAGCATTGGCTTATCGGGATGACAAACTACGCTTTCTCTTTATTGCGCCGGAGCGCTTTTCGGTTCCGGGCTTCCCCGAGTTTCTGGCGCGCCGCAGACCGACTTTGATCGCAGTGGACGAGGCGCACTGCATTTCGCAATGGGGGCATGATTTTCGTCCAGATTACCGGATGCTTCAACGGCACCTTCCGAGGTTACGGCCCGCACCCGTAGTTGCTCTGACAGCGACGGCCACACCGGTCGTGCAGAACGACGTCGCCCAACAGCTAGGCTTGGCGAAGCCGCTGCGCTCAATTCAAGGGTTCCGCCGGAAGAATATCGGCATCGAGATTGTGGAGATTGCCCGGTCCGGGCGTGCGGCAGCGGTGCTGAACATTCTTCGGGATCGCGGACGCAGACCGGCCATCGTTTACGTCCCAACGCGGAGCGAGAGCGATACGTTGACTGCCGAGATACGCGGGCCCTTCCGGGTCGAGCCGTATCACGCAGGATTGAGAGCTGACCGTCGTCAGCTGGTTCAGGAAAGATTTCTTAACGGTGAGCTGGACGTCATTGTGGCCACTATCGCATTCGGCATGGGTATAGATAAAGCGGACGTACGCACCGTCATTCATACTGCCCTGCCCGGCAGCTTGGAAGCTTATTATCAGGAAATCGGGCGCGCGGGGCGGGACGGTAATCCCAGTCGAGCCATTCTGATGCACTCTTATGCAGACCGGCGCCGGCATGATTTTTTCTTCACTCGCGATTACCCAGAAGCAGAGGTTCTCGACGGCATTTTTCAAACTTTGGGAGCAGTACCGGTCTCCAGGGAACAACTGGAAAGGACCGTAAAACTTGATCCGGACCTGTTCGAAAAGGCCATCGACAAACTGTGGGTTCACGGCGGCGCGTTGCTTGATCCGGAAGAAAATATCACGCGCGGACATGATCGATGGCGTGACTCTTATTTGAGCCATAGTGAGCAGAGATCTGGCCAGGTAGAATTTATGCTCCGCTATGCAGCAGGCGATCAATGCCGAATGGCTGCGTTAGTGCGCTACTTTGGCGATCGCACAGACACTCAAGTGTGTTGCGGAATGTGCGATTTCTGCGCGCCCGATCAATGTATTGCCCAGGCATATCGAGAGGCCACAGCCGGCGAGAACAGAGTAGCTTTCCAGGTGATATCGGCACTCGGCGATCTGAGGAGCAGAGCGAGTGGAAGACTGCACGCCGAAATCTGCCCAGGCGGCGAACTGGATCGCGACGGCTTTGAACAGGTGCTGGCGGCGATGGCTCGCGCTGGCTTGCTGCTTTTTGAGCAGGCCGTGTTCGAGAAGGATGGCAAGAAAATTCCCTACCGCACAGTGCGGCTGACGCAAGACGGAGAGGAAGTTGACCTCTCGACACCACTCGGCTTGACCTTACGGCAAAGCGGAATCGAAGCACGGCCGCGCAAAACGACCCGGGCAGCTCGCAAAGAGACACCTCAGCCTGCTCCTTTGGACATTGAAGACGCAAAGTTGGCCCAAGCCCTGAAAGACTGGCGCTTGCGCGAAGCCAAGAGCAGGAATCTTCCCGCATTTCGCGTCTTCACTGACAAAATACTTCGACAGATCGTAGAAGAGCGGCCGCTTGCCGAAGAGGATTTGCTGGCCATTTCAGGACTCGCGCCGGGTTTTACCAAGCGGTATGGACCGGAGATCCTAAGGGTAGTGCGCGCGTTCGAACCGTAACGGCGCAGCTTAACGCGAAGCCAGTTCAACTCTTACCGGGTAATCGTCCGCAGCGCTTACCGCCGGGAGTTCAAATTCAGCGTTGAAGAAGAGGATCGTTCCCACATTGAGCTCGGATTCGACCCACATGCGCCCTCCCATTAATTGAACCAGCTGAGACGAGATGGCCAGACCCAGTCCGGTACCGCCGTATTTCCGGGTTGAAGAGTTGTCGGCCTGAGAAAAAGCATCGAAGATGACAGATCGTTTTGACTCTGGAATGCCCATTCCCGTATCAGACACAGTGAAGCGCAATTTGACCTTCGAATCGGATGAACTTTCAATGTTAACCGAAAATGACACCGTCCCTTTTGCAGTAAATTTCACACTGTTATCGAGCAGATTGAAAACGATCTGATGTAAGCGACAAGGATCGCCAATAACGCATTGTGGAAGATCGGGTGCAAGCGACACAACGAAGTGTAAACGCTTTTCTGCCGCACGAGAGGAAATTTGCGCGAGAAGCTCTTTCAGCGAATCGGCAACGGAGAACGTTGTGGTCTCAAGCTCAAGACTTTGGGCTTCGATCCGCGAGAAATCAAGAATGTCGTTCACGATGTGAAGCAACGAAGTTGCGCAGGCCTGGATCGTGCCGATGTATTCGGTCTGTTCCGGATCCAAATCTGTGGAAAGCGCAATGTCCGCCATTCCCATGATGCCGTTGATAGGAGTCCTGATCTCGTGGCTCATGTTGGTCAGGAACTCAGATTTTGCACGATTCGCGGCTTCCGATTTCTCTTCAGCTTCCCGGCGAATTTCAATTTCGCCTTCGAGCATCTGGTTGGCCAAAGAAAGATCTTGTGTGCGTTCGCGGACGCGAGCCTCAAGCTGGTCACGCGATTCGCGGAGTTCCCGAGTCTGTTCGTCTACGAGCAATCGCAGCTTCCGCTCCTTGGCCCTGAGATTCCGGACGCGAACCCGATGCAGGGCAAAAGCAAGGCCGACGCCGAATGTCCCGAGCAGGCACAAAAACAATTTTGTTTCGTAGAAGGCCGGCTGAACGGTTACTAACAAGCCTGGTCCATTGTCTGTGCAATGGCCACCCGAACAGGCCGCCACACGGAAGCGGTAGGATCCAGGCGGAACGTTCGTGTAATAGGCAACTCGACGAGAGCCAGCCTGGACCCAGGTCTTGTCAAAGCCCTCCAGCATATAGCTGAATTCCAGTTTTTCGGGAATAGCAGACCCTGGTGAGGTGAAGTGCAGCTCCAGTTGCTTCTTTCCGGGAGCAACAACTACCTCCTGATCGAACGAAACGGGCGAACCAGCCGCGAGAGCCTCCTCCACCAGAACGGGAAGGGCAAAATTCTGAGCCTGCAAACGGGTGGATTTGACGATAGCCGCGCCTTTCAGGGTCGGAAACCAGAGATTGCCATCCTGAGTACGTGCGCCAGCGGGTTGAAATCCACCGTTGCATTCACGGCTTTTCATACCATCGGCGACACCGTAGACAGCAGAATGAATCGCGGCAGTAGGGTCGGCGGCGAAAGCCTCCAGGCTCTTCCTGTCGAGGCTGGCTATTCCTCGATTCGAGCTCACCCAAAGATGACCGGCCTTGTCGTCGACCAATTGAAAGATAGTGTCATCCGGAAGACCATTTTGCTTGCCATAGTTTGTGAACTTGCCTCCACAGAAACGGCTCAGTCCCCCGCCCCCTGTGCCGAGCCAGAGAGTGCCTCCGGGATCGCCGATGATGGAGTAGATTACGTCACTTGATAATCCGGAGCGAGAGTTGAAGGTGTTGAACTGGCCATTGCGAAAACGGATGAGGCCGCCGCCGTCGGTACCAATCCAAAGAGTGTCTTCTTCATCCTGGTAGATGGACTTCACGGGTTTGTCACTAAAGCCATCCCGGGCGGCGTAGGTAGTGAATTTACTTCCATCGAAATGACTGAGGCCGGCCCGTGTTCCTAACCAGATCGAGCCATGGCGATCCGTATAGGTGCAGAAGAAGGAACGCGCGCTTGGCAACTGGCTTGCAGATGTGAATCGTTGAAAACGGCCGTTGTGAAGTCGGGCAAGGCCGTTTCGAGTGCCCGTCCACAGATCGCCAGAGCCGTCCTGCGTGAGCGAGAGAACGAGATTGTCGGGCAACCCATCGCGGGTTGTAAAGCGGGTCATCTGCCCGTTTTGCCAACGGGTGAGACCTTGGTCAGAACCCAGCCACACTACACCGGCGCGATCCTGATAGATAGCGAGCGTGGTGTCACTTGCAAGCCCGTCCGGGGCAGTCAGCGGCGTGACCAGGCCTTCGCGGAGCGAATTAAGACCGCCCTCAGTGCTGCCGATCCAAAGAGTTCCCGCCCGATCTTCATACAGAGTCGAAATGGACTTGGCGGTGGTGCCACGAACAGAAGTGAATTTTCCAGAATCGGTACCGCTAAGTCGGAACAGGCCTGCATCGTGAGTTCCCACCCAGAGAGTTCCCCGGTGATCAACGCACAGCGAACGGATTTCATTGCTACCCAGTCCGTCCTTGAGCGTATAGGTCAAGAAATGACCGGCAGAGAAACGACTCAGCCCGCTCTGAGTCCCAACCCAAAGCGAGCCTTGTGAGTCAGCCGCGAGAGAAAACGCGGAGTCGTCGGCGAGTCCGTCAGCTTTGACAAAACGTCGAAAGCGATTGCCGTGCAGAGCAACCAGGCCACCGCCTTCAGTTCCGACCCATAACGCACCCTGGCGGTCTTCAAAGAGAGAGAGTACAGAATCGCGAGATAATTCGTTCTGATATCGAAAGTTCTGGAATTTACCTTGCCGATAGCAGGCAAGCCCGCCTCCGTGAGTTCCGATCCATAGTGTCTGGTTGTGATCTACGAGGAGTGAACTGATCACGTTACTGCGGAGGGCTGGCGTATTGCTCTTTTCAAAGACGGAGAAATGGAAACCATCGAAGCGGACCAGACCGCTCTCCGTTCCAAGCCAGATATATCCATCCTGGGTTTGTGCGACCGCAGCGACCGAGTTTTCTGGAAGTCCCTGATCAGCCTGCCAGGATTGGTGGACGTATTGAGTGATGGCCTTTGAAGGGTCGAGGCTTGCCTGCGCCACCGGCACAGAGAGCGCCAGTAACGGCAAAGCCATCACAGCGCATCGGCGGTTGCGAGCGGCTTTGGCTAAGAGGAGGATCCAGATCAGATTGCGCTCGATCAAGCTAGACTCTAAACGCCGCTCTCGGCCCTGGGCATACATTGCAGTCGGGGGCAGCAGCCCCTGTAGATTTGTTGACAAAGCTTCGGGAAACTCTCACCGAACAGTCAGGATTATGTGAGACTCTGGATGCCAGCTGGAGGATCAGGTGAATGGGTGCTGGCACGGCAAAGGCTCACAACATTGAGGCGGTCTACCGGCTGGTCTGGATAGCAATTTCGAGCAGGCGGCCCATTCACGCGATTTACCACAGCCGTCGTCGGCTGCTATGCCCACACCGACTTGGGCGAAATGCGGAAGGATACTTACAGGTACTCTGCTATCAATATGGCGGGGACAGTGGGAGCGGGCTTAACCGGGCTGGTTCACCCGGGAATTGGCGATGCCTTGCGCTAGAGAAACTCAGCAGGGTCGAGTTGCTTGACGAAAAGGTCTGGAGGACAGCGCCAAACCACTCACGGCCGCAAACCTGCGTGCGCGATGCCGATATCGATGCCGAAGATGAGCCGAACGCAAGTTAGGGGAAACGGCTCGAAGTAGCTACGGTTTCGGACGCCAGACAGCCCCGGGCTTCCAGGCTGGACGTCCGTCTTGCTGGGCAACCCGGTAGCCGACTTCCAGGAGAACCTGCAAATCTTCAACCGCGCCATCAAGGTTCCAATCGGGCTTGATGACGTCCGAAGGCTGATGGTAGTCTTTGCTGATGTACTCGGACCGTTTGGCGGTGCCATAGTCTGGTGGTTTGCCGAGGTAGTCAATGCCCGGACTTGTTTCAATTGAGGGCACGCCAAGCCGTGCAAATTCGTAATGATCGGAACGGAAATAGAAGCCTTGCTCGGGTGCAGTATCTCCGGTGAGAACGCGCCCTTGCCGCTGGACCGCAGCCGCGGTTAGGTCATCGAGAGTGGAATTGTCGATCCCGACAATGCTGAAGTCTCGTGTGCGGCCCCAACCCCAATTGCTGAAGTAATCGAGGTTGATGTCGGCTACTGTGTCCTTTAGAGGGTAAAGAGGGTGCTCGACGTAGTAGCGGGCGCCTAAGAGGCCTTTCTCTTCGGCCGTCGGCCATAGGAACAGAAGAGTTCGGCGCGGAGCAGGATGAAGGCTGTGGAACGCACGAGCGAGCTCTAGAATACCCGCTGTTCCGGCGGCATTGTCGCTAGCGCCATGATAGATGCGGTCCCCATCCTGTCCGTGATGATCCCAATGCGCGCTGTAGAAAACATACTGATTCTTGAGTGTCGGGTCGCTGCCGGGAATCTTCGCAATCACGTTGGCAGAGTCGATCCGGCGCACCTGATTCGTAATTTGAAACGAAGCTTGCGCATTCAAAGCAACTGCATGAAAGCCGGGCTTCGCAGCGGCATCACGGAGCGCAGCGAAGTCCTGTCCGGCAGCGGCGAACAGATCGTGAGCACGATCGGTCGAAACGAGAGCCTGGACCTGGACTCGCTTTCGATCGTCAGCGCCCCGCAAAATCATGTTTTCACGCCGGTAGTTCTGGAACAGATTTGCTCCCGCTGTGCGCGCTGAGTACAGCAGGATCACAGCGGAGGCTCCGTGCGCATACGCGGTCTCGAACTTCGTTC
>CAXTMN010000120.1:13126-14408 GCA_964245395.1 uncultured Bryobacteraceae bacterium
CGCGACCGAGAAACATTTTATTGTCGAGCTTCGAGGTGTCCTGCGGATCGGCTACGGGAGGGTCGCCACTCAGGATAATTACGGTCTTTCCGCGAACATCAGTTCCCTGATAGTCATTCCAGCCGTACTCGGGCGCCACAACGCCGTATCCGGCGAATACCAATCCGGATGATTGGACATCGACCGCTTTGTCAGGCAGCACGGACCAGGCAACATAATCTCGATCGGCATCGAGAGGGACGACTTTTCCTGTCGAAACGATTCGAAGAACTCCTGTAGAACGAGTGCCCCAGAGCGGAACCGACTGCGTCCAGCTGCTATCGGGAGCGCCCGGTTGCAGTCCCAGGCTACGGCATTGGGCAATCAGGTAAGCAACGCTCTTCTTTTCGCCCTCCGTACCGGGAAGGCGGCCCGTGTAAGCATCCGAAGAAAGCTCCTTGATAGGGCGCAGCAATCCATCGGGCGTGATGAGTGTGGCCGCTTTCTGAAGTTCCGGCAAGAGCGGCTGTGCGGCGGACAGGAGAAGCGAGGAAAGAAGAATTAGGGCAGGGTTGCGCAATCGGAAGAGTTCTCCAGCCAAAGGGATAACGACGAGTGTAGCCCGGACGTAGATATTCACGAGGACCCGGCCCAGGCAAACAGTCCAGTAAACACGTTGGGACGGCCCCGAATCTGTTTCCAGAGAGGATTAGTGAGCGCGGCATTTCGCAGCCAATTGCCTCTAGCGTGAGTCATGTCGTCGATGCGAAACTCGATGAGCTCTTGAGGTGCTTTCACCGGGAGAGTACGAAGCCGACTCGCATCAAACAGCTGGAATATCGCGGTGTTCCCTCCGGTTCCAAGCGCCAGCAATGTGATCGCAACGATGTTGAAGCCAGGACTCATACGAAAACGAACGCATGCGTAGCGAATGTCCTGCAGCAGCGGTTCCATTCATCAATTCTCTATCAGAAACGACTGGGCAAGGCAGCAGGCTTTCCAAAGTCACCCTTCTTCCAGTTCAACTGTTGCTAACGTCTCTGGCCGATACGTGTACGAGGCCTGCTGATGCACGTTGCCAGGCGTACAGCAAAATCAGCGCAATGACGAAAAGGGAGAGGGTGAGGCCGCACCAGAGCCCGTACACGCCATATCTGAGATGGAAGCAAAGCCAGTAGCCAATAGGCAAGCCGAAAAACCAGTAGCCCGCTAAATTGACCAGCATGGGGCCGCGAGTATTGCCGAGACCGCGGAGAGCACCGGTCGCGCCGGCTTGTACCGAGTCGATAATCTGGAAAGCTGC
>CAXTMN010000121.1:0-14312 GCA_964245395.1 uncultured Bryobacteraceae bacterium
GCAACTGGTGGAGCTAACTTAAGCAACTATGTGCTGCCGACGACAGCTTCGGGAGCGGGAACGATCAATCCGAAGACGCTGACAGCTGCGGTGGCGGGAGATCCGACGCGGGTGTATGACGGGACAACGGCGGCGGCACTCACTTCGAGCAACTATACGCTGAGTGGTTTTGTTGCGTGCCAGGGGGCTACGGTGAGTCAGACTGCGGGAACGTATGATGCTGCCGACGCCGGTTCACGCACCGTATCGGCCGCTCTCGGTGCGGGAAACTTTACGCCGATGAGCGGGACCAATCTGGCCAATTACGTATTGCCGACTTCAGCGTCGGGCGCGGGAGTGATTGATCCAAAGGCACTGACGGCAGGGATCACGGGCAATCCCACTCGCACCTATGACAGCACCACGGCCGCTCTGCTGGGAGCGGCCGACTACACGGTTAGCGGTTTCGTCGCAAACCAGGGCGCAACGGTGACACAAACAGCGGGAACGTATGACGCAGCCAATACAGGTTCTCGCACGATTACGGCGGCACTGGGCGCGGGGGATTTTGCAGCTACGGGCGAAACCAATCTGGCCAATTACCTGCTCCCGACCGCAGCATCGGGTGCCGGGACGATCGACCCGAAGGCGTTGACGGCGACCATTGTGAACGCTTCGAAGACCTACGACGGTTCTACGGCAGCGGTGTTGGGCGGTGGCAATTATCTCCTAACGGGCTTCGCCGGAGGACAAGGCGGAAGCATCAGTCAGGCGGCAGGTACCTATAGCGCTGCCGATGCGGGTTCGCGAACTGTCACGGCGTCGCTTTTGGCGGGGAACTTCCTCCTGACAAACGGGGTTCTTTCTTCGAACTACATTCTGCCAAGTGTTGCATCGGGGACGGGGCTGATCACTGCCAGGCAGCTGACCGTCGCCATTGCGGGAACGCCGAGTAAGATCTTTGACGGGACGACTGCCGCGATTGTTCATCCAAGTGATTACAACCTGAGCGGATTCGTGGCCGGACAAGGAGCGACCGTGACGCAGATGGCGGCAACCTATGATTCGGCCAACGCCGGTGCACGCGCGCTAACGGCAACGCTGGGATCAGGAGATTTCGCTGCTGCAGGGGGCACTAACTTAAGCAACTATGTCCTGCCGACATCAGCGATGGGGAAGGGCTCTATCAACCCCGGCTTGCTGAGCGCAGTGATTGTGGGCGTGCCAACCAAGATGAGCGACGGCAGCATTGTGGCCACATTAACAACCGGCAATTTCGTCCTGTCTGGCTTCGTGAGTGGCCAAGGCGCGACGGTCACTCAGAGTATCGGGAGTTATGACTCGGCCGCAGCCGGAACACGCACGGTCACGGCAACTCTGGGGGCGCAATACTTTGCCGCAAATGCCGGGACGCTGCTTTCGAATTACCTGCTGCCGGTTTCGGCGAGCGGAGGCGGCGTGATCACTCCGGCAATCAATACAAACTCATCGACGTTAGCGGGGGCAATCGTGTCGAACATGACGGTCAGAAACCTGGCATCGGCGACACAAATCGCGACATTAGCGGCGAGGGCGGTGTTCGCAGTGGCTGTGCCGCGTACCTATATCCCGTACCCGGCTCCGTCGACGCTTTCGACATGGCAGAACAACGGATTTGGATCGCTGCCAACAATTGTGGACGTAAATGGCGCCGGCACTCACGTGGCGGATTCGGGTGACCGGGCGACGACGAGCGGACCTGCCGTTCTCAACACGACCGAGCAGATTCTGCTGCAAGGCGGAAAGAACAAGTCCTGGCATATCACACTGCCACCATCCGCCCTTCCGAAATCTTCCCCGGAGTTGGCGCATTGAGGCGAAGAGCCGCTATGATTCCGGTTACCGGTCGCGTGCTGGCCGCTTGGTGGGCAATCGCAATCGCCGTCTGCGCGCCGTTCGCAGGGAAGGCGCAGAATTACAATCATGTGGCTCCACAACTGCCGGCGAAGACGGAAGCGGCGACGCTGGTGGCTCCTGCCGAGGCATTACCTGAGGGCGGGTCGAACGCGCCATTAGCAAAGGCGCTGAACGGGCTAGTCTTCGTTGCCGGCGCGGATCGAGTGGTGGCCACAGGTCTCCCTATCTCGGCGGTTGGACCCTCCGGCTTAGGAGCTGTCCAGGTTCCAGAGTTAAACGACTCGCGCTTTGCCGCGCAGCTGAGTCCCTTGATGGGCCGGCCGCTCACGCTGGCTACACTCGACCAGATCAAGGCGTTGACAACGAACTGGCTGCGGGCACATCAACGGCCGTTCGTCGATGTATCAGTCCCGCCCCAAAACATTATTAGCGGGGTGGTGCAGGTGGTGGTCACTCAATACAAGCTTGGCCGCATTGAGGTGCAAGGGGCGCGTTACTTCTCGCCGTCACTGATCCGGCAAACCAGCGGACTGCTGCCTGGCCGGACTTTGCAGCTGGATGACCTGCAGACTGACCTCGACCGGCTGAATCGAAATCCGTTTCTGAATGTGGACGCGGTGTTCAAGCCGGGGAGTCAGACCGGCGAGACAGATCTGGTGCTGAGCGCCAAGGATCAACTGCCGCTGCGGTTCTACAGCGGCTACGACAACCTCGGCGTACGCAGCCTGGGTGTTCCTGAATTCAACCTGGGCGCAAACTGGGGCAATGCCTTCGGCACGGGGCAGATCATTTCGTACCAGTTCACGCGCAGCTTGAGTGGGCGTTCCATTTCGCACTCGGTATCGGACGCGGTTCCGCTGCCGTGGGGCGATCAACTGCTGATCTTCGGCTCATACGGGACGCAGCGGCCGCAAGTGGGCGAGATTTTTAACGAGGCAGGTCATTCCGGGCAAGCAAGCGTGCGATACGTTCGCTCGCTGCCGCACGCCCATCGATTTACTGAGGATCTGCAGGTCGGCTACGACTTCAAGACGACCGATAACAACCTCGAGTTCGCAGGGTTCGAGGTGTTTGCCACACAGGCGGAGGTGGACCAATTTCCGCTGATTTACGATGCGACCCTTAGCGACCATTTGGGCCAGACTGCCGTTCAGAACACATTTGTATTCAGTCCTGGAGGCCTGACGGCGAACAACACGGACGCGGCACTTGCGTCGCTGGTGCCGGGGGCCCGGGCGCATTACGTCTACAACCGGTTTCTGGTCACCCGAACGACGCCGCTACCGGAGCGCTGCAGTGCGATTACGCGCGTGACGTTGCAGAGCAGCAGTGGCAATCTTCCCTACAGCGAGCAGGTGGGCGGGGGAGGCGTGGGTAGCGTTCGCGGCTATTACACCGACACTGCGCTGGGCAGCAAAGGCGAGATGTTCAGCCAGGAATTGAGGCTACCCGGGTTCGACTTGTGGCGAACGTTGAGGCGAGGCTCGGAGGTCGGCGATAAGGCGCAGGTCGGCGGTTTTTTCGATTATGCGGCGCTTCGGCAGATCAGTCCCATCCCCGATGCGACGAGCTCGGTCGATCTGGCTAGCGCCGGCGTGCTGGCACGGTACGCGATCTCGCGCGCGGTTGACGTTCAATTCGATTTAGGCTGGCGATTGCGGCGAGCGCCCACGGTGCCAGAGCGCGGGGCATACGGCCAGATTTCCATAACCGGAAGTTTTTGAACGGGAATGGTGGTGGCCGCGAAAGCTGGGTGAAGCCGGTCTAGCGGTTGACCGTTTGTCGAGGTGCCGGCCGTAAAACGACCTTGTGGCTTTCCGAAGAGTCTGCCCAGGCTTCATCCACATCTGTGAACGTGAGCTGACGCACTTGTAAGGAAAGGCTCGCCGGAATAATGGCCGACAGCAACTCTCCGGCAGAACGAATCGCCGTATCAACCGAAAATGCACCGAGACCACTGCCAATAAGCTCCAGTCCAGAACTGCGGAGTGCATTGGTATCTACAGTGATGCTCTTTCCTGCCATTCCGCCGATCTGCACGAACTGCACACGCGGCTCTCCATCCTTCGAGCCCCGGCCTTTTGTGGCAGAGTTGATGATGTCCTCAGCCCGATGACCTCCCAGGTAATCGAGCACGATATCTACGCCCTGTCCGAATACCCGTTTGTACTCCATAGCCAGCAACTCGTCCGGTTGTTCCAGCGGAATGGTCACGTCTGCACCTTCACTCTTCAGAGCCTCGAGCTTTTGCAGATTTCTTCCTGTGGCAATTACCTTTGCTGCTCCAAGATGCTTGGCGATGCGCACTGCAAGTTGTCCCGCTGATCCGGTCGCGCCATTGATCAAGATGGTTTGCCCCGCACGAAACTCGCCTCGATGCGTCAGCGACACCCAGGACGACAATCCAGAGTTCGAGATTGCCGCTGCCATGACGTCATCAACATTATCGGGGACCGCGACGCACCACTTGGACTTGACGACACAGCACTCAGCCATGCTGCCAAAAGGGTTCCGCGGGAAGAGGAAATAGACCCGGCTTCCGTCTGGCAGGCGGCCGACTCCGTCCATTCTCGGGGACGAACGGCAACTGTTTGCTACCCGCGTAATGCCTTTCCTGAGCGATCAGGCGAACTAGTGGGGTGAGAGTTGTCGTAGACACAGCAACTTTGACCTCGCCTTCGCCCGCTTCGGGCTCGTCGAATTGGCCATACGAGGGCGCCTTATCGAAATCCGTTACAACTATAGCTTTCATTGACAATCTCGCAATCATGGTAAGTGGCTCTTTGGTTAGCGTGGCCCTCGCCGTCGATCTCGCTCAGGCCGCCGCCCTCTCCCAAGCCATACGGAAGATCTCTTCCGATCCGTTCATCACCCTCCTGGTGATAACGCCGGCAACCGGATTCGGTCAGAGAGAGACTACTCCCTTGGTCGGCTGACCCTGTGCGGAGTTAGATAGCTCAGCCCACTGTTCCCAGAGCGCAAGCCGCGCCTGGTAGGCATCGCGCACACGGGGAAGGCCGGTACTGCCTACGAAGAAGCGCAGCGGCGGGGCTGGGGCGTCGATCATTGCGAGGACGGCTTCTGGCGTAGCGCGCGGGTCTCCTTGGTCCATGGTGGAGATATGAGACACCACCTGCTCACGGAGTGTGGCATAGGGTTCGAGACCGGGAGCGACCTTCACTGAGGCGGCGCTGCCGAACTCGGTGGCATAGGCTCCGGGTTCGAGGATTGTTACCTTGATGCCAAAAGGCTTAATCTCCTGGGCGAGGGCCTCGTGGAGCGACTCGAAGGCCCACTTGGAGGCACTATAGAGGCCGAGCAGAGGGATCCCCACCAACCCGAGAACACTGGAAACGCCCACGATGTGTCCACTGCGCTGTTGACGGAGGATGGGAAGCGCGGCTTGGATGACACGCAGTGTCCCGATGAAATTGGTGTCAAAGAGGGCGCGCACATCGTCCTCGCGGACCTCCTCAACGGTGCCGACCAGGGAGTAGCCGGCGTTGTTAAGGACGACATCGATGCGGCCGAAGTGGCCGTGCGCGGCAGTGACGGCCTGCTTGACCTGCTCAGTATCTGTGACATCGAGCTCGAGCGGGAGGATGCGGTCGCCAAAGCGCTCGGTGAGGTCGGCTACGTGGGCGAGCTTGCGAGCAGTGGCGGCGACGAAATCGCCGCGCTCAAGGGCAGCTTTTGCCCAGATGCGGCCGAAACCACGCGACGCTCCGGTGATAAACCAGACTTTATTTGGCATGAAAAATCTCCTGTTAAATGTTGCTGTGAGCGGTGGATAAAAACGGTTTCAAGGGTCCTAGTTGCTCAGGTGCGGTCTAACTCGAATATCTATAGGAACGCGGCATGGTACGGCTTTTCGGTTTGATTACGCACGCCGCAATTTGGTGAGGTTAAAGGCTCCGGCTGGGAACGAGGGCAGAGTGACCCAACCCGGAGAAATTAGGCTTGCGCGGCCTGCGCGACCTCCGGCTCGAACTGACCGACCAACTGCGGCAATGTAGTCTGGCGTCTATCGACCGCGGCCGTGCCACCTGCAAGGACGGCTTTCACATCCGTAATGCCGATGAAGCCGAAGATCTGCTTGAGATAACTGATGGCGACGTTGTAGCCTTCAGCCTGCGCTCCGGGCGTATAGACACCACCAGAAGCGAGGATGATCGTCAGCTTCTTGCCCTTCACCAGCCCTTCATAGTTTGGCGTAAAGGTCAGGCCGAGGCGAACGATGTGGTCGATATAGGCCTTCAGAACTGCCGGTATGGAAAAGTTGTACATCGACGTGCCGAGGATTATATGGTCGACGGCCATCAGTTCTGCAATCAGGTCGTTTGAGATGGCGATGGCTTGTTTGACCTCCGGCGAGTGCTGCTCGACAGGTGTGTACGCACCGGTGATCCAAGGCACATCGACGAACGGCAAGTTGGTTTTCATCAGATCGCGAACGACGACGCTCCCGCCTGAGTGCTGAGCCTTCCAGTCGTCGATGAACTTGGAGGTGAGCTTGCGGGAGACGGAGTAATCGCCGCGTGGACTAGATTCGATAACGAGAAGGGTAGGCATGGTAGACCTCATAGGTTTGGTTGAAGGGAGTTAGTTGAAGGAAAGATAGCCCGGCCAGCTATCGGGGCCGTCGAGCGAGACTTGCTCGAGAAGAATCGCGTAAAGAAGTTCACTAGTGGGCGGTCCCGCTGATTCAGCGAAGGCAAAACCAGTGATGGCAAAGTCAGGGGACGGACAGACCTGTCCACGCGCCAAACACCGGCTTGGGACAGGCTAATCCGTCCTGGCGCGCTACCGTTTTCACCGGGACAGTTCACTGGTTGTAGGCGTCGGCAGGCGAGGGCTTCGATTTCAGTATTCCGGTGAAGGCTCCACGAACGCGCACGAATACCAGAATCCAGAGAATCGTCGCCAGGATGCCTGCTGGCAGTCCGGCCGGGTCCATCAAGCTGTGATAAAGGAGAATATTCACAATTACCGGCGCAAGCAGAACCAGAGCCAGCGGTACAAAACGATTGAAGAGCAGCAGAATGCCAGCAACAAGTTGTATGAGGAACACAAGAACGAAGTAATGGGAGACCACCATAACCGTCATGTATTGCAGCGCTAAGGGAGAGGCCGGTGGGGGCTGGGGGATGAAATGCAAAAAGCCGTTCAGGCCGAAGACCGTAAACATGAATCCGAGCAGGTATCGAGCGATGGTTAAAACTATTTTCATGGGCTTCTAGACAAATGATGCATTGACTACGGCTGTCGGATTCAACTATTAAGACACCTGCCTTCAAAGCAACATTTGTTTGCGTGTAGACTTTAAGCAATGCCGTCGTCGACCTCATGCCCGCAGGAGTATGTCGACCCGCGGGTGCGAAGGACCCGACAGATGCTGCAGCACGCACTGGAAGATCTTTTGGCGCAGAAAGAGTTTGAGAAGATTTCGGTGGGCGACATAGCCGATGGCGCAACGCTCAACCGAGCGACGTTTTACGCACACTTCGTAGACAAATTCGATCTGCTGGAGGACATGGTAGCTACCCGCTTCAAAGACCTTCTGCTGAGCCGTGGGGTCCGATTTGACGGGACCTGCGCATGGGCCATGCACGGCATCGCGCTTGCCGTCTGCGATTTTCTTGCAGACATCCCATACGGCTCAGAACAACGCCAGTTGGCACAGCACCTGGAAGCAGCTATGGTGTCCATCGTGCGTGGCATGATCGGTACCGGTTTAAGGGAACATCCTTTGAGGTCCGGAACTGATTCCGAGATGGTGGCGGCGACGCTCGCGGGAGCGATTTATGGGGCGGCGAAGCAATGGGTGCGGACGGCAAACAGGCCTGATGCGGAACAGGCGGCAACCACCATAACCCGGCTTCTCGCGCCAATGATGGCGTCCGAGCAAGGATAACTCGCCTCGGTTTGCCGACGTGCAGACTCGATATCGACTTGCGTTCTAACTCCCCATGTACGTGCTTATTGGTTAGGAGGTTGCCGCAGTTGCCACGGTATGGTTGGTGAAGAATACTCCCTTCCCTCAACGATCGCCAAAGCCGGACGTAAGTACGCTCGAACCGTTGGAATCACGGGTCAATGCACGTCATGCGGCGCCGGAGTGCCGTCGGACCAATTGCCAACCCAGACGAGAAAAATGGTCATCCGGTCTTCCGGGTCATTCGCTGCGAGAACGGGCGAGTGGGGGAGGTTTGCTCCCCAACTCTTAGCTGCGTCGCCTTGAACAAACCACATCATGTGCGGATGCCAGCTCATCGTGTCGTCGGCCAGGTACTGCTGCTTCGACATCATGAAGCACATGGCGGCAGGGTCTAAGGCGGGCAGTTCTTTTCTGTCAAACGCCGATTTAATCGCTTGTGCAATCTCTGTCTTTGATCTTCCTGCAAACACCAGCTTGGCCTTCAGCAGTACCGCGGGCAGATAGGTCCTGGCCGCCGGCGCATTGGCGCAGACCGGCGCCCTTATCTTGGGATTCCAGAACTCCGGAAAATCCGTAGCGGCGCTGAAGGACCGCTCGACCAGACAGACAAAGCCGTTCCTGCCCGCTACGGCAATCGTGTATCCACTCCGTCCCAGAACCTGCACTTCGGCTCCATCTGAGATGGATGCGGGAGCAGCACTGCGAGCCAGCACGATCTCGGAATTCTTGTTCAATATCATGTACTGGCTTTGTGGGGCCATGGCCGGATAGGCAGGCTTCCCCACTTGTGCTCGGGCCTGTTGGACTGCGCCTGAGAGGACAACGTGCACAAGAAGGGATGTTAAAGCGAGAAGCCCAATCCGGTTTTTCTGCATAGATTTTTTAGCACCGCTGGCGATGGACAGCATTGGCTCATACGACCGCTGGACTGCCGCGCGAAAGCCCGGTGAGCTGCATATGTTTGCGAAAGCGGGCCGATTGGCTTGACTCACAGGGGTGGCTGAAGAGGTGAGGGCTCAGGCGAACCCCTCTGACTGTTTGTTTTACGGTGACTTCTGTAAATCAGCAAAGCTATGGCGTTGCTGACCACCACTGTGCCCACGATTTTTGCGGCGTAACCGAGATGGCTCGATACGTTGACGATCGGGTGGACCGCGACAGCGACTGAAATGAGCGTGGCGATGAAGCCAGCAGCTGCGACAGTGGGGGCCCAACGCGGCAGACCACTGCGAAAGTGGGCAAACCCGAATAGGGGAAGAGCGAACAGGGCGAGATAACCGAGGCCGTAATGAACCGTGGACGCGTTCTGGAGCAGTTGCATCGTTTCCTGCTCACGTACACCGAGCATGCTGAGTAAGAGCATGGTAGTGACCAGCGCCGCCACGAAGAGGATAGAGTTCACCGGGGTTTTCCAGCGGGGATGCAGAGCAGTAAACCAGGAGGGAAGAAAGTGGTCCCAACCGGCGGTCATGGGGAGGCGTGTGAGACCGGTAAAGAGCAGGCTGCCGTTGGCCACAGCGCGGGCAATGCCGAGGAGGATACCAAAACGCGCCAGGTTTTCTCCGGCGAAAGATCCGCCAAGAGCGAGGCGGAATGTTTGGGGGATGGGACCGATCAGGTTGATGGGCTGACCGTCCACAAAAGCCAGTACGGAGCTGGTGCCCAAGATAAACATGAGCACGATGACAGGGGCAGCAATGATGACGGACTTGCCGACCGTTCGCGCGGGATCACGGCACTCGCCGGCCATAATGGCGACATATTCAAATCCGCTTAAGCCGCCGATGGTCATCTGCCCGAAGACGGCCACACTGAACAGATTCAGGTGAGGGGCTTGCCAGGGAAGGGGCTCGTAGTGGGTCCTGTGGCCATGGAAAGCTGCCAGGATCGGCAGGCCAATCAAGATGACATAGGCAACGCAGATCATGGCGCTGCCGGCGTTATGCAGCCACTTGCCTAAGCCCAAGCCGCGAACAGCGACGACAGAGATGAGCAGGATGGCAGCAACAATCAGCAATCCAGAGAGGCGGCGGCTGCGCGGAATCCACGAGGCGGTATCGCCAATGAAGTAAGCGATGTCGGTGGGGATGACATAGAGAACGCTGGCTACGGAAAAGATCGCGTAGACCCAGATGTTCCAGGCGGTCATGAAACCGAGTCGCTCGCCGAGCCCTGACTTGGCCCATTGGTAAAGGCCGCCTTCGAGTGGCTGCCTCCGATTTAAGAGGATGACGACAGCAGCCAGGGGAAGGTAAAACAGCAGCATGGCCATGAGCCAAAACGCCACGTGGGCACGGCCCAGTGTGGCGGCGACACCGACCCATGCTGACCCAACGACCGACAAGATCTGCGCCAGAACGAGATCGCCGAGACCTAGCTCCCGCCGCAGACGAGGTTGGCGTTCGGTCACAGGAGAACTGGGGGCTCGTGCGGGGCTCGCCAAGTTCTCCATAGGATGGCACAGAGCTAATGCTCGACATTCACCAACTGATCGGCTGCCCTGGCTTCCGATTCACCGAGGCTACGGACCGAGTCACTTCCCGCCAACAGAGTTGAGTAGCTTGTTCAAATCGCAAGCAACAGCAAGACTTCTTACCTTGCTGTCCACTCCATTATCGTGCCTCAGAAGGCTAATAGTGTTGAAACTCAGTAGAAGGGCGAAGGAAGAAACAATTTACACTCAGGAAAGTGACCACTGCGACCCCGCCATATCTTCACTTGTTAGCAGAGGACCTGTACCGGCTCGGCAACTCCGAAAAACCGCGCCTTTAGAATGTGCGTCCTGCCGATGTGGATACCTATTGACGCAACGGTATCTTGATGGTCAGGGCGACCGGCTTAGGTGTTTCCCTCGGCACGCTCGAATATCTTCAATCCCTCGGGTTGAGCGGTTGGGTGTGGAAAGTTCCGACCACCGTCCCCTTGCCGTCGGGGTCTTGCCTACGTCGCGACCCGAACCCCAAGAACCAGGGCCACTATTCTCTCTTTGCCCCGGTTCTGATATGACTATGGTTTAAATACAAGAGCCTGCTTTCCGAGTTGGCCCTGCATTGCGAAAGGACACGAAAGCTATGAACGACCCCGCCCCGACACTCACCATAACTCTAACGCTGAACAAGCGTGACGCCCGCTATGTGCTGGAAGCCTTGCAGGAACTCGAAAACAAATGGTTGACCATCAACCGCACGACGATCGACGAGGACGAACAGGCCGACTACGGCATGGACGCGCTGGACCTGCACGGCAGCCGGGAGTTTATTAAGGATGAGGCCGTTGCTGCTTTCGGACCGAGCGTTATGGATTTTTCGCGGGAGCAGATCCCGGTGACCGCGCCACGACCCGCCGACTCGTTGCACTCACACTCGATGTCCTCCCCCGTGGCTTCTGTGTTTTCCAGTCGAGAGAGCCGGGAAGGCCTTTGAGCCTTTCAGGCGTAGCTAGCCTTGGCCCGCGGTGGAGTGCATGCGGAAGGCTTTTGAGCAAAGCTTTTTGGGGGGACCACCAAAGGCGCTTGAGCGCCGGTTCGCTTTAGCGATTGCGAACGGAACGAAGGGCATGGTTTACGCCCCGAAGAAGGTGACGGAGAAGGAGACGATGCAAGCGGATGGATAGATGGATGTCAACTGACGAGATACTTAGCCGCCGCACTCTGATTCTCAGTTCCGCTCTTGCACTGCCCGTGTCACGTGGGGTGGAGCAAAATTCGTTAACACGCAGCCCGTTATTGGAGGTGTCTGGCAGGCCAAACACAGTAATGGCGGCGACCGAAAGCGGCGCGATTTTTCTGAAGAGAGACGGATCAAGATGGCAGGGCGACGGTATTGAAGTCGGCATTGAGCAGCGGCCCGGCGGTTGTGCGGTGAGTCTTCAACCGACCAGGGCGGCTGTGATGAGGATTCACCTCCGGTGGCAGCTCGAAACACCGGCAAGTCTGCTGTTTCTGGGCGATGACTGGGAGCGATCCTATGGAACTCTGGCGTGGCGGGGCATGGAGCCCGAGCGCATCATGCCCTGGTACTTTCTGGCATTCGATGGCAGATCGACGGTGGCAAGCGGCGTCAGGACCGGAACCGCTGCGTTCTGTTTCTGGCAAGTGGATCCGGCGGGCGTGTCGCTTTGGCTTGACGTGCGGAACGGCGGGCGCGGCCTGCAGCTGGGGAGTCGTGAGCTTCAGGTGGCGTCCGTCGTTACGGAGATCTATCCGGAAGTCAAACCGTTTGCCGCTGCGAAAAGCTTTTGTCATCGCCTGTGTGGAAGGCCTCGCATGCCGGCGACGCCGGTGTATGGAGGCAATAACTGGTATTACGCTTACGGCAAGAGCTCTGCCTCGGACATCCGCGATGACTCCGAGCGGATGTCGTCGCTGGCGAGCTCCGATGCGAACAGGCCTTTCATGGTGATCGATGATGGATGGCAGCCCAATGCGACGGCGGGTCCGTGGTCGCAAGGAAATGTTCGCTTTTCTGATATGGCCCAGCTCGCGTCGACGATGCGAGGGGTGGGTGTGCAGCCGGGGCTTTGGATGAGACCGTTGTTCACTAAGGAGGTGATCGCTCCGGGCTGGCGGCTCCAATCGCCGCATGCGGTGCGTGAGTCTGCAGCGCACCAGGCGTACACGATGGATCCGACAGTGCCCGAAGCGCTGGGGAAAATACAGCAGGACGTACGAACGGCGGTGGGCTGGGGTTACCGGTTGATTAAACATGACTTCTCGACGTACGACTTGATGGGGCGTTGGGGCTCTGACATGAGAGCTGAGATGACGGATCCAGATTGGACCTTCGCGGATCGGACGCGGACGAATGCGGAAATTATTGGCGATTTCTATCGAGCGCTTCGTGAGGCAGCTGGGAGCGCGATGCTGCTGGGCTGTAACACGGTCGGGCACCTGGGGGCCGGCTTGTTTGAGATTCAGCGTACCGGTGACGATACGAGCGGGCGGGACTGGAATCGCATTCGCAAAATGGGGGTCAACACGCTGGCCTTTCGCGCTCCTCAGCACGGAGCTTTTTACGCCGTTGATGCCGATTGCGTGGGGCTGACGAAACAGATTCCGTGGGGATTCAACCGTCAATGGCTGGACTTGCTCAGTCGGAGCGGAACTCCTCTGTTTGTTTCCGTAGCGCCTGATGCTTTGGGGCCCGAGCAACGTTCGGCGATCCGGCAGGCATTCGCGATGGCTGCGACGGCGAGACCATTACTCGAGCCGGTTGATTGGCTGCACAGTACGGAACCGCAGACTTGGACGCTGGGCGGGGAAGCCGTGAGTTATCGCTGGTTCGGGGAGGAGGGAGTGACTCCGTTTGCGGTTTAGGTAGGAGTGGCTTAGGGAAAGGCATGGATGCGGGAGAAATATTGCCGTAGTCACAGGTGAGTTGCAACTTGAATTAGCTGAGCTGCCGGAGTTATGCGCGAGGTGGCGGTCATCAGCAGGGGGCGATCGGGGGAGAGGGTGATCCCGACATTCATGTCGAGCGAACCGCCTGTGTATTGCCATCGCCATTGACGAGCGATGGTGGCAAGGATGAGCACCCCTTCCATGCGGGCGAAGGGCTCTCCGATGCACATTTTCGCTCCGCCGCCGAAGGGGAAGTAGGCGAATTTGGGCGCGGTGTTGGTGTTCCAGCGATCCGGGTCGAAGGCCTCGGGGCGTTCAAAATAACGCTCTTCGCGATGAGTGATGTAGGGGCTGAGGAAAATGCTCTGGCCGCGTTTGATTGAATATCCGCCTAGCGTCAGATCGTGGCGGGGTCTGCGCGCGAAGGCAACAGCAGGCGGGTAGAGGCGCATGGCTTCCTGAAAGACTTGAACGGTATAGCGGAGCCGGGGCAAGTCTTCGAAGGTGACATCGCGATCGCCGATTACGTTGTCGAGTTCGGAGTGCAGCCGCTCCCCGGCGACGGGATTCTCTGAGAGAAGATACCAGGTCCAGGTCAGCGCGGCGGCAGTTGTTTCGTGTCCGGCCAAGACGAAGGTGACGATCTCGTTGCGGATCTCTTCATCGCTGAGAGGCGAATCATTTTGTTCTTTGGAAGCAAGGATGAGGCTCACAATATCCTTGCTGCCGGATTGGGGGGCGCCGGACAAGGGAAGGGTGGCACGGGAGCGCTCGATTGGCGGTCTGAGAATCGCTTCTAATTGGGCGCGTTCGCGACGAAAGAACAAGCTGGGGCCGGATGGAAAGAGACGACGATAGAGCAGAGCCAGTGGTTCTATCAACGCAAACGCCGGTCCCAATAGAGTGGATTTTTTTATTACTTTTTGGAGTACGGCTGCTACGGCATCGGCGCTGCTACGGAAGTCGGTCCCAAATAAGGTAGCGCCGACGATGGACAGCGTGAGCCGCTTCATTTCGCGGCGGATGTCAAGGGTGGCTCCGGGGGTCCACTCAGATGCGAGGCGATTCGTTTCCCGCACCATGGCTTCGGCGTAAGAGGATACTTGGTCGCGGTGAAAGGCGGGCTGGAGAACACGGCGGCGCTCCTTGTGGTCCGGTTCT
>CAXTMN010000122.1:0-6867 GCA_964245395.1 uncultured Bryobacteraceae bacterium
ATGTTGCCGGTATCAGCAGTAATCGCGACCACCACATCCTGATCGGGCATCACCACGATGAACTGTCCGGACGCCCCGTCAGCGCGAAAAGAATTGTGCCGGCACCTCCAGAATTGAAACCCGTAACCTTGCGTCCAATCCGCACCTATTTTGGCGTGACTCTCATTTTCATTCGCAATTTGCTTGGTTGTTGACTGTTCGATCCACCTCTGCGAAATCAACTGCTTCCCTTCCCATTTCCCTTTTTGCAGGTAAAGCTGGCCAAACTTGGCAATGTCTTCGGTGCGGAGCCATAGGCCATAGCCACCGAGCGAATTGCCTTCAGGGCTGCTATCCCACCGGGGATTTTCCATACCCAGCGGCTCGAACAATCGCGGTTTCAAGTATTCCAGCGTGGTCTGCCCAGTTACTTTCGTGACAATGGCCGACAGAACATAGCTGCCCATGGTGTTGTACTGAAAATGCGTACCGGGCTTATACGGAACAGGATGAGCGAGAAATTGTTTCACCGAAGGCATCCCTCCTATGGCCTTCGGTTCGGTGTCGTGGCCGCCGGACATAGTCAGCAGGTCACGCACCGTCATGGCCTTAAGGTTTTCCGACGGGTCCGCCGGTGCGTCGTTGGGGAAAAACTTCAGCACGCGATCATCGAGTCGTAATTTGCCTTCTTGGATCGCCAGCCCCACCGCTGCGGCATTGAAACTCTTGCTGACCGAGTGCAAGATATGCGGCTTGTCCCCCGCTTCCGGTTTCCACCATGCCGCGGCGATCACCTGACCATGCCGCACGATCATAAAACTGTGCATCGTGTCGATGTTCTGATCCGCAGCTGCTACAAAATCGAGAATTGCCCCTGACGAAATGCCCTGCGCCTCAGGCGTGCTTCGCGGTAGCCGACCCTCCGCCGCGTTCGTGCGAAGTACAGCGGCAAGCCCGAAAATGGCCAACGCCGAAAGGCTTGATCTACTTTTCACGGTTTGTTTCTCCCAGACGGGCGTCCCCGTTCCTTTGTATCAGTGCAGTTGTCGCGATTGCGCAACCATTAATGTTTAATACGAATTTTGAGTTTTTCCCTGGAGTTTGCTTCAAAGTTGGTCTACTATCTAACGCAGCAGATTCGGCAATTCTTGACTCAAGCTCACCCGCATGAAAGGACTACAATTGAACGCACTAACCATCGCTTTATCCTTCCTCCTGGTTACAAATTCTTCGTGCCTGCTGGGGGCGCAATCCTCCACAGTACTTTCACCGGCAACTTCACTCGCCAACCCCTCGCAGGCTTTCCTCTTCCAGTTCCCGCGCGATCTCTACGATCATCCTGGTTATCAGACGGAGTGGTGGTATTACACAGGAAACCTGCAATCAAAAATCGGTAAGCAGTATGGTTTTGAGCTGACCTTCTTTCATGCTTATCAGCCGACCGGTGCGCCCGCCGGTCAACCGCAGTTCATTCCGATCATCTTTGCGGATCTCGCGGTCAGCGATCTCGACGGTCAACAGTTCTTCTTCCACAAAGCTCTAGCGCCGCAAACGAGTCCCCTTGCGAGCATCACAGAGAAGCCCTGGACCATCCAGTTGGGCGATTGGACACTAACCGAACCAGAGACAGTCCGCGGAGTGTTTCAACTGCATGCATTCCAGGACGATTTCGGGGTAGATTTGGCGCTCGTTCCAGAAGAGCTTCCCGTTCTGAATGGAACCAAAGGTCTGTTCGAATTAGATGCTCCTGGTCAGGGAACTGAATATTACGAGTATTATTCCATCCCGAGATTGAAGGCGCGCGGATCCATCAAGGTGAACGGCGAAACCATCCCGGTAGACGGCTTGGCCTGGAACGATCATGAATTCTTTAATCTTGCGGCAGGTCAGCAGTTTCCCTCCTGGGATTGGTTTTCGATCCAGCTTAACGATAAGTCTTCCCTCATGCTGTACGGTCTGCGCCTGCCCAACGGCCAATTCGACCCTGCCTCCGAAGGCACCTTTATTAGCGAGGATGGCAACGTAACTCACCTGCATAGGGGAGACTTCACCCTAGTGCCTGGTGAGACCTGGCACAGCACCGCAACCAATGCGGATTATCCCATCGAGTGGACAATCAGCATTCCTCGCCTGGCGATCGAGCTTGAAATGTCGACCCCTCTGTTCAATCAGGAGATGGCCGCAACGCCAGGTGGAGGCAGCCCCTCTTACTGGGAGGGAGCATCTCGCTTCCGCGGAACAAAGCAGGGAAGAGCTATCGAAGGCAAGGGGTATCTGGAGATGCTTGGCTATAGCCAGCAGTAGGGGAGCCCCTCTGGGTGAGGTGTCCGCCTACCGGCGAATAGAGTTCCGAATCGCGCTTAGCCAGTTAGACAATAGTGGGACGAGAACTCTACGCCGAATCCGCGGTGCCTCTGGGGCGGCTTGCAACAGGCCAACAATCTCGGCCGCTGCGACCCGCTTCACAACTGTGTCCACTGCAGCAAAACGCACCACCCGGTCCTGATCGATAATGAAGACCGCTGGCTTGGCGATGCCGCCTTTCTCGCGTGAATTGTAGATATCCCACTGCCTGACGACACACCGCTCGGTATCGCACAAAATCGGAAAAGGCAAAGAGAGTTGAGCACGCAAAGCCTCCGACGCTTCAGACGCATCTACTGAAACGGCTACTACGCTCGCCGCCGCAGCCCGGATTTCCTGATAGTGCTCTCGGTAGTCCGCCAACTGGCGGAGGCAGAACGGTCACCAACTGCCGCGATAGAACAGAAGCACCAAACGGCCGCGCGAGACCAACTCCGATAAGCTCCGCATCGCCCCGGTCGAGTCGGGCAGCTCGAACTCCTGCGCAAGTTCCCCTGTGATAGGTAGTTTCTGCACTGCCCCAGTCTAACGTTCCCGCCTCGCTCCTGCGAGTTCGGATCACCCGATCCACGGCGATCCGTAGAGCACCCGGCACTCGCACCGTCAGCTTCCTATCGCAAGCCTCGGAAGAACTCCCGGACATCCTTTGCCAGCAGTTCCGGCTGCTCCAGGGCAGCGAAATGGCCCCCTCGTGGCATCTCAGTCCAACGCACGACATTCATGCCTCGCTCAGCAAGCGCACGCGGAGGAATGGGGATTTCTTTGGGAAACACCGCAACTGCTACCGGAGGCTCTACGCGGTTGGCTTGTGAAAGGCTTAGCGGCCGCTGGCGCGACTCGTAATACAGCCGCGTAGACGAACTAATCGTCTCAGTCACCCAATAGATCATCACGTTAGTCAGCAGCTCGTCGCGCGTAAACACGCGTTCGACATCACCGTCACAGTCACTCCAACTCCGGAACTTTTCCACGATCCAAGCCGCGAGCCCCACAGGAGAATCGTTGAGCCCGTAACTCAGCGTCTGCGGCTTGGTCGCTTGTTCATGGCTATAGCCACCCTCGGCCTCAAACCAGGCACGCAGTTGCTCCAGATACGCCCGCTCCATCTCGTCTTTCGGTGTCTGGTCCAGCGTGCCTCCCAATAAGAAACGCCCGGCGATGTAATTCAAGTGAATGCCAACCATGCGCTCTGCATAGTCGAGTCCAAGCGCAATCGAAATCGCCGACCCCCAGTCGCCACCTTGTGCACCGAAGCGCTTATAACCGAGTTCCTCCATCAATCCCGCCCACAGTGCAGCGATCTTCTTGGGATGCATTCCTGGCGTCTTCGGCCGATCGGAGAAACCGTAACCGGGCAAGGAGGGCGCCACTACATCAAATGCATCTTCCGCCCTTCCTCCATGTGCCGCAGGATCGGTCAGCAGTGGAATGACTTTGACCATCTCGGCGAAACTTCCCGGCCATCCGTGCGTGACGATGAGCGGCAGTGGTCTCGGTCCCTTTCCCCGGACATGCACAAAGTGGATATGGAGACCGTCAAGAGCGATGCGATACTGCGGCAGTCGGTTTAGAGCTGCTTCCTCGCGCCTCCAGTCATAGCTATGACGCCAATACTCAGACAGCGATCGGACGTAACCCAGGTTAGACCCAAATTCCCAGCCAGCACTCTCGAGTTCATCGGGCCAACGGGTGGCTTGGAGGCGATGCGCCAAGTCCTCCAAAATCGCATCCGGAATTCCAATCGTAAAGTTTTCTGCAGTCACGCGATCAATGCTCCGAGCTCTCACTGTTACACACGCGCCAGGCGAGTTGCTATAAGCTTTTGCTTATGGGATGATCCCTATAAGGTTTTACTTATGGGCAGTACCGACGCACTCTTCAAGGCCATCGCACATCCCGCGCGTAGACGACTGATTACGCTGCTTGCCGATTCAGATCACTCGGTAAAGGAACTTACTTCAGCTTTTGAGATGTCCCAGCCAGCTGTATCCCAGCACCTTCGCGAGTTGCGGAAAGCCAAGCTCGTGACCTCGCAGAAGGTCGGCTCTGAACAGAAATATCACCTCACTGGGACGCCATTGAAGATTGTCTTTGAGTGGTGTATCCGATACCGCAGATTCTTCGACCCTTCAGGACATGTTTGGGCCTTCGCTTCCACCAAGGATGGTGCTGCGCGAATCAGAAAAGGTGGTGATTGAGATGGCGGTTGAAGGATCAGTTCCCTCACCAGGAGTTATCGTTCCCCATCTGGTTGTACGAGACGCTAACGAGGCCGTCGACTTCTACGTCAACGCGTTCGCTGCGTCGGTCCTCTATCGCTCGCCTGCGCCTAGCGGCGCCGGCGAGCACATCCACTTGAGATTATGGGATTCGCTCATCCAGGTTTCTACCGAAGAGCCAGCTCAGCGAAATCAGCGCGTGGAAGGCACGCTTCTTGCCTCACCCGAGACGTTATCTGGTTCCACATGTGTCTTCCAGATAGGCGTACCAAATGTAGACTCAGCATACAGACGTGCGATCGATCACGGCGCGAGTCCCGCACTCCCGCCTACCGACATGTTTTGGGGGGATCGTTACGGCTGGGTGCGAGATCCTTTCGGGCATGTCTGGGCATTGTCTGCCGTTCAGCAAGTGCTTAGCCCTGAAGAGGTCGCACGCAGACTTCATGACTTGACCGTAAACACGAAAGGAAGCCTATGAAATTCGTTGCTGCTGCCCTTCTTCTCTTCGCATCTCCGTTGCTTCCGCAAGATGTATCTGCCTCATCCGATCCCTTCCAGGCACTCGCCTTCCTCCAGGGGAACTGGGAGGCAACTACGCGGGACACTGCGGGTGTTCACGTTGTCGGAACATATACCTTCCAGCGTGAGCTCGGTGGCCATATCTTTGGTCGACATACGACGGGCGTTGCTGCCTGCAAAGGACCGGATGCCTTTGATTGCGAGCACACTGATCTCCTTTACGTCTTTCAAGAGAGACCTGGGCAGCCTCTCAAGGCCATTTACTTCGACAACGAAGGGCACGTCATCCACTACAACGTCTCTACTCCAGACCCTAAAAGTGTGGTCTTCCTCTCCGATGGGTCCATACCGGGTCCCCAATTTCAACTCACCTACGAGTTGAAGAACTCTGTTATGAGCGGCAAGTTTCAAATGCACATGCCAGGACAGAGTGAATGGAAGTCATACCTGGAATGGAGCGGCCCGAGGCGTTAGCTTCAACGCCGTTTTGGGCAAATGCCGCAGCTAGGCTGACAGCGCATCCCTTCTGACCGTCGTAGGTGGGTTCGTATACTCACTTGTTTAATTCAAAATGGCTCCGGCACGCCAGGCGATCCTGCTGATAACTTGTGTCTAGCCGCCCTCGCTCCCGCCATCTTTTCAGCCTCTCAGCGCTGGCGTTTCTCTATCCCGGCTCCAAGGGCTTCGAATCCGAGTTTCCAGATCTGCTGCCCAAAATCGGCCGCTTCTACGTGAATGAACTTCCGTTTGCAGCCTCAATACTTTGTCTGACGGCGATCGGCTACGCCCTCGGTCGCAGCGAGAGCTAACCAATTCGAAGTTGCGCCTGATAGTCAGGATCAGTGACCGTTGGTTTGTTGCACTCTGGATCTCACATCAACAATTCACCTGACCACTCCTCACTGACCACTGACCACGCCGTTTGCCGCTTTCTCATTCAGCGAAGCGCTTGCACCGTGTCAACTCGCGCTGCACGGGCGGCGGGCACTAAGGAGGCCAAGACGGCGGAGACAATGACGACTGCCGCGGATCCGATCAGTGGAACCGGGCCAGGGAGCTGAAGTTCTGCAATGTAGTTGCCGGCCAGGCGTGACAACCCCCAGCCCAGCAAACCGCCTGCTGCGATGCCGAGCGCAGCCGTGGTTTCACCGTCGAACAGAACGTTCGCGAGAATCCGGACCGGCTGGGCGCCGACAGCAAGCCGGATTGCGAACTCGCGTGTGCGCCAGCTCACCGAAAATGCCAGCACGCCCGCAATTCCGACCGCCGAGATCGCTAAAGCGAGAGCGGCAAACCCTCCAAATAAGATTGCATTCACACGGTTGTTCGCCAGGACTTCGGTGCGGACATCTTCAAGAGTACTGGCGTGCTCTTTTGCTCGCGCGCACCAGCAGGGACGCTCCGTACAAGGGCCCCTGCGCGAACGGCTGATAACTCGTCAAATTGCGCTGGGGGAGAATGTTGGCGTCGTCCACGTCGGCCAAGACGCCAATGATCCGGCGGCCCTTAGGGCTGATGCCCGCAACCTTAATGAGAGGATCCGTCCACATGATATGCCGGTCTATGGCGTCTTGGCCGGGGAACAATTGCTGCGCCCTGATAACCCCCTTGCATACCTGAGCGCGCGGGCAATTGCCGCTTTGTCTTGTGAAGGCTTGACAGCCGTTGTGCTCACTTTGTCTCCTCTCGCCGGCTTGGCCAGCGGTCTGTCAGCAGAAGCTGAATCTGATCACGACTACCCGCTGTCTCTTGGGCAACGTGATGGCCGTTGCTGACGAGTTGG
>CAXTMN010000122.1:6892-14300 GCA_964245395.1 uncultured Bryobacteraceae bacterium
ACGGTCCGGTTGCGGGACCATGCTTTCCGGAAGTGAACACTCTGGAACTGTCTTAGAAAGCTCGAAGCCGTTCGGATGGGGTCCGGTTGCCTCGAAGCTCCGCGTCAGAAATCAAGCGAAACCAGGGATCTCGAGCTAAGCCGATTGCATCCTCACTGACGACTCCCTCAGTCACAAACATCGAAAATATTCCCAACCCTCTCATTACTCGCCACTTCCCACTCTCCACTCCCCACTAGAAGTTCGTTTCCCCCGCGCAGCGTGCTACCCTCCGGCAGGCTCGCCCCAGCTCCCCTGGCCGCGGGCCATTTCTTTTTGGAGCAGCCCATGACCGCCCGACAAATCCGCCGCGCCGCCGAATACAAGCAACGCAAACTCGCCCGCAAAGCCGAGCTTCTCAACGACCCTACTGCCGAGCCAACCGCCGTGTCCCAGGCTCAACTGAACGCCAACCGCGCCAATGCTCAGCTCAGCACCGGTCCTCAGTCCGAAGAAGGCAAAGCCATCACCTGCCTGAACGCCGTCAAAACCGGACTCACCGGACGCACCGTTCTCCTCCCCACCGACAGCGCCGCCGAGTACGAACGTCACATCCTCGCCTTTGCCACTGAACTCCAGCCGGTCGGCCCGCGCGAATCTTCACTCGTTCAATCCATCGCCGACACCGAATGGCGTCTGCAGCGCATCGCCACTCTCGAATTCGCTCTCTTCGCTCGCGGCCACGTCAAGCTCTCCAACGCCTTCCAGGATGTTGCCCCCGCCCAGCGCACCGGCATCGTCGAGCTCGAAACCTATCTCGCCAGCGAAAAGCACCTGCGCAATCTCCAGCTTCAGGAATCCCGCCTCCATCGCCGCCGCAAAGCCGATCTGGCCGAGCTGCAGCAACTCCAAGCCGAGCGCCGCGCTCAAGCCGAAACCGAAAGTGAAGCAGCCGAGGTCGCTGTCACCTCCCCGGAGGCTCCAGGCACGTCTGAAATCACCTCCCACGAAAATGGGTTCGTATTTTCAGATTCCCTAGCTGAACACTTTCCTAACCTTAGCTATACCTGCGCAAGCGCCGCATTTCCTAAAAATGCTCTTCCTTAGAAAAGATTAATACTCTATAATCTGGAGTAACGTTCTGGGTCTCGCTTCTGTCATCCTTGGTGGGATGAAAGGATCTTAATGTTGAAGGTTTGGACTCGAGACGTTCTAAGCGAGTTCGTCCGAACGAAACTCGACGGGTACAAGCTGATTGTGGTCTCCAACCGGGAACCCTACCAGCACAGCCGGGTTGGAAATCGAACGCAATGTATCCAGCCTGCTGGCGGTCTTACGGCTGCCCTTGATCCCGTCATGCGTGCCTGCAGTGGTCTCTGGATCGCTCACGGTAGTGGAGATGCCGATCGTGCCACTGTCGACTGTCGTGACCACGTTGCTGTACCGCCTGAGAAGCCGGAGTACACGCTGCGTCGCGTCTGGCTGTCAAAGCAGGAAGAAGAACGTTATTACGCTGGCTTAGCCAACCAGGGACTCTGGCCTCTTTGCCATGTCGCCTTCACTAAGCCGATCTTCGACCCCGATCACTGGAACGCTTACCGCTCGGTTAATCAGCGCTTCGCCAATGCCGTTCTTGAAGAAGCCGGTGATGAGCCCGCCTTTGTCTTCATTCAGGACTATCACTTTGCGCTGCTTCCCCGCATGCTGCGCGAAGCAAGTTCCAAGCTGGTCATTGCTCAGTTCTGGCATATTCCTTGGCCGAATCGCGACGTTTTCAGCGCTTTCCCCTGGCAGGAAGAAATCCTTCACGGGCTGCTCGGCAACGATCTGCTGGGTTTTCACCTCCAGCACCACTGCCGCAATTTCCTCGAGACAGTCGACTGCTCGCTCGAAGCCCGGGTCGATATCGCCGGTTCTGAAGTGTGCCGGCAGGGTCACTCGACCGTAGTCAGCCCTTTTCCCATCGGCATCGATTTCGACGAGCACACCGAACTGGCTGAATCGGACGCAGTGGCCGGGGAGATGGAGCGCTGGCGCACCAGCCTGTCGCTCGATAACCAGCTGCTCGGAATCGGGATTGATCGCCTAGATTACACCAAGGGCATCCCCGAACGCCTCCGTTACCTCGACCGGTTCTTTGACCTCAATCCCCGCTACCGCGGTAAACTCCGCTTTGTTCAAATTGCTGTCCCGTCCCGCTCCGCTCTGTCTGCTTACCGCCAGACAGAGGCCGAAGTGGACGCTCTGACCGCCCGGGTCAATCTGCGCTGGGGTACGCCCGAGTGGCAGCCTGTCACCCTTCTAAAACAGCATTTCAACCAAATTCAAATGATTGCGCTTCATCGGCTCGCCGAGTTCTGCGTCGTCGCCTCCCTGCACGATGGCATGAACTTGGTAGGGAAAGAGTTTGTCGGCAGCCGCGTCGATGAAGACGGCGTTCTCATCCTCAGCAAGTTCACTGGTGCAGCTCGTGAATTGAAAGATGCCCTTATCATCAACCCATTCAGCATTGAAGAAGGTGCGGATTCATACCTTGCTGCTCTCGAAATGAGCGTCGAGGAACGTCGCCGCCGCATGCTCAAAATGCGCGATACCGTCGAACAGAATAATGTTTTCCGTTGGGCCGGCAAGTTCATCTCGGAACTCGGCCGCATCGATTTTCCCCAACTCGAAGACCAGCAAACTTTGGCCCGGCACAAATTCGGCCCTCAACATGCCCCCCTCACTCTGGCGGCAGCAGGCTAGATATCAGGAGTTTTCATGGCTAATTTAGAACTTCTTGCGGCGGCTCCACTCCTGGAGAGCCTCCCATCGATCAAAGAACGGGTCGTATCCTCCGCTCACGTGGCCCTGTTCCTTGACTTTGACGGCACCATCTCCCCACTCGTCCCGGTGCCCAAAGATGCTGTCATCGATCCGCAGGTCCGCGCTGCCCTGGAAATACTGATTGCCCGCCCCGACTTTAGCGTGTCTATTGTTAGCGGTCGGGCTCTCTCCGATGTGCGTGATCGTGCCGGCCTGAAAAATGTAAACTTCGTCGGGAACCACGGCCTGGAGATCGAGGCTGGCGCCATCTCCTTCCGCGAGCCGCATTCTGAAACTCTCCGCCGGGAACTTCGCTCTCTCCTGCTCCAGCTTCGGTTTGCTCTCGGCGACGTCGAAGGCGCCGAAGTTGAAGACAAGTGCTTCACCCTCAGTGTCCATCTCCGCCGCGTCAACGAACATCTCCACGATTGGGTCCGCACCACTGTCTCCGATATCGTCAGCCGTTCCCGGTCATTTGCTTCCCGTCAGGGCCACCTTGTTCTGGAGGTCCGGCCGCAACTCGAGTGGCACAAAGGCTCGGCAGTCCGCTATCTCCTACGTGAAGTTTTGCCGCCCGGAGCCTTCCCTGTCTGCATCGGAGACGATATCACGGATGAAGATGCCTTTCGCGCTATACCCGAAGGGATTACCATCAAAGTCGGGGAACCCGGAGTGACTCAGGCTCAGTATCTTGTCCCTGATGTAGCCGCTGTCGGAAACTTCCTCACTTGGCTAAATCAAGCGAAAGCGCATGCACCATTCGCAAATTCAAAGCGGGCTGGAAAATGATCCACTGTGGTACAAAGACGCAATTATCTATGAGGCTCACGTCCGAGCCTTCTCCGACAGCAATGCCGATGGAATGGGAGACTTCCGGGGGCTTGCAGAAAAGCTCAGCTACCTAGAAGATCTAGGAGTCACTGCCATATGGCTGCTCCCGTTCTTCCCTTCTCCTTGGAAGGACGACGGCTACGACATCTCTGATTTCCGCAGCGTCCATCCCGCTTATGGAACCCTTCGTGACTTCCAGTTCTTCCTGAAAGAAGCTCACCGCCGCGGGCTGCGCGTTATCACGGAGCTGGTCGTCAATCACACCTCCGATCAGCATGAGTGGTTTCAAAAGTCTCGCCGTGCTGAGCCCGGTTCCAGCTGGCGCGACTTCTACGTGTGGAGCGACTCGCCCGACAAGTACGACGGTACAAGGATCATCTTCAAAGACTTCGAACCGTCCAACTGGAGCTGGGATCCGGTGGCCAAGTCTTACTACTGGCATCGCTTCTTCTCTCACCAACCCGACCTCAATTTCGATAGTCCGCTCGTCCGGCGCACCGTCATGCGCACCCTCGACTTCTGGGCCCACATGGGTGTCGACGGATTCCGGCTTGATGCCATTCCCTACCTGTTCGAACGCGAAGGGACCAGCTGCGAAAACCTTCCCGAAACACACTCCTTCTTAAAGGAACTTCGTCAGCACCTCGAAACGTCTTTCCCCGGCTGTATGCTTCTCGCCGAAGCAAACATGTGGCCTGAAGATGCCGTCGCTTACTTCGGCACGGGCGACGAATGCCACATGTCCTTCCATTTCCCGCTGATGCCCCGCCTTTTTATGGCATTGCGCCTGGAAGACCGGCTGCCCATCGTCGAGATCCTGAAACGTACCCCCGCCATCCCGGAGAACTGCCAGTGGGCCATGTTCCTCCGCAACCATGATGAGCTCACCCTCGAGATGGTCACCGACGAAGAGCGCGACTACATGTACCGCGTGTATGCGTCCGACCAGCGCGCCCGCATCAATCTGGGCATTCGGCGTCGTCTTGCCCCACTCCTCGGCAACGACCGTCCGCGTATCGAGGTCATGAATGCTCTGCTGTTCTCGCTTCCCGGTACGCCGGTCATGTACTACGGCGACGAAATCGGCATGGGCGACAACGTCTACCTAGGCGACCGGAACGGCGTTCGCACCCCCATGCAGTGGAGCCCCGACCGCAATGCCGGCTTCTCTGCCTCGAATCCGCAGAAGCTCTATCTGCCGGTCAACATCGATCCCGCTTACCACTACGAAGCCATCAATGTCGAGTCTCAGGAAGACAATGCGAATTCTCTTCTGAACTGGACCAAGCGCCTCATCGCTCTTCGCAAACAGTACAAGGCTTTCGGCCGCGGCACCATCGAGTTTCTCTTACCCTCCAACCAGCGCGTCGTTGCTTACTTCCGGCGCTACCAGGAAGAAACCATCCTGGTCGTCGCCAATCTCTCCCGCTTCGCCCAGCCCGTCGAACTCGACCTTCACCGGTACCAGGGCTTCTCGCCGGTTGAGATGTTCGGCCGCACTGAGTTCCCGGTCATCAGCGAAGGCTACTATCCTCTGACCCTCGGTCCTAACTCGTTCTTCTGGTTCTCTCTCGAACAGCGGACCGTCCCCGTATCGATCGCAGCGCCTTCGGTCGAAGCGCGGCCGGCTGATGTCCCGGTTCTCGCGGTCAGTTCGTTGGCAAACCTGTGGGACCCCGAAAACCGCGCTGCCCTCGCTGGCACCATGCCACCCTTTCTCACCTCCCGCCGCTGGTTCCGTGCCCGCAATAAGCGCATCCGTTCAGTGAGCTTCAACGACGTGATTCCGATCTCCCCCAAGTACGTCATGGTCTTTGTTCATGTCGACTACCTCAGCGGCGATCCCGAAGTGTACTTCGTTGCTGTTGGTATTGCCCGAGGCGACGAAGCCCAGCTCTATAAAGACGAGTACCCCGAGTCCCTGCTTGCTGAGGTCCGCGCCAACTCTGACGGATCTCGTGCCTTGCTCTACAGCGGCTCCCGCAGCGATGAACTCATGACCGCTTTGCTCGAGGCCTTTGCCCGCCGCAAGCGTTTTCGCGGTGAGCGTGGAGCGGTCATCGCTCAACGCAATCGCCAGTTCCGGCGATTCTGGGGATCTTCTCATCCCAATCTCGATCCCGCTCTCCTGCCTACCGCCGAAGTCAGTACTTCGATCAAATATGGGGATCGCTTCGTTCTAAAGCTCCTGCGCCGCATCGAGCCAGGCGTACATTCCGGGGTTGAGATGGGCACCTATCTCACCGAAAACCAGCCTCAGCCATTTGCCAATGCTGTTCCGCTCGCCGGCGATCTCCTTTATCAGCCCGATAGCGGCGAGCCGATCACCTTGGCCGTCCTCCACGGCTTTGTCCCGAATCAAGGCAACGCTTGGCAACACACCCGCAGACAATTGGCAGAGTTCTTGGAGTTAATTCCGGGTGCCGGCCTCTCCAAAGCCGACGTTCAGAGGTCATCTCCCACCAACTTCTATAGCCTCGATTTTGCGCTCTCCGAACCTCCTGCTATGGCTCGAGAGTTAATCGGACCCTATCTCGACTTTGCCGTTAACGCGGGTGAACGGACTGCAGAGTTGCATCGCATTCTCGCCCAGCCTACTACGGATCCGGCGTTTGCACCCGAGCCTTTCAATGATTTCTACCGCCAGGGTCTCTACCACGGCTACGTCGGCTTGACCAGCCGGCGGCTTGAGTTCCTTCGTCAGCGCTACTCGGAGATGAATACTGAAGTCCGGGCATTTGCCGCTAAGGTCCTCGAACTCGAAGGTGAGATTCTCGCCAAGTTCCGCGCCGTCTTTGAACAGCGTATTCCTTCAGAACGTACGCGCTATCATGGCCGCCTCCATCTCGGCCACATGCTGGTCACAGGCAACGATGTTGTGATGTTCGATTTTGAGGGGGATCCAGACCAGCATCTGAGCGAAAGACGGCTGAAGCGCTGTCCACTGCGCGACGTTGCCAGTATGCTTCTTTCGTTTGGCTACGCCGCTCAGTCAACTCTGCGTCAAACGATCTCGTCCGAGCAGTGGGAAGCCGGAGTGTTGGCCGAGTTTCGTCCCTGGGTCCGCTTTTGGTATTCCCACGTTAGCGCCGCGTTCATTCGGGGCTATTGGAACACGGCAAAGAACGCCGCGTATATGCCGCCCACGCAAGAGGAGCAGGAGACTCTTCTGGTCAGCTATCTGCTTGAGAGGGCCCTGCTCGATATTCGGGATGATATCGAGGCAAAGCCGGAGCTCTCAGGAATGCCCTTGCGTTTGATCCTTCATTTGCTGGGCGCAGAAGGCGAACGCCAGCCGGGAGAATAAAAAAGGCGGCAAGCTCGCCTAGAGCTTTGCCGCCTGAGTAGCTTTGTATGTAGCCGTTCCTACCGCGCCGCTGCCTTTGCCTTGGGAGCGACACTCGGTTGACTCACTTTTGGAGTTCGCGGGGTAGGCGGCTTATGTGTTGCTTCCGTCCCGCCGTTCCGTGCCGGCCCGTTAATGGGGGTAGCTCCGTTCGAGGTCAACTTACCCAAAACGACGGACCGCTTGGCCCCGGTTGCCATGGGTACATTAGAGGGCCGCAGGTGAGCGGTCTCATAGGCCATGACTGCGAACGCAATTGCTTCCTTGGCATCTACGTCCAGCCCCACTTCGGAAGTCTCCATAACCGGTATCGGATGCATCGCTTTCCGCAGTAAACGCATTAGCGAGGGGTAGTGAGTTCCTACACCAGAAACGAAGATATCGTCCAAGCGCATCTCGGGAAGCACAAATTTACGAACTCCAAGACCGATGCTCTCCGCCGTCAGA
>CAXTMN010000123.1:0-14189 GCA_964245395.1 uncultured Bryobacteraceae bacterium
CGCCAGAACCACCGGAAGGACCGGCAAATTTAGTCGTACCAAAGCCCCAGGTTTTACTGACACGCAGATTAATACCGAGAAAACCCGGGCCAGTACCGGCGTTGCGTATGATCATGTCGCTAGTTCCAGGCACAGGCACCAGCGGAGTGGCATCGTAGAAATTTCTGTCGAGCGCTGTCTGCCCCAATCCCGGATGTCCGGGAACGCCGTAGTAGCTCAAGCTGCTGTCGATGACTCCAGGCCGGGCGGTAGGCGTTGTCGAGCCTTGAAGATAGAGATCTGTCCCCGTTGTGATGTTGAAGGGTGTACCTGTGTGAGCCACGATGAAGGGTGAAAAGCGCAGTCCCCAACGCGCCGCGATCGAGCCACCCAGAAAAAGACTGTGCGACGTGTTCAGATTGGAGCGGCCCCAATCCGCACGAAGGTCGTAGGGATCTGCCGGCAGAGTGCTGAGTCCATCAGTATCGCTATGCGCATTGTTATAGGAATAACGAGAGAACAGCGTGATTGCACGACCGACCTGCGCATTCACCCCGATGATGAGTTGCGTCTGCTTGAACGTACCCGTCGATTGGTAGTCGTAGATATCGCCAATATCACCGAACGGCCGCGTCCCCGTGCTGTTCGTTGAGGTATTCGAGTTAGCAGTTGCGCCAGGCGGAAGCTGGCCGGGAACCGGTACCGGTGCATTGATATCGACCGTGCGAAGCTCATGGATGCCGCGCGAATTAAGAAAATTTACCGAGAGAGTTGTATGTGTGGCCAGCTGACGTTCGACGCCAATAGCGGTTTGCATCAGACGGGGCGCTTGGAGATGGCTGTCGATCTGGTAGCGTTGATTGGCGCTGGTGGTGGCCGCCGTGCCTGGAGGTATATCTATCTTCTGATCAAAAGCAGCATCGTAGGTGAGCGGAGAATAGAGCGTGTAAGTGCTGTAGCCATTATTGTTGTAGCGCAATGCATTCTCCACGCTCGTGAGACCGAAGCGGTCGTAGAATATACCCCAGCCTCCGCGGATAACAGTCTTTGCACGCCCGCCAGCTTTGGCGTTGGGCGACCAGGCAAAGCCGAAGCGGGGAGCCCAGTCGAAATGATGGTTGATGTTTGTCTGAGTTTCCAGGCGAAGCCCGGCACTAACCGTAAGGTTCGGCTTCACGCGCCAGTCATCCTGCGCGAATGGGCCAAAATCTTCCTGATTGGCCCCAATATACGGGTTCCCCGAATTTACGCTGTACTTAGAAGGACCGTACCCCAAAGCCGCGATCTCTGCGTTCGTCCGGCCAGCGGCAAGCAACTGCTCTGTGGTCAAATACTGCTGAATCGACGTTACGGTGGTTTTCTGTCCTGTATCGGTCAACCCGGTGCCAAGTAGTTCTGCGTTGCCTCCCAAAAACGAGTACACGCCATTGAAGTTTTTCGGCGTCGCATTGTCATCGGTAGTGGCGCGAACACGAACGCCAAACTTTGTCGTGTGCGGACCCCATGTAACAGACGTGTAGTTCTGTAGTTCAAAGTAATGCTCGAGATCATAGCTGCTGGGCAATCCAGGAGCGCTGTAGCCGGATCCGCCAGAGACAAAGGATTGGGACACGTTAAGACCTGGAGCGGTGCTCTGACTTGTATCTCCGGAGCGAGTATCGTCGAAGATAAAGTGTGTCTCGTTGACCGCTTTCGTGTTGATGACAGAAGTTTCTACAATCTGCACAACGTGTTCGGCTGAGGACGAACTGTAACCCGTGCTGGAATAGCTAATGCCATTGATTGACTGGTTGGGGAGATTGAAAGAGCCGATGCCTGTGAGGATATGGTCGTTCTCGAGATAGCTGTAGCGAAAGCTTAGAGTGTTGTTCGCGCCAAGCTGATAGTCAATGCGGGGACTAACTGTCGTCCGGCGCTGAGGCGTAGAGAAGTAGGTCTGGTACGGACTGCTAAATAAAAAGTTCTCGCCGGGAATGGTCGCAGTGATGATGCCGTTATCATCGATCTGTCGACGCTCGGCATCAATGAAGAAGCTGCCATGTTTACCCAAAGGGCCACTCACATTCCCGCCGAACAGTTGGGTGCGAAAAGGCGGATTCGAGGCTCCAGGTGCGACCAGAAAAGGGTTCCGTGAGTTCCAGATGCCGTCGCTGATGTTGTAGTAACCCTGACCGTGAAACTTGTCGGAACCCGGTTTTGTGAAAATCTGGATCCGCCCATAGCCCAGTTTGTCGAACTCAGCCGAAAACGGATTCGAGTTAATCCGGATCTCACGGATCGACTCTTTCGGAGGCAGACGTCCGCCGCTGAACCCATCGATATAAATCTGGTTCCCGCCCGGTCCGGCAGAAGGACCGGCGAGTGCCTGTAAGTCGGCTTCCATGTCGTCCGGATCATCCGGCAACGCATCCAGATCTTCGGGCTTCAACACCAGAGCGCTCGCATTGCTGGCGGGATCGGTAGAGACTACGTTTGCAGTGGTGTCGGTCACGGTGACCTCCTGACGTTGTGCCTGTACCGTCATCGCGATGTTGCCCGAAGCAGTCTGGCCCGCCGAGACACTAACGGCGGTGATGCCTTGCTGTTGGAGACCCGCGAACTCAGCTGACACCGTGTAGGTGCCCGGCACGACTCCTCGAAGTATGTACGTGCCATCACCTTTCGATTTGACGGTCTGTACAGTGCCGCTTTCGTTAGCAAGCGTGACAATCGCATTCGGTATAACGCCGCCGGTATCGTCTTTGATTGTTCCGCTCACGGCGCCTGTTGAACCGGAGCGAGTGGGACGACGAGAAACGTTTTGCCCAGATGGCGGATTTTGCTGTGGCTGGGTTTGGGCTGTCGAAGCTTGTAATACCGGAGTTTGTCCCTGAGCGGTTGCAAAAAAAGCGAGTCCGGCAAGTAATACACGTATCGTTTTAAACTTCATGGATCCTCTAAAACAGAATTTGCTGTGAGAGCGTGGCCGAGCGTCGCTTACTGCGGCTGTCCCGCATCGGCATTACCGCCACTGAGGCTAGCTCCCAATCGCCGAGCGATTGGGCACGGGCGGGAGATGCCGATTGAAAGATTGGTTCGACACCGGCAATGATGTTTGTCCCGATCAGGTGCGACTTGTCTGAACCGGACGGAGAGCCAGACACCACGACGGCATCACCGGGTTTCAAATCAGTCAGCGATATCTTTGGGAGGCGGTCCAGCATCTGCGAGAGATCACCGTTGCGCATTGAAGCACCCGAACGACCGGAAAAACCGCCTGGACCGCCAGATCGAGCGCCGGGTCCACCTTCGCCGCCTCCGAAGTTCCTCGCCGGTGCTCCGGACGAATCAGGGACACCGCCACGATCTCCCGAAGCCTCACCTGCCTTCGCTCCGTAGGAAGGAGCACCACCTGAAGGACTACTGGGCGAACCGGATGACGCACCTCTGGTCGATGATGACCCGTCACCCTGAGCCGTCTTGAAATCGGGGTTAAACCGGCGCGCCAACATAGCTGCCATCACCGGCGGAAGCTTGTGCACAGCAGAATCGTCGTTCAAGGAAATGACGACTGGCTGTTTAGTTTGTAAATCCTTCACCGTTACCGATCTTCCGTCCGAACCAATCGAAGTAACTGAAGCGATGAGCGTACGGAATGAGCTGGAGTATAGCTTCGTGGCTATCAGGCTCGTGCCGTCTGCGTTCTTGTCACCAAGGATGCGAACCTGATCGCCAGGTTGTATGTCGGATAGCTGAGACAAAGAAGGACTTTTTGGGGTCGCAGGAGAGTAGCGAGTGAGTTGCGCCTTGCTGACGTCAACGGTCATCGACTTCGGTCCTTCCGCACTCCGCGCCGTGATGATCAGCTTGTTCCCGCTCACCTCGACCAAAGTAACCACGCCACCGGTGCTGCCTTGCCATTCAGCTGCCTGAGCCTGATGAACCCGTTGCAATTCGCGCCCGGACATCAATACGACACTGCGCGCCATGATAGAGCTCGGTGAATCCTGGCCTTTAGAACCTGCAACCTGCACTCGATCACCAACCGCTAGATCATCTGCCGTGATGCGGGTAGCATTCCTCAAGTCTTTCGCCGTAGGTTCAACCTTCAACAGAGTTCGAGCATTTTGCAGATCAACCGAGAAATCGGCGCCTGTCTTATCCTCTCTAACTTTGACGCTGTGCGACGAACCATCAATGCTGCTGATAGTCCCTATAATCCGATCGGTCGGTTTTGCAGGTGTAGAAGACTCTTGACCAACACAGAAGCTGGCCAAAATCAGAATAAGAACGCAGGCAAGAAGACGACAAGCAACAATCTACTGAGGCGAAGAGGATAGGGAAGACGTTACTGACTCAGACAAGCACAGGGAAGAGAACTTAAGAAGATTAGTAAAGAAGATTTAACAGCAGAAATCTGGGAGGCAAATCGTAGCAGCTAGGTCACAAACCAGGGCGCGGAATGCAAAGAAGCATAAACGGCGCCCTGGATGCGGACTAATGATCAAGCGGCATTAACAAGCATGTCTTCAAACATCTCGTTGCCTTCAACCTGATTCCGATCGGCCTGTTCCTGGCACTGAATGCAAAAAGGCGCCCACGGCACGGCTACAAGACGTTTTGGACTAATCTCTTCCTCACAATGCATGCAAGTTCCGAAGGAGCCGTCCTCAATGCGGCGGAGGGCAGACCGAACATTCCGAAGCAGATTCGATTCACGGTCGAGATTCCGAATCGCCAGTTCCCGTTCGGCAGCATGCTGCACTTCGTCTAAAGCATCAGCACTCTTCTCAATCGTGATCGCGTCGCGATTGCGAACGATCCGTTCTAATTCGTCCTGCTTATTTTCCAGGATCTTTTTAAAATTACCGAGTTCGGTCTTTGTCATATTACTTTCTCCTTCTAACGACTAGCGTGCCCACTCAAAAAGGAATCGAAGCTGCCAAGTCTTCCGTTTAGACGTAGGCATATCCAAAAAAGGTTCAATTACGGTACCACAAGCTACGCCACTGATTCCAGGGTGTAGAAAGCCGACGATTACAGGTCGCGCTTGAGTGGAACGGGAAGCCGATGAGCCATCAGAAACCAAACCTGGCCCCAGACAAGGGGCTTTAACACTCAGGCCTTGGATGCCGAGACTTTCACTATTCTCGGGACTTCGAATCATACCACAGCTCTTAAGCAATTTACTCGCCACTCTTTTTCCCATTCACCTCGCTCGACAATCCTTATACCTGCGCGCGGTGTATTTGTGAACCAGCTCCAAAGTTGCCCCTCGATCTGCAAATTACATGGCCTGCAACGACATGACAGGCGAGACCCGTTGGATGCTCATCCCCGGAACTCCGGTCTAAGACTGTAAAGGGCGAACTACCTGACTCAAGTGATCCGTGTATTTGCGAGGGCAAAAGGAGAGATCACCAGAGTTCTGCTGCCGCTCTGTTGGAAGAAGGTATCTGAATGCGGAAGAATCTCTCACCCTACATGGAAAGAAAGTGGGTAAGCCGGTAAAGTCGAGAGTCTGGGCAATATACGAGAGTGACTACGAATCAGAATCTAGCGTTGCCGATCTTACTTCGACAAGACAACTGTAAAACGTTGGGCCGCCACCGATATCAGTGAGCCTTGGAGAGGTAAGTCTGTTTACTCCCTCACCGAGTGGGGAGCTTCTATTCCAACGCATGCTGCCGCACCGGACCACGCCAGGACGGACATCTGTTGACACATGTGCGTTGAACCAGCATTGGCCACGGTCGTTAAAAGCGCGGACTGAGTCCCCCTCGACGATGCCCCGCGCACTGGCGTCGTTTGGGTTTATGGAGAGAGTTGCCGTCTGTTGGTCCACATCGGCCCGATGTCCGAACGTCGAGTTCAAACTGTCGTCGTTTTTGCTCGAAAGTAACTGGAGAGGATAACGCCCGAACAACACCGCATCACCCCCTGGAGATTCGACAGGAGGAGTGTATTCAAGAGACGATCCACCAAACTCAAATTTGCCGGAAGCGGTCCGAAAATTACCCTTTGCAAATGGAAGGAAGCTGCCGGCTTCAGAACCCGTCCGAAGGCGCACAAACAAATCTTTTTCCAATTGTTTTAAAGTTATTCCACGCACATAGGTGGAAGAGGTGCACAGCAGCGTTTCAATCATTTGATCTTCCGTGTCGCTGAAACAACTCTCTGTGAAGTTAAGCCGTTCTGCAAGAAGCCGGAAGATTTCTACGTTTGATTTGACTTCGCCCGGCGCCGCCAGCGCGGGGCGCGCGAGCTGAAGGTAGTAATGCCCGTATGCGGTGTAAAGATCGGTGTGCTCGAGAAACGTTGTGACCGGCAAAACAATATCGGCATAGTTCGCTGTGTCGGTCTGAAACTGTTCGAGGACGACGGTAAACAGATCATTGCGGCTAAGCCCTGCGAGAACCTGTGTCTGATCCGGCGCCACGGTTGCCGGGTTGGAATTATAGACAACCAATGCCTGGACGGGTGGGTCGCTCAATTCGGTAAGAGCGTGGCCGAGCTCCGACATGTTTACAATCCGGGATGGGCGGCCAATGGCAGATAATGCTTGAAGATCAGGACGCTCGAGACCAGCGCGATTGAGTTCGAAGGCGCCGGATGTTGTCAGTTGGAGACCTCCTCCCACATGACGCCACGAACCCGTCAGAACAGGCAGCGCAGCGATGGCGCGCACCGCACTACCCCCTCGATCCGTGCGCTGAACACCATAGTTGACGCGGATGACTGCCGGCTGCGTCGTGGCATAGTCGCGGGCCAGCATCACCACCTCTTCGACGGACAGACCTGTCAGTTGGGCCACACGCGAGGGCGCATAATCAGCGGCGAGACTCCGCATATCTTCGAAACCGCTGGTGTAATTTGCAATGTACTCGTGATCTTCCCAGCCCTCACGCAAAATGATGTGAACCAATCCAAGCGCCAACGCGAGATCGGAGCCTGGGTGAATCGCGAAGTGACGATCGGCCGCTCTTCCGGTCCGGTTTTTTACCGGGTCTATCACGTACAAGCGTGCACCGTTGCGACGAGCCTCAACGATGTAAGGCCAGAGATGGGCGTTGGTGCCAAGAATGTTAGCGCCCCAGGCAATAATCAGCTTCGATTGAGCAAACTGCTCAGGTTCGGTCCCCAGGCGGATTCCCTGCGAAAGGTTGAGGGCCGCGCCTCCCGCCGCTGCGCAAATCGTCCGGTCCAGACGCGACGCGCCAAGGCGATGGAAGAATCGCCGATCCATGCCTGCGTTATTCAGCACTCCCATAGTGCCTGCATAACTGTAAGGCAAAACCGCTTCAGGACCGTGATCACGAGCAGTCGAAGCCAGGCGATCGGCTACTGTATCTAAACCCTCAACCCAGGTAATCCGCTCGAATCGCCCCTCGCCCTTTATCCCCACCCGGCGCAACGGATAAAGGAGCCGATCGGGATGGTACTCGCGTTCGAGATATTTGGTTACCTTGCCGCATAAGAAGCCGCGCGTGATTGGATGATCCGGATTGCCTCGCAGCTTAGTGGCATGGCCTCCCTCATCAATATGAACCAGAAGCGAACAGGTGTCTGGGCAATCGAGAGCGCAGACGGATGTCTTAATGTGAGGCACGGCTCAGAAGCGGATCTGACCTTTGAGGAAGAGCACTGCACGCCCTGCGATCGCAACCCGATTGCCCTTCAACTCGCAGAATAGTTCTCCCGTTCGCGGACTTACTTGGCGTGCTCGAAAGGTGTTCTTGCCGAGCTCTTTTGCCCAGTATGGAACCAACGTGCAGTGCGCCGATCCTGTGACCGGGTCTTCGGGCACACCCTTGGCTGGTGCAAAAAATCGCGACTCGAAATCACAATCAATCCCGGGAGCAGTGACAATGACGGCGAATCGATCAATCCGTTTCAAAGCTTCCATATTGGGCGTGAGCGCACGAACCTCGCTGGCCGAATGATACCGGACCAGGTAATCGCGTGCCCCTAAAATTTCGACCGGTTCAGGTCCGCCAAGTGCCTCAATTAAAGTCCGATCGTAGTCTACTCGAGCAGGCGGCCGCGCTGGAAAGTTCATGGACAACAGGTCGCCCTCACGCGTAACGACTAGTTCCCCTGACTGCGTCTCGAAATGCAGGGTATCGCCTGAAACGTTCAGCTCGTTCAACAGAACGTGAGCAGACCCAAGCGTCGCATGACCACACAGGTCGACTTCGCACACCGGCGTGAACCAGCGTAGATGATAACGGTTATTCTGGCCAACAAAAAAAGCCGTTTCAGCCAGGTTGTTTTCGGCAGCAATCGCTTGAAGCGTCGCGTCCGGAAGCCACTCTTCCAGGGGACAAATCGCAGCCGGATTTCCGCTAAACACGTTGCTGGTGAAAGCGTCAACTTGGAAGATGGACAGCTCCATCTTGAGCTAGATGCGAGGGAACTGCTAATGGACTCGCACCCGATGCTTTTCTTTCAACACGAGCTCATCGAAAATAGCCAGCACCTTCTTGCGATAAGTGTACATGCGGCGTAGCGAGTCGCGAAAACTGTCCTCGTAGCGAGACGGATGAAGCCACTTGTTCAGAAGCGGTCGCGGCACGTCGATGTCACGACGTAGATCGTCAGCCGAGTGGCCGCGCAGGAACAGACCGTAAAAAATTGCCGCCTCCCGCTGGGGCGCCAGTGGATCGAGATCATCGCGACCAGGCAAACTGTCCGGCGAACCCATTCCGTATCTGACTTCTACGTTCAGAAGATACAAGCTCCTAAATGATCAGTCTAACAATGCTGTCAAGTGTCTCAGAAATTGATCTTGTGAACAGGAACCGAGGCGAATTCGCGTGGGTACAGCCCGCTTACTTGGGTCGACTCGAATACCAAGCTGATCTAAGCGATTACCGACCAGATCTAAACGAAAACTTCTGCGCTGTTTGGCTAGTAATCGAAACTCTGCTTCCAGGACAGCGCCCAATCTTCGCTTACGGACCCATGCCCCACGGGCGAGGTTACAATGCGTTAACGATGAAACGGAAGATTGCGATCCTGCTGCTAAGTCTGTCCACAGCCTGGACTCAGAAGCGCCCGTTGACCCATGACGATTACGACAGCTGGAACCACATCCAAAACCAGCAGCTTTCGCCCGACGGTCGCTACTTGGCCTACGCTGTTTTCCCCGAGGTAGGCGACGGGAATCTGGTCCTCCGCGATCTCAAAACCAAAAAGGACGTGCGGCAGCCGATCGGCGAGCTGCCACCGCCGCCCCGGCCAAACTACGCTATTCCCCAAAACGAGGACATACCGGTTCCTCCTCCAGGCATCGCAGTCAAATTCTCTTCCGATAGCAGCACGCTCGTATTCTCCACTTTCCCAACGCACGAGGATGTTGAGAAAGCAAAACGAGCCAAGAAAAAACCCGAGGACATGCCGCACGGCGACTTGGTGGTGATAAAGCTCGCTTCGGCAGAAGTCTTTCGAGCACCTTCAGTCAAAACCTTTCAACTTCCCACCAAGGCGGCCGGCTTCGTAGCGTATCTACAGCAGCTGCCCGGTCAGACCATGGAAGAGAAATCGGCGAACCCGGCAAAACCAAAGAAAATCGAGACCGGTGATCTGGTCCTTCGCAATCTCAGGGACGGAACCGAACGAAAATTTGCGGACGTGAGCGAATACACCCTGACCAATGATGGCAATCTTCTCGTCGACAGCGTGTTCTCCCGCACACCGGATGCCAATGGAGTGTATTGGTGAAACCCGGTGATAGGGGTGAGCCTGCGCCGCTCTTGTCAGGCAAAGGCAAATACGAAAAGCTGACCTGGGACGAAAAACAGACGACGCTGGCCTTTGTCAGCGACCGGGACAATGCCACTGCTAAGATACCTGACTTCAAGCTATACGACTGGGATCGCAAAGCCAAAAACGCCGCCGAACTAGTCTCGGCCAAAAGCGGCGGGTTTCCAGCAGGCTGGGTGATTTCGGATAAGCCGTCTCTCATTATCAGCAAAGGCGGGAAACATATCTTCTTCGGAACTGCGCCGCAAGCACCCTTGCCTGAGCCTCCTGATCAGACGCCCGCCGACGAGCGAGTTTCCGTCGATCTCTGGTCCTGGAAAGACGACTACATCCAGCCCATGCAAAAAGTGCGAGCGGCAATCGAGCGCGAACGCTCCTATCGCGCTGCTTACAACACGGATACAAAGACGTTCCGTCAATTGGCCGATTCGACGATGTACGAATTGAGTCCGAGCGAGAGCGGAAACTACGCCGCAGGCACGGACGATCGTGAGTACCGCCGCATGCAGGAGTATGACGAGCATTATCAAGACACCTACTTGGTCAACACGGAAACAGGAACGCGTAAGCTGGTCGAAAAACGACATATTGGTCGCCTGACCTGGGCGCCTGATTCGAATCACGCCGTCTTCTACGACGGTAAGAATTGGAAAGCGATCTCGGTGCCTGACGGACAAGTCGCCAACCTGACAGCAAAGCTGCCGGTGACTTTCGGCCGTGAAGAAAACGACTCCCCCAGTGCGGTGCCTTCTTATGGCCTCGGAGGGTGGACGAAAGACGGCCGCTTCTTATTGATCTACGATCGTTTTGATATCTGGCGAGTAACGCCGGACGGCAGCTCTGCCCTAAAACTAACAGATGGACGCAGCGGCCATCTGTCGTTTCGCCTCGTGCGCCGGGACTCGAGCGATCCGGAAGACAGATGGATTGATCCAGCAAAGCCCCTGCTTCTTCGGGCGGAGAATGACGAAACCCACGACACCGGCTTTTATCGGGCCACCGTGGACGGACAAAAAACTCCTGTCCAACTTGTGATGCAACCCAAAAACTTCGCTACACCTATTAAGGCCAGGAACGCGGATGTGTACGTGACAGCTACGTCCACCTTCAGCGAATACCCTGACTTACTGATTACAGACGGTACGTTCAAGCATTTTGACAAGGTCAGTAACGTCAACCCTCAACTCGCGAATCTTTCCTGGGGAACCGCCGAGTTAATTCATTTCGAGAGCGCCGACGGCGTGCCGCTGAAAGCAACTCTTTACAAGCCGGATAATTTCGATGCAAAGAAAAAGTACCCGATGCTCGTGTACCTTTACGAGCGTCTGACGCAAAACGTCAATAACTTCGTCGATCCCCGGCCAACAAACGTCATCAGCCCGAGCTATTACGCCAGCAACGGCTATTTGGTTTTAGAGCCCGACATTGCTTATAAAATCGGCTATCCGGGCGAGAGTGCATTGCACTGCGTGCTGCCTGCCGTTCAGAAGGTCGTGGACCAAGGCTTTGTAAACGAAAAGGCGATCGGCATTCAAGGACACAGCTGGGGCGGTTATCAGATCGCCTATATGGTTACCCGGACAAACCGCTTTCGCGCTGCCGCTCCCGGAGCGCCAGTCGCAGACATGATCAGTGCCTACGACGGAATCCGTTGGGGACCAGGCTTGCCTCGCCAGTTTCAATATGAGCGCACCCAAAGCCGTATCGGCGGAAGCATTTGGGAGTACCCTCTGCGCTACATCGAAAACTCGCCGATCTTCATGGCCGATCGCGTGACGACGCCGCTCCTGATGATCCACAACGACGCCGATGACGCCGTGCCGTGGTATCAGGGGATCGAATATTTCCTTGCTCTGCGCCGGCTGAATAAAGAAGTCTACATGTTCAGCTATAACGGAGAACCCCATAATCTCCGCCGTCGCCCCAATCAGAAGGACTACACGGTTCGACTCCAGCAGTACTTCGATTACTTCCTGAAAGGCGCCCCGAAGCCGGACTGGATGGAAAAGGGAATTCCGTTCATCGACAAACCAAACATGCCGCTATCGGCCGATCTGCAGTAAGCGTCTACTTCGCCTCAGTAGCGGACGAACCGCCGCTTGAGAGAACGTGACTTGGACCTCTGAATACCGCGTTCAGCAATAAAATATTGAGCCCATCCATGTAGCCGCGAAAAGTGGGATCAGCCGTAAAGGCTACGATATTTCCGCGCCCTACTCGCTCTGTAATGATAAAAGGCTTATAGGCGAGTTGCTTCCGGTTCCGCTCCCACATGAACCCGCTGGCAACGATGTGATCAGCATCCTCAAAGTAGGCTGCGTTCACACCCCTGTCAAGCTTGATTGGCGTGAAGATTGCCCGCCCGGTAACCAAAACGTTGACTACGTCGGGAACCCCGGCCGTTACCCAAGTTTCGGGGTTCACCTTGGCGCGAAGAAGGACGCCATGCAGAGAGTCCGGCAGATCGGATGTCTGTGCGATGGCTCTATTGAAATCGGATTCCGAGGTGAAAAGCTTCCCCGGAATGCGACCGGTTGGCGCTGCTGGTTCCGCTGTTTCCTCGCCAGACTTGCTGTCGCTTGCAGCACCAGGAGGAGAGCCGGCCGGCTTAGGCGATCGTGAATCTTCAGTCTGCGCGGACTCTTCCTGCGATATGGGTAACAACCCAGTCCTCGGGTGAGATAAATAAGCAACTGGGCCAGCGCCAAGCGCCACCAATGTTCCACCGCCTTCAACCCAATCTCGCAAACGACGTGCGCCGCCTGCACCTAAAACAGACTCATAGCCGTTCCCCAACCCGCTGTCAGGAAGAATGATCGTGTTGAACGAGCTTAGATCGCCAGAAGCCATCTGAGCTGTTCGAATCACTGAAACCGGAAAACCGTACTGCCGTTCCAGCACATATCGCGCCGCGCCGGCCGACGAGGCCAGCGTAGGCTGGTCCCACGCCATCGCAACCTTCAGAGAAGAAGGTACGTAAGACACATACCGGCTCCCAAAATTAGGCCCTTCCTCCATCCACCCCGAATCAGTTCCATAAACGTCAGCGCCACTTGAAGCAGCAAGCCTGAGGACCGTTTGCGCAAGGTCGGGCCCGTTCTCTCCCACCTTAAGGATCAAAGTGCCGCTCGGGAACCGCTGGCCGCCTTGGGTAAAGCTCCGGTCGCTCGTAGCAATGCGAAGCCCCGCCTGCAGGGCGCCCATCAGAAAGCGACCGGACGAGGAAAGACCCCAGGGAACGAGGTACGCCAGACCCGGCGAGTTGGCCAGAACCTTGCCTTGCTTCACAGTGCCGCTCCATTTCTCAAAGCTTCCCTGTGCTTCGTGCGTTGCAGCGACCGCCATAATGCCGTACTGCAACGGCAACGACCAGGCGGTTACGTCGTACATCTCGCTGGGCTGACGAGTTGCGCGGCGATGCTCTTCGGCCTCCAGAAAGTGCGGGTCCATGCTGACCTGCGAATCGAGCAATGCTCGAATCAACCGATAAGAAGGTTGGGCTAGCGGGATCACGTAACTGCCTGCCGGATACGTCTTGCCGTCTGCAGCAAAGGCGGCCCTTGCCACATTGAGTTCCACTCCCTGGCTTGCCAGGTGAGAAGCAAGCTTATCCACTGCAGACACGTTTCCCTCGCGAGGCAACACATACTCGCGAACTGGCCCCTGCAGTCCCTCTCTGATCGCACCTTTCCGATATTGATAAAACCTGTCCAATAGCTCTGCGCGATGAACCGCGGACGTTTCGAGCGTACTGATCGACGTGACAAAATGCTTCAGAACGGTATCGCGATAGGTATTGAGAGAGCCATCCGATTTCCGTACGACCAGGCCGCGCGTGGAAGCCTGCTCGTATGTCATTCCGATTGCCCCGTAATAAAGCGGCCAACTGGCGCCGTAACCCGGGTAAAACTCGTCGTACCCTTCCTTGGTGAAGTAACTGAAGCCACGCTGGTCGAAGTAGCGGGCATTGTTCTTCCCAAACCACTCCAAACTGTCCTTTTGCTCCGTCGTAATGTAAGGGTTGTACGGGTAAGCTTCAGGAGCGAAATAGTAAGTGGAGTCAGAACCCATTTCGTGAAGGTCGACAAACACCAGCGGCAACCACGACGTCACCGCAGCAATGCGTCCCAATGTCTCCGGTTGCGTCATGGCAAACCAGTCGCGGTTCATGTCGAAATAGTAATGGTTCGTCCGCCCGCTCGGCCAAGGTTCATTGTGTTCAGCCGCAAGCGGATTGGGGTCGGGTCGAAGACCTTCCGCCGTGTTGAAGTTGTGAATGAAACGATCCCGTCCGTCTGGGTTTTCCAGGGGATCGATAAACACCAGGTCATTCGCAAGAATTTTGCTCACCAGCTTGTCGTCTTTGGCCGCCAGCAGATGATAGGCGACCAATAGCGCAGAGTCGGAGGAGGAGATCTCGTTGCCGTGTAACACGTAGGCCAGACAGGTAAGCGCGGGCATGTGGG
>CAXTMN010000124.1:0-10243 GCA_964245395.1 uncultured Bryobacteraceae bacterium
AGCGAAGGCGGAAATCATTTCAATCTGGTTCGCAATCCGAGTGAATGTTCGTCGATTCCCTCGTTACTCGGCGCGCAACGCTTGCAGCGGAGAAATGAGACTGGCTCGAAACGCAGGGATCAAGGATGCGGCTAAAGCGGACAGTCCGAGAGTCAGAACGGCTACGGAGGTTACCACGGGATTGTAGGGATTCATGCCATAGAGTTGGTTGCCGAGGAATCTTCCAGCGGCGAACGTCAAGGGCAATCCAATGAGCAGGCCGAAGAGAATCAGCCCGAATGCACCCCGCAGCACTAACGCGACAACGTGGCTGCGAGTCGCGCCGAGCGCCATGCGCACGCCGATCTCCTTGATACGGCGTCCGGCGTTGTAGGCGGTCACTCCATACAGTCCGATCGAAGCGAGGACAAGCGAAAGAATGCCGAAGAACGATGTGAGGCGCGCAATAAGCCGCTGCTGCGTAAACTGGCCGGCCACTTGCTCTTCCAGAGTGCGAATCGAAATAACCGGCAGATTGGGGTCAACCGAAGCCATCGTTTGACGCACCTGAGCAATGGACAGGCTGGTTCCCGGCCTGGTAAGGATGATGATGTCGTGGAGGTAATGCTCGCTCACCTCGCCCTGTGCGTTTGCGGCGGTTGAAAAGACGTCGTGTTGAGATTCAGGGGCAAAGAAGAACGGCCCAGCCGGTTTATCGAGGTCTTGTGTCAAATATCGCGCGTCTTTGGCTATGCCAACAATTTCGTAAAGCCTGGAAGCGGCAATCTCGGACCGGCCGAAGTGCTTTCCAAGGGGATCTTCATCTTTAAAAAACTTACGGGCGAAAGCCTCATTGATGACTGCTACATGCCGCGAAGTGGTCGTATCCTGCTCGGAAATACCACGGCCCTTGACGATCGGATTACCGATGGCGTCGAAGTATCCGGCCGTGACTCGATCCCAGGAAGAAATTGGAAAGTCCCTGGGACCGGGAGCTGGATGTCCATCTACATAAATGCTGTCGTTCCAATTACTGCCGTTCAGGGGCGAGTATATGCAGAGAGCCACGGAAGAGACACCCGGAAGATCTGATAGTGAATCATGGATGCGGCGGTAAAGCGGTGTAAGTTGCTCTGCCCGGTAGTTGGCAAGCTGCGGATCAATGTTCACGATGGTGCGACGGTTCTGATCGAAACCGAAGTTTTGATTCTCGAGGTGATGCAGAGCGCCAGTGAGCAGCCCGGAGGCGGAGAGTAAGACAAGTGAGAGCGCGGCTTGAAACACCACCAGTGTTTTGCGCGGAAGCGATCCCGCCTGGGTGGTGGAGCGATTGGCTCCGCGAAGCGCTTCGATGGGATCGACCCTGGTGGCCATCCAGGCGGGCGCAATGCCGAAGCCCACTCCAGTAACTAGCGAGACAGCGAAGGTGAAACCCAGCACTGGGAGGGAGGGGGAGGCACTGATGGGTATGCTGGCAAAGCCCGCAGCTGGAGGGAAGGCGAAATGGAGGATCAGGCGCGTGCCAACAAAGGCAACCGCCAGAGCCGCCAAGCCACCTAGAAGTGACAGGAGAATGCTTTCAGTCAGGGCCTGCTTCACAAGGCGCGACGCCCGCGCTCCGAGTGCGACGCTCAAGGATGTCTGCTGACGCCGCTCCATGCCGCGAACCAGCATGAGATTGGCCACGTTGGCGCAGACAATCAATAGCACAAATCCGGAAACCATCATCAGGATCTGAAGCCAGTGCTCATAGCGAGCGCGCATGCTGGTAATTCCAGCGCCTCCGGGGCTCAGGTAGAGGGTTTGTCTGGAAAAATTCGCTCGCTCGACACTATCCATTTCTCCCCAGTGGGACCGCAGCCACCCCTTCAGTTCTACTTGCATTTGTCCCTGAATGGATACGGGAGTAGCGCCGGGTCTAATGCGGCCGATCAAGTCCAACCAGTGATCACTGGGTCGGTGTAGCCTAGAATTCTCGCCCTGCACTAACGGTTCGATGGAAAGCGGCAAAAAGAAATCGGGCGGTGCGGAACGCAGAGTGTCGCCGAAGAAGCCGGGCGGGGTGATTCCGACAACCGTAAAGGGCTTCTTATCCAGATTAAAAATGCTGCCAACGACCGACGGGTCCGAGCCATACTCTTGCTGCCACAAGCGGTAGCTCATTACCGCGGTCGCAGGAGCACCGGGTTGATCATCGCTTGAAGTGAGGGCGCGTCCAGCATATGCTTTGATGCCGAACATGCTGAAGTAATTGCCGGACACAAACTCGCCAGGAAAGCTTTGCGCTACCTCCGATTTACCCGAGCGCTGGATCCCCAAAAGCAATTGGCCCGCTTGGAAGGCAGCCAGTTCTGCAAAGCCGTTGGTGTTGTCGCGGAAGTATTTATATAGATCGTAAGAGACGATGGAAAACTCTTGGTCTTGGATATAACCGCCCCAAACGCAGCAATGCGGTTGTTTGCCCAAGCGGTAGAGGTCGTGAGGATTCGATACCGCTAGCGAGTTCAATAAGACAGCGTGTACCAAACTAAAGATAGAAGTGGTCGCGCCGATACCTAATGCGAGCGTCAAGATCGCAGTGATGGCGAATGCTGGAGCCTTTCGCAAAGCTCGCAGCGCGTGGCGAGTATCTTGTATCAGTGTTTCCATAATCGGTAGTCCTCTTTGATCTCGATAGTCTTCCCTGATTGCTTCCACCGCTCCGAACTTCAGCACGGCTTCGCGTCGCGCTTCGACGGGCGATAAACCGGCCTGGACGTTCGCGTCAATTTGCAGAGCAAGATGATTTAGAATCTCTGCCTGCAAGCGCTCTTCGTCCTGCTGACGTCTCGTCCAGGAAGTCATCCGGCTCAGGAAGCGCCGCAAGGCTCTCATTGAAAGTCTTCCGATTTTGCAGCAAAGAAGCGCCCGATAATGGCGGCCGTTTGTTCCCAGCCTCGTGTCTCGGCCTGCAATCGTTTGCGACCGTCGCGCGTCAGCTGATAGAAGCGCGCTTTGCGGTTGTTTTCGGAGGCGCCCCATGCAGAGGCGATAGAGCCCTCCTGCTCGAGTTTGAGCAGCACGGGATAGAGCGTGCCTTGATTGACGGTGAGAAGGTCGCCGCTAATCTGCTCGATACGCCGAGCGACGCCATAGCCGTGCAGCGGTCCAAGCACGTCGAGAGTCTTCAGCGCCATCAACGCCAGCGTGCCCTGCAGGACATCCGTTTTCTCTTTCATCTCGCTTTGGGTTTCCTACAGGAAGGATGACACGATTCCAGTGGGAAAGCAACAGAAGGCCTTACTCCTGATACCGCGGCATCGGGATCGAGCGCCCGATTCCTGCCTAAGTGCTCACGGACCATATTTTTTGCACGTGGTTCGCGATCTTCTGGCGACGCATCCGAACGTGCATTTCCACTTCAGGCCAACGTATTCGTCTTGGCTGAAGTCGAGATCTGGCTTCCAAGGTCGAGCGCGACGTGATTGCTCGCGGAATCTTTACCAGCGTAAAGGATCTGGCCCGCAAGCTTCGCCGCTATATCAACGCCTACTCGGCAAACGATAAGCCGATCCGGTGGAAATGGCTCCTAGGGCTGAACCGGTCTAACGTTGCCAATCTTCCCCATCAGAGGTACTCTTGCGCAATGCGACCCATTCGGTATTTCATCAACGTTACATTGGACGGGTGCTGCGATCATCGTGAAGCGTTCGTGGACGAAGACTTGTTTCAAAACGCCATCGAAAACATCAATCGGGCCGCATCATAGAGCGCCCTGGGCAGATCCAGTGGAATTATTCCGATTGCGACCTGCCGCATTCGCAGTAACGTTGTCTGTGCGACATGCCACTAGTGAAGCCGCGGCTGGTAGCAAAAATTGCCGGGGAGTTAGACTATCGCACTAACGATGCGTTCGACGCCGATTGCTGGTCCTTCTTGAACAAGGTCCAAGACCTTCCGAAAGCCGAGACCGCGGAGCATCGCGGTTACAGCTTGCGGTCTAATAAGGTACTTAACGTTACCGCTGGCCAACGATATACGACTAGCGAGCGCATCTAAGGCAGTGTGATTCAGCAATCCAGAGGAGATGCGCTCCACTGCATAATCGAACACCACGCCGCTTCCTCCAGGCAGTGAAGCAACAAAGGCAAGACTAGCCATCACGGCATCGACGGTGGAGTATCCTGCAGTGCCGAGCCAAATGAACAGAGTCGCTTTCAACTTATCGAACTCCGATTTCTCCAGGGCGACGCCAAGCGCTTCGTACGCGAACTGTGTGGGAACAAAAGTGGCCGGCAAATCTGCCTGTTGCTCTTCATCTACCGCAAACACCTGTAAAGGCTGCTCTGGAACCGAGTTCAAGGTTTCGGAAGACGACGAACCGATCACCACGCATTGGCGTACGCCTCGATCAATGGCAGCGGCCAACTCGGCCTTGACAAAGTTGATGGAGGTCATGCGTGGGCTACCGGTTGGCTGCCTGGCAGGTCTTCGCGTTGGCGGTTACCGCAACCGCGGCGCATTCCCTCCTTAAACTTCTCGCGCTCTTCCGGGGTCATCTGCTCCCACCGCTCCCGCATGCGCCGACGCCAATGTGAACCACTTCCACGACCATATGGGCGAAAACCTCCGAACAAGATTCGGCTTAGAATGAGAAGCCCTAGCGCCTGCCAGAAGTTGATCGCTCGGACGGCAAAGATGCCAGGTATGAGAACGTTCCAGAGGCTCATTACCAGGAAGCCGGCGGCAGCCACACCGGCGATCGCGAACGCTGCAAATTTGAGAACTTTCAGAAAACGATTCCTTTTCATGTCTTACTCCGATTGTTCAATCTCTTCCAAACTCGTTGTGGATGGCTTGCAATCGACGCCGCAATTGCAGCACGGCATATCGTTTTCGGGAGAGCAGCGTGTTGACGCTGACGCCCGTTGCTTCACTGAAGTCTTTGAAGCTTTGGCCTTCTACTTCATGGGCGATAAAAATATCGCGCTGCTCTTTCGGCAGATCCTCAAGTGCAGCATCGAGTTCTTCTAACAAGATGCTGCGGGCGTAAGCGGCTTCGGGCCCGGCCTCGGGTGACGGGAGCAAGTCTTCCCATTGGTGCGGCTCACCGTCTTCGGTCGCAAGCACGAAGTCGTTCCCTAAAACGGCCGGACGCTTGTTCCGAAACAGGTCGATAATCCGATTGCGGGCTATGCGAAACAGCCAAGCCCCGACTTGCTCCACCGGTTTCATCAGCCGGTAAGCGTCAACCAGTTCATAAAAAACTTCCTGAAAAACGTCCTCCGCATCAACTTCGTCAGGGACGCGCTGGCGAATAAATCTACGGAGTCGAGCTTGTTCCCGAGCAACAACCTCGGATATGCGCCGATTCTGGTCAGCGGTGACTCCGTCGTTGCTCAGCACGTCTTCCATCCACTTAGGTAGACGGGCCAGCAAGTGAAATATTGTAGGACCAGACGACATTTAGGCGAGATCGAGACGTGGAAACCGGATCTGGGCTGGAATGTCTTATTCGATAGGAAGAGCGTCAGACGACTTACGGCGCGACTGTGAGGAACACGGGTGCAAGGTCTTTCGTGATCTCAGGAGTCTGGCTGTTTACTGCCGCCGGCCGGGAATCAGGTCGGTTTGCAAGGCGGGATCTGCAGCGGGAATGCTGGTTTCAGGAATACCCAATTCCTTGCGGACGATCTGACAGCCTTGCGCGATGGCAGTTGCTTTATAGAAGGCGATTTCGCGGTTGCAGCCTTGACGCCCGAAGCCGCAGTCGCTCGAAACGATAAGCTGCTCGGCGGGGATGTATTGGAGAGCATTGCGAATTTGTTGAGCGACTTCTTCGGGCCGGTCGGCCTGAAGCACGCGGTGACTGACTGCTCCGATAGCAATTTTCTTTTTCAGGTCGTTGCGGAAGGGAGCGAAGAGTTCGAGATCTTTTTGGCCCCGATCTTTCATTTCAAGAGTCCAGACATCGCCGCGGCATTGTTCGAGATAAATCTCGATGGAGTTGGCGTAACTGGTGTCTTCCATGACGCGCTGCATGTTGGGATTGCCCCAACAAGTATGAATCCAGAGTTCGACGTCGTCGAGTCCTTGCACTTCCCGATTGAACGCCTCGATCATAAATTTGACCTCGGAGTGATTTTTTCCGTAGGTGTTTGCCATGAAGTGGAAAGTGGGTTCTTCAATCTGAATGCAACGGCAGCCGGCGTCGCGCAAGGCTAGTAACTCCTTGTTCATGGCTTCGGCCATATCCCAGACGACTTGGCGCTTGTCTTTGTATTGGTCGGTGTGAATGTCGAGAAAGAGGGCCATGACCTGCGAGCAACAAGTGCCGAACTTAATCGGCTTAGCGGTGCGCATTTGGGCCATATGCCAGATTTTCGGGTAGTCCAAAGGGCGGCTCTCGATTTTCCCGACTACGTGCGGCCATCGCCACCCGGTGTAGATTTCGTTAAGAAGCGTACCGGGCGGGTAATGGAGCCAAGGGGCAGTGGATTCCTCGGGCTGCAAGTAATCGCCTTCGAACCCGGCCCAACGCTGGATGGGATAGTGGTGCCAAGAGCGGCCACCCATATCTTCGTCGAGGTGGAAATCACCGTGAGTGAGGATGTCGAGGCCGGCACGTTCCTGATCGTTGATCACGGTAGCCAGAGCGTCCTGAAACTTCTCCCGAAAGCGAATGTCGAGCATGCAGGTGTCGAGAGGCTTGCCCCACATACTAACGTCGAACCATCTGGGGCGAGGGAACGATCCCGTTGTCGTGCTGGGAAGGATGAGATCTTTGGTGGCGGTGAGCATTGCTACAGCAGGTATTGTATGCTCCTGGATCTTCTATTGAGATAATCCCTCGGGATGACCAGGCGTGAGCTTCTAATGGCAGCAACTGCCGCAAGTGTGTGTTCGGCGGGGTTGCTTAAGTCCTCCCTGGCTGTAGAAGGATACATCTTTCAGCAGTATGCCCAAAGCGTAAAGCAATCACTCGAAAAGGTGATCGGGCAGCTGTTGCCGATGGCTCGGGCTGCGGGATTCAGGAATATCGAACTAAGTCCAGCTTTCTTTGCGAAGGAGATGCGAGAAAGAGTCCTGGATCTGATTCGCTCCGAGGGTTTGCGCATGCCTTCTTTATACGTAGGTGGATCTCTACACGAACGGACAGGAGCGGACCGGACAATTGCAACGGCTCTGGAGGTGGGAAGCCTGTGCGTTCCGTTTGGTTGTAAGGCAATCGTGAACAATCCGGATCCTAAGCCCGGCGATGTTTCGAAAACGGATGCCGAACTGAGAGTACAAGCCGACTCGCTGAATCGTATGGGCCGGAGTCTGACGCAGCATGGATTTGAGTTGCGCGTGCACCACCATACGCCTCAGCTAACGGAGAACGCAAGGGAGTGGCGGCATATTCTGCAGCACACGGATCCTGAATACGTCTCTATGTGCGTGGACGTCGATTGGGCGTATGAGGGCGGATTTCAGGCGATTGCCTTTCTGAAGGAAGTGGGACAGAGGCTGCGAGAGATTCACGTACGCAGCGCGAGAAACAAGGTGTGGCTGGAAGATCTGGAGGACAGTGACATCGATTATCGTAGCGTTGCTGAGTATTTGAAGCAGAATGGTCTTGCACCACTGATCGTGGTGGAGTTGGCTTACCGCGCAGCGACAAGGATCACTCGTCCTTTGCCAGAAGACCTGCGGTTGAGCCGCATTTATGCGGAACGGATTTTCGGAGTTAAGGCCGATGCGTAGATTTTAGAGAGAAAAGTCGAGCGTGAATCCTACTAGATAGGTTCACTGAAAAACTCCGTTACAAAGGCTACTTATATGATCATTCTGCGCCGGGCATTGAAAGGAATCGGCCAGTTTTTCTCTTTAGATCCGATTTATCCGATTCTACATTAGAGTCAAGAGGCTGAATCAGCCTCTTACTTGACCTGGTGGGCGGTCACTTGGGTCTTGATTTTGTCGTAGGTAGATTGCGGGATGATCTTCTTAGTAATCAGGTCCGTCTTTGCGCGATAGGGTCGACCGCTAATGATCTTCTGAGCAAAGGCCGGACCAATTCCAGGAAGTGCGTCTAACTGATCGGCCGTCGCACTATTGATATCAACGAGACCTGACTTTTTGCCGGTGCTGGCGGTAGAGTTGGCGGTTGTCGAGGCAGTTGACCGGGTACTACCCGGCGCAGTGGAAGAATGGGTACTCTGGGGCAGCGCTAACCCTGTAGCAGCGACGGCGAGGAGTAAGAGTCGGAGAAGATTCATGAGCGGATTTTATCAGTGACGGATCGCAAAAAGGATATAGATCCGCCTTTTGACCGTTGCGACTTTATTGACAAAAGCGTCGGGTCCGGTTATTGTTTAAAAAGCACTAGATACCTTCCTGTCACTTGAACCCACTCGGTACGGCCCATCCCTCATGGTAAGCAGATCTCGAATTCCCTCAATTGATTGTTAGGTTTTGTGTTGCAAGAAAGAGAGAAACAATGAAAGAAATTGGAACTGTTAAGTGGTTCAACGCTTCGAAGGGCTTTGGATTTATCGCACGAGAGAATGGCGAAGACGTATTCGTACACTTCTCCGCGATTGAGTCAGCCGGATATCGGAGCCTCGACGAAGGGGCGCGCGTGTCGTTCGTCGTGAAGAATGGGCCCAAGGGTCTCCAAGCTGAACAAGTAGCCGTCGCCTAAGACATCGAATTCAGATCGGCCCAGAGTCAATGACTCAATTGCGAGGGGCTCTCCAGAAGGGGAGCTTCCTCGCAATTTCGGTTTTAGGGCTTTGTCGAGTCTAGTTCTTCGGGACTTTTTCTTTGCCCAGTCCCGGATTCGACGTATTCACGAGATCAGGCGCTTTCGCAGCAGACAATTTTTGAACCTGGGAGAGATTGATCCGTTTTGACCGGGTAAACGTATCCAGAACTTGCCGGGTACCGTTTTCAAGAGCGCGGTGGATGGCGTCGATCACCCTGACATCCGCATAACCTTCTTCGGCGTCAGGTTCAGGATCATGGCCGTTCAGGATGCACTCGGAAAAGTATCGTAGCTCCCCTCCAAAGTGATCTGTGTTCTTGAAGCTTTTGTGCTTCTGACTTTCCCCGAGCGTGAGATAGTGCTCCAGTGATTTGCCATATATGTAGCCGGGATTGACTTCCAGATCTCCTTTTGTACCGACAACTGTGTAGGCGTTGATAGCGTTGCCATAGTAAGACACGACGAACTGTGCCAGACGATTATCCGGGAAACGAAGTGTGACGGCAACAGTGTCGTCGAAGTCTCCCAAGCCTGACTCGGGATGCCGAGTAGCGAAAGCAATTACCTCGATGGGTTCGCTCTCGAACAAATTACGCACGGCATTTACAGGGTAAGGGCCCATGTCGAGAACGGGACATGTCAACCAACCGTTCTCGCCGCGGTGATTCTTGGGATCGACATTCTGAGCGAACGTGGAGGTAAACGTATGCACCTGGCCCAGTACTCCAGAGCGAACGCGCTCGATGGCGGAGAGTGTTGCAGGTTCAAAGTGGAGGCGGTAAGCGACCATCAGCTTTGCGGTCGATGATCTGGCAGCTTCCAGGATTTCTTGGCACTTTGCTTCATTGACTTCCATGGGCTTTTCCAGAAGCACGTGAATACCGGCTTTCAAGGCAGGAACGGCGAACTCTGCATGACGCCAGTTGGGCGTTGCGAGGTAAATGGCGTCGATCGTTCCAGAGTGGAGCAATTGTTCGAACTGTTCGTACGTGTACGTATGGCGGACCTCATACTTTTCGGAGAGTTCCTTAGCCTTTTCGGAGTCGCCGGTGACAAACGCGGTAATTTCAGAATTGCCGGTATGCTTGAAGCCGGGCATCATGGCCTCCTGTGCAATGTCTCCAAGCGCTACGATGCCGTAGCGAACCTTCTTGCCAACTTCGCCCGCATCAAACCCAAGCGCGTTGCTCACAGTATCTTTCAAACTCATTTTTGCAGTTATCCTCAACTGATCTATTCGTAAGTGGATGCAATTCCTGCTGACTCGGTGACGGAAATCAGACCAGCGAAGGGGTCCCACTGAAAACGCCTTGGCAGGTCTGTGGCAATCTGGAGCGAGTTATGCAAGGTTCAGATGAAACAGTTTCGTAATCGAGACTTGTCGATATGGCAATCGGCAGTCGACCAGGTTGTTTCCCGCTCGCACGCGTCGCTTCTCGCTCAACAACCGGATCACCCCGTTGCTGTTCGGAGAGCAAGCTCTGAGCATGCGCTGGTGGGGGCTGGACAGGCCTTAGCTGAACAGGTGCATTGTGA
>CAXTMN010000124.1:10253-14052 GCA_964245395.1 uncultured Bryobacteraceae bacterium
GCTCCACCAATCTTGAATCATGGAAAAACAGATTTTGCGACTACCGTAAAGTACTGCGCGAATATTGCGTTTCGCCTTGGCTTGGCCAAGCTACGCGGCGATGAGCGTGAAGCCAAGTATTTAGCCGATCAGCTGGATGCAACATTCGGACCGTGTGATCCGCGGTGGGCGGAAGTTGCCGCCATTTACCTACTGCACAGGATTACCGATACTAAGATTCCTTACCGGAGGTATGCCCAAATGTCCGACTTCGTGATCGAGAATCAGTTACCCGCGCAGTGCAGAATTGCTCTACTCTCGGATTGGGGCACGGGGGACGACGCGGCACGGCTCCTGTTGAGACAGATCGGGGGCAAAAAACCGGACGTGGTGATTCATCTAGGGGACGTTTATTATTCAGGTACCGAACACGAGTATCAAAACTATTTTTATAAGATCTGGCAGCAGACCTTTGGAATCGAGAAAGTAAGTTGGGGAGAAAAGCCAAGTGGGCCTACGACGCCGGCCACGTTTACCCTGTCAGGTAATCATGACATGTACTCTGGCGGGCAGGCTTATTACACGGCGATCGACATGTTGGGCCAGCCCGCGAGTTACTTTTGCCTGCGAAATAAGGATTGGCAGTTCCTCGCGATGGACACAGGCCTGCATAATTCTGATCCGGTCAGCACTCCAATGCCTACCTCGCTTGAACCGGCTGAGGCGGAGTGGATTCGTGACAAGGTAAGCAACGCGGGTAGCCGAAAGACTGTGTTGCTGTCTCATCATCAGCTGTTCAGCCATTTCGAAATGATTGGAGACAGTTCGACGAATCAGCTGTTACTCGGGCAGCTCTCGGATGTTCTGCCGAAGGTAACTGCCTGGTTCTGGGGTCACGAACACAACTTGGTCATTTACGAGCGCTATCAGCAGGTACTCGCCCGCTGCATCGGGTTTGGCGGTTTTCCCATTACGGCTAGAGAGCTTGAAACACCCTTGTCGGCAGAAGTGCCGATCGAAAAGGTAGCACTCTCACCCGATCAAGACGAGAAGCTACTGCAGCATGGCTATGTTTTGCTGGATCTCGACGGTCAATCTGCGCAGGCAAGTTACTTTCAGTTCGATCCCGAGACTCTGGTGGAAACGGTGCTGCACACCGAATCGCTCAGTTAGTAAATCGACCAGCAACCGGGTGTGATCAACTCGACGAGGTGTCCGTCGGGATCGCGGAAATAAAGACTGTCACCGCCGCAATGGACCTCGCTCTCGATTACGATGCTGTTGGCTGTCAGACGATCGCGCCAGGGTTGCAGTTGATCGGCTGAGATAGCGAACGCCAGATGAAGGTTACCGTGTCCATCATGGGGCGGGATGCTCCCCTCTTTAGTTTCGGTTGGTTGCCGGGATGCTCCGATACGGAAGAGCAGTAAGACCTGCAGGCCAGAGATGCTCAGCGCCTGAAGACGATCGCCTTCGCGATGAATGGGACGAAAGTCGAAGACGCGCTTGTAGAAGTCGAGTGACCGGTCTAGATCGGCGACATACAGAGAAGTTTCAAAAAGGCCGTTGATGGACAGATTCACTATTGGTTCTCCTGTTCTTCCATGGGCGGCTGATCGTGGGGCTTGTAATAAAACTGCGAACATTCTTCGGCCAGAACACCCCCGAGGATCTCAATGTCGTTTTGATAGGCGTCCTGAATCAACTGAGTTGCATTGATATGTTTTGCATCGAAGTACATGGAATGGACATCAGCTCGTGTTGAACCAAAAACGATGCGGCTGATGTGTGCCCAAACGCAAGCGGCGGCGCACATGCTGCACGGTTGAAGAGTGACGTATAGCGTGTAACCGGAGAAGTCAATGGCTTTCAAGTGTTCACCAAGCCGACGGAGGACGACCATTTCGGCATGGGCGGTGGGATCATTGCGCAGATGAGCTTCGTTGTGGCCTTGTGCGACAACCTGTCCGTTCCTGGTGATAACACAGCCGACCTCGCCAGCGCCTGGAGTGATATCACCAAGGCGCGCCTGTTCAATGGCCAGGCGCATTAGCCGTTCATCTTCTGCCAAAAGCGGGTCGGTCGCTCCCCGGCGAACATCACTTGATTGTGTTTTCGATTCCATCAGCCTAGTTAGATGTGATGGATGCGAATCGAAGACCAAGCAATTTACTCAGGCGAATTGTAAGTGATAGGTTTCGTCAGCCGATAAATGCAAGGCATAAGTGCCATCACTTGCTTTCGGCGTAGGGTTTTTGTTATCGGCCGAGGCGTTTAATAGTTGTTGCCCGTTGGGCACTCGGAGGCGAACTTCAGCATTGAAGCCGGGCCGCAACGTTGCGTTCGTGACCTTGTGATCGGCCCAGGCAATGTCTGTGGCCACCCCACCGCGGGCTTTCAGACCTCGGACAGAACCGGCCGGCCATGCCTTCGGGAGCGCGGGCAGCAAGTGGATTTCGCCAGAGTGACTCTGGAGGAGCATCTCGGCGATACCGGCAGCGCCGCCGAAGTTCCCGTCAACCTGAAAGATCCAGCCGTTACCGGCAGGATGAGTGTCCCAAAGATTTGGACCGGTGCTGTGTTGAAGGAGATGACACACTGATTCATGAGCCTTGTCGCCGTTTTCAAGACGGGCCCAAAGGCAGATAACCCAAGCGCGGCTCCATCCCGTATAGCCGCCGCCAGCAGCGAGTCTCCGCTCAAGAGAGACTTGTGATGCCTTCCAGAATTCAGGCATGTTTCTGGAAGTGAACTCTGTGCCAGGGTAAAGCGGGTAGAGGTGGGACATGTGTCGCTGTCCGGGGATGGGCTCTTCAAAGTCCTTTGACCACTCCTGTAATTGACCATACCTACCGATTTTGTAAGGAGGCAACAAGGATCGCGTCCTATCGAGTTTGGCACGAAACTCCTGATCGAGATCAAGGATTTTAGAAGCCTCGCTACAATTACGGAACAATTCTCGAAGCAGCGCAATGTCCATGGTGCAGCCGGCGCTAGTGGATGCAGAACCATCGCCAGGCGCTTTGAATTGATTCTCGGTCGAGAAGGAAGGGCAGGTAGTTAGATGGCCGCTGCCGTCATCAATCAGCCAGTCGAGGCAAAACTCCGCTGAGCCTTTCATAAGCGGGTATGCAGTCTTTCGTAAGAAGGCCAGGTCGTGGGTAAAGCGATAGTGATCCCAAAGATGCGCACATAACCAGGGACCGCTCATCTGCCAGTTAGCCCACGTGGGATCGCCTTTCCCGTAATCACCGACCGGTGCGGACTGACGCCACAAGTCGATGTTGTGATGGGAAACCCAGCCATGCGCTTTGTAGTTTACGGCGGCTGTTACTTGTCCAGTTTGGGAAATTCCCTCGACTAAGTTAAAGAGCGGATGATGACACTCACTCAGATTACACGTCTCGGCCGGCCAGTAATTCATCTGGATATTGATATTGGCGGTCCAGTTACTGCTCCAGGGTGGACGGACTTCGTTATTCCAGATACCTTGCAGGTTGGCTGGCTGGGCGCCAGGGCGTGAACTTGCAATCAGGAGATAGCGGCCATATTGGAAGTACAAGGCGACCAATTGCTGGTCTTCTTCATTTGTCTGGAAAGACGAAAGGCGTTCGTCTGTGGGGAGATCAGCGGCGGCGCTCCGGCCCAAATCGAGTGCGACTCGTCGAAAGAGTTTTCGATGGCTATCTACGTGATCGCTTCGCAGGATGCTATAGGGCTTCCGTGCGGCCGCATCGAGCTGGGTGCGCGTTCTTGTGTAGATCGCGTCTGCCGGCAGATCAGGCGCCGCCCGCAGACCCGCGACCTCCCCGTCATCATG
>CAXTMN010000125.1:0-13984 GCA_964245395.1 uncultured Bryobacteraceae bacterium
TACGTCGCGGCCCAAGTTATCTGGGCTGTCCGCAACGAAATGGCACGCACTGTTGACGACGTCCTGTCGAGACGAACTCGCACGCTGTTTCTCAACGCCAAGGCCGCAACATCCATTGCACCTCGTGTCGCTTTTCTCATGTCACAGGAACTGAAGCAGGATGACTCGTGGCAGGCCGCCCAACTCAGAGACTTCGCTAAAGTCGCCGTGCACCACAATCTAGAGAAAGTGGCCGTGGACTGACAAGCAGAGTCTTTCGCCATCCTCTTCACTGCTTATACTTATTTTTCCCTTGCCCTCGCAAAAGCGTCGGCTAATCTTGAATACAGGCAATTATGGCAATCCAGCTTACGGTGAACGGACGGTCTATGGCCGTCGATGTCCCCGCCGATACTCCGCTCCTCTGGGTAATCCGCGACTCTCTGAACCTTCATGGCACAAAATATGGCTGCGGCATCGGCCAGTGCGGCGCCTGCACTGTACACGTAGGCGGCGTGGCTACGCGTTCTTGCACGTTGCCTGTGTCCAATGCTGCCGGTCAAAAGATTACCACTATTGAGGGGCTATCGCACGACGGCTCACATCCCGTTCAGCAAGCGTGGCGCGAGATCGATGTGCCGCAGTGCGGTTACTGCCAAACTGGTCAGATTATGTCTGCAGCTGCCCTGCTGGCCAAACACCCGAAGCCAACCGACACCGACATTGATGCAGCGATGAACGGCAACCTGTGTCGCTGCGGAACTTATCTCCGCATCAGGCAGGCTATTCATAAAGCCGCTGCTCAGCAGGCAGCCTCGATGGGATCTACTGACATAATCGACCATCCAGTCACCAGCAAGGCGGGTCTGTAACATGCGCGTAAGCCGACGCTCTTTCCTTCAGGTCACGGCCATAACTGGCGGAGGAATGCTGATCGGGAGATCCTTCCTCCCCACGATCTCCGCGCAGCAACCGCAACAAGGACCGCCACTCTCTCCCAATGTGTTCATTCGGATCAGCTCTGATGGCGCCGTTACCCTCCTCAGTAGAAATCCCGAAATCGGTCAAGGCATCAAGACAATGCTCCCCATGCTCATCGCCGAAGAGCTCGATGTCGATTGGAAAACCGTCAAGGTGGAACAGGCAGACCTCGACTCCAAATATGGGATGCAGACCACCGGAGGCAGTCGCGCCGCTTCGAACAATTGGATCCCCATGCGTCAAATGGGCGCGGCCGGCCGTCAAATGCTGATTACCGCAGCGGCACAGACGTGGGGTGTTCCCGAATCAGATTGCTACACCCAAAATGGCCGCGTGCACCAGCGGTCGACTGATCGTTCGCTCGGGTATGGAGAACTGGCTGCAAAAGCCGCCGCCTTGCCGCCTCCCGATTTGAAGTCTTTGAAGCTGAAGGAGGCCAAAGATTTCAAAATCATCGGACAGCGAACTCTCAGCGTAGACGTTCCCGACGTAATTGCCGGGAAACCGATCTTTGGAATTGACTTCACCACTCCTGGGATGCTCTTTGCCGTTTATCACAAGTGCCCGGTTTTCGGCGGTAAAGTAATCAGCGCCAATCTGGACGAGATCAAGAAGCTCCCCGGAGTTCGTCACGCATTTGTTCTCGAGGGCACGGTCAAGGTTGCTCCCCTCACTGAGGCCGAACCGGGTCTGGAGCCAGGCGTTGCCATCGTTGCCGACACCTGGTGGGCAGCGCAGTCGGCTCGTAAGAAGCTGACTGTGAAGTGGGATGAAGGCACCGCAGCCAATCAGAGCGGTGCCGGTTTCGCGAAGCGGGCCCAGGAACTCTCCACCCAAAAACCCGCACGCACCTTGAAGAACGATGGCAACGTGGAGGATGCCTTTAAGAACAATTCCAAGGTTGTCGAAGCTGCGTATTCTTATCCGTTCATCTCGCATGCTCCCCTTGAACCTCGCAACTGCAGCGCCCATTTTCAGGACGGCAAACTGGAAATCTGGACTACCAGCCAGTTGCCTGCACGCGGTCGCGATCTTGTCTCAAAGACTCTGGGCGTTAAGGAATCCGACATCACCATTCACCTGTTGCGTGCTGGCGGTTCGTTCGGGCGCGGTCTCTACAACGACTACATGTTGGAGGTTTCGGCCATCGCTCAAAAGGTCGGCGCGCCCGTCAAGCTTCTGTGGACACGTGAAGATGATATGGCCCACGACTACTACCGTCCTGGAGGCTTCCATTTCTTGAAAGGGGCTGTTGATGACTCCGGCAAGCTCGTCGCCTGGAGTAATCACTTCGTCAGCTACGGAGAGGGCAATCAATTCTCGCCAGCCGCTGGTATACAGGAAGGCGAATTTCCTGCGGGCTTTGTTCCGAACTTTGCCATGCACGCATCGGTCATGCCGCTCGCACTGAAGACTGGCGCACTTCGGGCTCCTGGCGCCAATTCACAAGCCTTCGTCATGCAGTCGTTCATTGACGAGATGGCTCACACCGCCCAGAAAGATCCTGTCGAGTTCCGCCTCGCTCTGCTCGGTGAGCCCGGACACAAACTCGTCAAAGAAGCGGCCAAGCCCAAGGTCGAGAACGAACCGGCCCCGAAACCGTCGGATCGGGATCGGCAGGCATACGATGTGGAGCGTATGCGCGGGGTTCTTCAGTTGGTCGCCGAAAAGTCAGGCTGGAGTAAGCGCGTTCTGCCTAAAGGAACGGCTATGGGTGTAGCTTTCCACTACAGCTTTCAAGGTTATTTCGCGCATGTGGCCGAGGTGACTGTCACTGCTGGCAATAAGCTGAAGGTCAACAAAGTTTGGGTTTGCGGTGACATTGGAAGCCAAATCATCAATCCGAGCGGCGCAGAAGCACAGGTACAGGGCGGCGTCATTGATGGCCTGAGTGAACTCATGGCGCAAGAAATCACGCTTGAAGGCGGCCGAGTCGTGCAGTCTAATTACAACCAGCACCCACTTGTCCGGCTGCGTCAAGCACCGCAGATCGAAGTGCATTTCCTGAAAAGTGACCATCCACCTACGGGCCTCGGTGAACCTGCGCTTCCTCCAGTCTTGCCTGCCGTATGCAATGCGATCTTTGCTGCGAGCGGTAAGCGCATTCGCGAGATTCCGCTTACTAAGAGTGGGTTCAGCTGGGCCTAGTACCCCAGCCTTTCCAGCGGACCAATTTAGTTCGGCGCGATAGCGAGAATGGCTTTCAATGAGGCATCCGCCGGCACGTTTGAAACTGCATCGCTAAGAGTCGCCAAGCTGTATAAGACCGCATTCTCAGCCTCGGAAGATCGACCCATGGGTGCGACGCATTCACCCGCGGCCGCATCTGTTCACTTGTGAGTGATTTTTCGCATTTATTCTCTCCGCTGCGCATTGGCGATCTCGAACTGTCTCATAGAGTTGTATTGGCTCCGCTAACGCGCATGCGCTCAACCCAGCCGGGAGATGTTCCCAATGCTTTGAACGCGACCTATTATCGGCAACGTGCCTCGCAAGGTGGTCTGCTCATCAGTGAAGCGACCCAGATCTCGCTTTTGGGCAAAGGATACCCGGCTGCACCCCGCATCCACACGCCGGAGCAGGTTGAAGGTTGGAAGCTAACGACCAGCGCCGTTCACGCAAAGGGCGGTTACATCTTCCTTCAGCTTTGGCATACAGGGCGCATGGCGCATAGTTCCCTGCACCCGAATGGTGCTTTGGCGATTGCTCCTTCCGCCATTGCGCCTCAGGATGGATCGAAAGCCTTGACGGCAGACTTTCGACAAGCGCCCTATGAAACGCCTCGCGCCCTCGGTCTCACAGAGATCCCAAGCGTGGTGGCCGAATATCAACGGGCTGCACAAAACGCGAGATTGGCTGGATTTGACGGAGTCGAGATACACAGCGCCAACGGATATCTCCTCGATCAGTTTCTCGAGAACAAGTCGAACCAGCGTACGGATGAGTACGGCGGCTCGGTGGAGAATCGAGCGCGTCTGCTGCTGGAGGTCGTGGACACCTGTGTCGAGCTGTGGGGCAAAGCTCGCGTAGGTGTCCGACTGTCGCCATTTGGAAAGTTTTTGGACATGGGCGATTCGGACCCTATCGCCCTGTTGACCTATGTTCTTCAGCAGCTATCAAATCGGGGTATCGCCTACGTTCATCTGGTTGAGCCTCGCGCCGGTAATGCCGGAGCGGATGCACCGATCAACGGCGATGCGCCAGGCACCGCGGAACTGTTTCGCCTAGCTTTTAAAGGGGTGTTTATTTCAGCCGGCGGCTACAGTGCCGATACAGCTGATAGAGCAATCGCCAACGGTTTTGCTGACGCGATCGCATTCGGACGCCTTTTCATTGCCAATCCCGATCTTCCAAAGCGTTTCCAACTGAAGAGCCCATTAAATGCCTATGATCGCTCCACTTTCTACGGCGGAACGGAGAAGGGTTACACCGACTATCCAACTCTCGAAGAAATTGAGTTGGAGCAGTTGGTTGGCAGCGGTCATTATACGAACTCGTAGAACAGGCAGGGAACGATGGTCAAGCCTCTTGAGGTATTTGGATGACCGATTCACAGTTGAACGGTATTGTCGCCGAACTTGCAGAGGGACGCACAGACTTGGTGTTCGATCTGTTGGAAGGCAGCTGTCCGGCAAACCATCGGGATGGAGGTGACGTTTCCCTCATTCAGCATTGCGCTTATTACGGGGATGTGAGTGCCATGCGATTTCTGCTTTCACGTGGTGAGTCTCTCGACGCGCTTGGGGAGAACTTCGATCTGAACGGCGCCTCCTTCCATGGACATTGGCGGCTGTGTAAGTTTCTTCTCGAGCAAGGCGCGAACGTCAATCAACCTTTGGCCGACACGGGAGAAACTCCGCTGCATGCAGCTCTATGCAACACAGACCGGCTGGTGTACGACCGGGTGCTACGCGTGCTCTTGTCCGGGGGCGCGAACCCGAATGTTGCGACAAAGCCCTCGGTCGAAACAGGAGGGTTTATGCGCGATTGTCGCACCAAAGGAGAGACTCCGCTGCATCGTGCTGCTGCGTTCGGTGACGACGATACCGTCGATCTGCTCATCAGTGCGGGTGCGATCATTGACGTCAAAGATATGAACGGAGACACCCCACTTGCCTGGGCCAGTTGGTATTTGCGCCCGGTCTCTATCCTCAGGAGGCTTTGTTATGGGGATTTTCAGGTCCGTCAGCAGTACAAGAGCATGCGAGCGAATTTGCTGGGCGAGCCCTTAGTCAATCCGAGTACGTGAGTTTGCGTCCGCCCTACCTGCGAGGCTCGTGCCGATGAGACTTCGCGCTCCGCCTTACAACAGGGTAGTAGTTCGGGCAGATAAATCTTTACCAGAGGATCGCAGGAGGTAAGGACTTAATTGGCAGGATTAAAAGCTATTGGGGTGGGGCGCCGGTCGGGCCTTAACTTCGTTTGCCGACAAATGGATTTCATGTTGACCGATATCAAGAGAACACACGGACATCTGATGGTTTTTGCCTGGATATGTGTGATTTTCTTCACTTCCACAGGACAGGCGGGACGTTGGGCTGAAGATTTCTTTGCGCTGCTTTGGCGCACAGTCTTGATTCATTTAAATCCAGACGGATCGTTATATCCGGTCGTTCATTTTGGTTTTGAGAAGAGCGTACACATCACGGTGTTTGCGGTACTGGCGATGCTGATGTGGGATGTGGTTCCTCGCCGCTGCCAGAATATTGGCTTTTTCTTGCTAATCGGATTGGCAGTGGGGACGTGCAGCGAACTCGCACAGAGGCTGTCTCCCAACCGTGATCCTGCATTGCGGGATGTGCTGATCAATACAGTGGCTACAGGCGTAGGAGCAACGATCAGTCTCATTATGGCGCGCATCCACGGAACAGGTGTCACGGCTGTCCCCACAGTTGAAATTAGCCAGTAACACCTATTTTTGCCGTCGGCGCTAATGCTTTTGGCCGCTCCAGCCGAAGAGCTGAGTAGGCCGATGATCTGCAGACGATGCCTCAGCAATAAAGCCCGCCGCTCCCGGCGAAACGGTTTAACCGATTGGTTTTGCGCCTCCGTTAATCTGTGGCCTTACCGTTGTTGGAGCTGCGCATATCGCTTTTATGCGTTCGGTCGAAAAGCGCCGCCGCAGAAAGCTGAAACGTGGGCGCCCCGGCCAAGGAAAGATTACAGCTCGAGACCCGGTATCAGATTTCGGGAGCACACTAGCAAGCCGACAGCGGCCATCGTGGTAGAGGCAGAGTCACATGAGCAGCTGAATGCGCTTTTGTTGGCGTTAAATCGCGCTGTAACTTCCTATCAACAGGGGTCCCGGAGCGCGGAGCATATTGGACAGAAGTGAATGGTAGAGCCAGGACTGCAGTCTCTGATGTCAATTGGGAATCAGTGCCTGGGTGAGTCCTTCATCGAACACTCACACTGGACATCGGTTTTGACCGAATTTGCAATAAAGCACTGCTCGTGGGCGGCACGATGCATGCCTTGATGTTCCATCTCCGTAGGTAGATTTTCGCCGGAGAAGTAGACTATCGGGCGCAGGATCACACGAGCGATCCAAAGGCTACCGGATGCATTCTTTTCCATTTGACCAATCGCAGTATCGGCGTAATGGTCGACGCGAACATTCTGTTTTGCTGCGATGTAAAGAAAGCTGAGAAGATGGCAGCTCGAAAGAGCGGCGACAAAAGCCTCCTCTGGGTCGACAGCCGCGGGCTGAGAGTAGGGGATAGGCACGATATGAGGGGAAGAAGAGGCGGGTACCTCAATCCCTCCATCGAATTGCCAGAGATGAACGCGGCTGTAACGATTATCGATGAAGTATTGATCGTTGCGATTCCAGGAGATCTTGACTGTGTAATCGGTCATCGTTGAGCAAGGCGAGATGGAGCGGACGCGTAAAAAACGAAGGACTCAGTAACGATAAATATCAGAAAACAGTTTTTACTCTGTCGTGAACCCCGAACCTCGCATTTGTAAACGAACCAGCATAAACGCGTTAGCGTTTTTCAAAACACCAATTAACCACGCGAATCTGTGTCGGGCAACCGTTAGCCGGTTTAAACCTTTTCGGGGACGATGTAGGGGGCTCGATATGTTCCCTTCAGGAGTTCGTTAGCTTCTTTGTCGTTGATGGCTAGTTCCGTTTGAGGGTCGAAATTGAGGGTGCGGCCAAGGCGGTAGGAGGCGTTGGCCCAGTGAACCAAAGTCGCGGAGAGGTGGCCTTCGAGAATGGGCGCGTGCAAATCCTCAGTCATGCGGCTTCGCATACAGTCGACGAAGTTGGCGAAGTGCTCGAACTTCACAGGCGCGTGCTTTTCGGGTCCGGGCTCGTTGTTCTCTCCGAGGAACGATCTGTAGGAGTCGTAATCCGAGATCGCCAGATAGCCTTTCGATCCGTAGTACAGATTGCCAATGGTGGACGGCTTCCCTGAAGCGGGGCCGAGAGATGGCTTCGCTTGGGGAGCGGGGGCGGCGGCTGCTCTGAGACCGGCATCGGGCACGCCGCCGCTGGAAAAGGCTTTGGTGCCGATCTCCGCTTCGTGATTTGTTGACCAGCCGCGCACCTCAAAAGTCATCATCTTCTTCTTGGCGCCTGGCGTGGCGAACTCATAGGCGACGTTGATGGCGTTAGGCGTCTGCTGATCGTCGTCGAAGAGGAAGTGCCCGCCGAGTGCCGTGACCTTGGTGGGCAGCTTGACGCCGAGACCCCAGCGGCACAGATCGACTTCGTGGATGCCCTGGTTGCCCAGGTCGCCGTTGCCGGTATCCCAGATCCAGTGCCAGTTGTAGTGGAAGCGATTCTTGGTGAACGGCTTCATGGGAGCGGGACCGGTCCAGAGATCGTAATGAACGCCAGCGGGAACAGGTTCGGCGGGCGTATGTCCGATGGTGTTGCGCCACTTGTAGCAGAGGCCGCGGGTCATATAGACATCGCCGAGCAGGCCGGACTGCATTTGACTCATTGCTTCTTTGATGGCGGCGCTGGAACGGCACTGGCTGCCGTGCTGGCAGACAACCTTGTATTTGTCGATAGCGCGGACCAGTTGACGACCCTCCCACCAGTTGTGCGAGCAGGGCTTCTCGATATAGATATCTTTGCCGGCTTGCGCAGCCCAGATTCCCATGAGTGAATGCCAGTGATTGGGAGTAGCGATGGAGACAGCATCGACATCTTTGTTTTCCAGAAGCTTGCGGAAGTCCACCTCGGTCTGGGGTTTGGACATGCCCATCTTTTCGGCATCCGCAACGCGTTCCCGAAGAACATTTTCATCGACATCGCAAAGGTAGGAGGCCTCAACGACCGGAAGTGAGTGGTAGCCCTGAACGTGATTCCACCCGCGGCCGTGAACGCCGACAACGGCAATTCGGATGCGATCGTTAGCGCCAGGAACTCTGCTGGCCGAAGCTGCCGTTGCGAAGCTGGCGGCTGCAACTGCACCGGCCTTTAAGAAGGTGCGGCGCTCTGGCTTATCGAGATGGTCTTGCATGCTTTTTTCTCCCACTGTGAGCTTGCCGGGGGGTGCCTGATTTTTACGTGTTTCAGGACGGGAAGGTTGGTGTCCCACTAAAGTTTCGTTTCGGTGTAGATCGTTGTGTACAAGACACGCGTGTACGCTTCCAAGTAAGCTACGGTGAAACTGACAGAGGTCTTAAGCGATATGGAACACATGTTTTTGAAGGATGTGGAAGAGCATCGGGGCGAGGACAACTACACCCGCGCGATCGAGATGATGAAGCGGGTGGGGCCAGAATACCCGCAGATCCTGCACATGTTCTCCTACAGAATAGACGCGACAGTTCACCTGGAGCGCTTCACCCAGGAAATGTTGCGCGAGGCTGCACCGCTATCCCCGGGCATTCGCGAGCTGATTGCGGCGTACACGTCGCATTTGAATCAGTGCCCGTTTTGAACGAAGTCCCACGCCGCGGTCGCGGCGGAACTGCTGGGAAGTACGGAGCTGGTAACGAGCGTTCTGGTGGATGTGGAGACATCGCTTCTCTCCGAGACGGAAAAAGCTTTGTTCCGGTTTGTACGCAAGGTGAACAGCGACTCGGTTTCGATTGGGCCTGCGGATATGGAGATACTTCATCAGGCAGGGTTCACGGATGAGGCGATTTACTACGCGATCACGGTTTGCGCGCTGTTCAATTTTTTCAATCGGTGGATCGACGCGAGCGGCGTTCACGCAATGAGTGATGAAGCGCATCGAGCAGGAGCAAAACGATCGGCCGTTTATGGCTACTCACGAAGTTCTCAACCGGCGCCACAGCCGCCTTCCAAGTAAGGGGCAGACGGCGCAGCGGGGGCGGGTTCTCGCGACGGCTTGCTGTGGCGTGTTCGTTAGTTTCGCTTCGATCGTCGTGTATACCTTTGGGATTTTCTTGAAGCCGGTGGCAGAAGCTTTCGGCTGGTCTCGGGGCCAGATCTCGCTTGCTTTTACTTTTGCCGCTCTGAGTGTCGCTGGATGTTCTCCTTTGATCGGACGATTGCTCGACCGCTACCCGGCCCGGCGTATTGTTTTGCCTTGCACAGTGATCTATGGAGTGGCGTTTCTGTCGCTGGCGTTTCTTACTTCGCACATCAGCCATTTCTTTTGTGTATTCGTGATTCTGGGAATGGTGGGAAACGGAACGACGCAACTGGGATATGCGCGGGTGATGAGCGCATGGTTCGATCGTGAACGCGGCCGGGCCTTGGCTGCAGTAATGGCAGGGTCGGGAGTAGGATCGATGGTTTTTCCGCCGATTGCCCAGGCACTGATTTCCGCTTACGGGTGGCGGGTGGCATACGCGGTTTTAGGATTGACGATTCTCCTACTTGGCATTCCACTTGCCGCCTTTTTTCTGTACGAGCCAGAAGGAGAACGGGAGAGGAAAGCCGAGCAGAGTGTACCGGCTGACAGGTCGATCTGGCACGCCGTTTTGAGCTTCCAATTCTTGGGAATTGCAGCCGCTTTGCTTCTGTTCTCCTTTGCGACCGGCTACCGTTTTGTCGATAGCAGGGCTGGCGGCGCTGATGAGTAAGCTATCGACAGGATATTTGCTGGACAAATTCTTCGCGGGTCGAGCGGCAGCCGGATTGCTGGGGACGTGCGCTCTCGGATTTATTGCGGTGATCTATGGGCATTCGACGTTCCTTGCGTTCGCGGCCGCTGTACTGGTAGGGGTGGGGATGGGCGCGGAGTCCGATGCGGTTCCTTATTTGCTGACCCGGTATTTCGGGCTGGGCCGGTTTAGCGAATTGTATGGATATACGTGGTGTGTTTACGCGATAGTGGGTGCACTGGGTCCCTGGGTGATGGGGAGCGTGTTTGATCGTACGGGTTCGTATCAAGCGGTGTTGCGGGCGGCACTCGGGATGGTCGTGATGGCTGCTGTTCTTTTTGGGTTGTTGCCGCGGTATCGGCAGGAGTGATCAGTGGACAGTGGGAAGGGGACAGTGTTCAGTGCTTCGGTTCCATCCAGATGCGGCCGGCGACGATGAGGGTGGCTAAAACCAGGGCGCAGAGGGCAAATACGTGACGAACGCCGATGTGCTCGACTAAGATGCCGCTCAGAATCAGGCCGGAAATCTGAGCGGTAAAGACGACTGACATGACCGTTGATCCAACTCGACCGAGGAGGGCTGGTGGCGTCTCCTGCTGAATCATGGTCTGTGCCGGAATGATGATCCCTGCTACGGCGAAGCCGATGATGAAATTGCCCAGAAACGCTGATGGGATTTGCGGTAGTGCTGACAGGAGGAAAAGCCCGGCGGCAATACCGGCCAACCCTGAGTAGACCAGGACAGTATTCTTGACGTTTTTCGCGTAGGCATTAAGGACGTTGACACCGATCAGCATGCCAATGCCGATGACGGCGCTGGCCAGACCGAAGATTCTTGTTGAGGAGTGAAGGTCGTCGCGCACGTAAACAGCAATGAGCGGACCGAAGCAGCCGATCACGAACATCCCGGAGGCTAGTGCAAGGACGACGAAGAGAAGACCGGCGTGGTGAACGAGAAAACTGAAGCCTTCCTTCATTTCGCTCGAGAACCGCGCGAGAGGGGACTGTTTTGCGGGGTCTCCGTCAGAGTTGCTGCTGGGACCTTTGGAGTCGGCCGCTTTGCTGATAGCGACGGACGTTATCAGAAGTGCCGAGCCGAGAAAGCTGCCGGAATCGAGCAGATAACAGCTTACCGGACCGAAAGAGGCTACCAGGAAGGCGGCGGCTGCCGGGCCGATGATGCGCATACCGAACATCACCTGTTGCATCAAGGCATTCGCCGAGCGAAGGCCGTGGAGTGGGACTGCGGAGCGGATGGCGATGCCCTGGGCAGGACCAAAGAAGCTCGAGACGACGCTGATGGCGGCGAGGATCGCGTAAAAGTGCCACATTCGAGTGGCCAGTAAGAGCAATAGAACGAGGCAGGCGCGTACAGAGTCGCTACCGACCAGAGTGACTTTGAGGGGCCAGCGGTCGGCGAAGACACCGACCATCAGGCTGAGGAGCGCGATGGGAAGAAGGTAGGCAATTTGCACGCCGGTGACTTGCTGGGGCGTGGCGTGAAGCTGGAAGGTGAGGACGCCGATGATGGCGAAGAGAGCAAGGAAGTCGCCAAAGACGGAGATGGTTTGGGCATACCAGAGACGGCGCATGGCGGAAATACGCAGGACCGCGCCCATGGATAAGGGCTGAGGTAGTTCGGGGTCGAGTGTTGCGGAGGCGGCTGGGGCTTCTTTCATCTGTCGTCGTTGCTTTGAAAACTATCGTTTTGGCTCATTTGTACGGCGTGCCTGTTACATTTTGAGAGTGCTCCCTGAACTGGATGAATTGCTCAGGACTGAGCAAGAGAATTTATCGGCCACCTTCAGCAGCTTGGCGACACGGCTGATCTTTATTCCGATTTTGGCCGACTATACCAAGAACTGTTTACCTTAGGTTTCATTGTTCCACCGGCAAGCCCCGGGGAAGAAGCAATAACGAGTATATTGTTTCAGCTAACATTTTGTCAGCGTCAATTCACGATGTCCTTCGTGGCAATCCTCAGGGGTTACAGGGGCGACGCTCTCGTGCAGAATCGAAGGGCTATCGAAACTGCTGCAATCGCTTTTAGGATTAGCCGGCATAACGATTTAGCGGCAGTTTGGCTACGGGCAGCCACTAGCGATGATTCCCATCGACAGTATAGAGAAGCTTTTGAGCAAAAGAAGTTGTTCCCAAAGAAAGGGAACCCGGATTACCATCCTCTTCTCAGCGAACTGTATTCCAGGTTTGACCTCGCTTCGAAACTGGTGCACTCCGGCGTCTTGTCGAATGCTGGGCATATTTCGGATGACATGCAGGGTCGCACACTTAAGATGCTTTTTATGGACCTAGGCACCTGGAGGGACGTTGTTGCTGTCCTGTTTGCCTCATTCAATACTCATTTGTTCATCCTAAGAATATTGGCATTGGCTTTGGAGCCTACTAGCGGAAAGAATCAGGAATGGCTCGTCGACTTTAAAGCTCTCGAGAATCGAATTATTGCGGAACGTGATCGTTGGATACCTAATCTCCCGAACGGCATCTAGACAAAACCAAGTCCGGTAGAAGCGTCTGATTTGCGGGCGCGATAGATTCCGTTACGGGTTAGCTACATCCGCAGAGCAGTTCAAGGATTTTGGGCGGCGTACTTGCCGAGCTTTTTTAGGAGTTCAGTTACCTGAGTCCGCTCTTCCGGGGTAAGCCCCTCGGCGGCTTTGTTCATTGCTTGGGTGTGACGGGTGAAGACAGTGGTGATTTTCTGGCGTCCTTTCGGAGTCAATGCGACTAGGCGGATTCGGCGGTCCCCTTCAGCCGATTTGCGGGTGACGAGTTGCTTTCGGACCAGACGGTCGACGGCCGTACTGATGGATCCGGGCGTGAGATGAACCTTGGGACCGATGGTGTTTACAGGCAGGGCGCCTTTATGCAGCAATACTTCGAGAACACGAAAATCGGAGTCGCCTAAACCGGTTCCTTTCAGGCTGGCGTAGGCGTGGGCGTCCAGAGCATGAAAGGCCTTCAGCAAAACCAACCACACGTGTACGCCGCTGACGAACTCTGTCTTTGGCGGCAAATTAGCTTGCGACTTTTTCAAATGCATTGACGTCAATACGCTTGAAGATAATACGTCTTTAAGTCCAATCTATTTCAGGAGCAGAAGATGACAGCATTCGCAGCAACCGGGAGAGCAGCGGCGCCAGCGCGGGGCGTGGTGATTGTACTTTGGATTCTCCAGATACTGGCCGCTGCCGCTTTTTTGATGGCCGGCGGGTCCAAGTTGGCCGGAGCGCCCATGATGGTGGCAGTGTTTGAGAAGGTCGGCGCGGGACAGTGGTTTCGATACCTGACTGGATTTCTGGAAGTAGTTGGAGCCATTGGACTCTTTTTACCGCGGTATTCGTTCTATGCGGCACTATTACTCGCTGCTGTGATGGTTGGCGCCATTATCACCCATTTAACGATACTCGGCGGGTCGCCGGTCGCGCCGATCGTTCTGTTGTTACTTGTGAGCACAATCGCCTGGCTGCGAAGACCGGTGAGTCGCTCGGTTTATACCGCTTGAAACGATCAAACGGGCCCTTGTAACACGCGGTGACTCAGTGTCCGCGAACGAACCCTAAGCTCTCTATTGCGGACTGGCCTCGGCAGTCGATGCCTGGGGCGTGCGGAGAATCAGTACGCCGAACTTGTCGGTTTGGGCAGCTTGCTGGAAGTGCGGGATGTCGGTGGAAATGATACTGGACCAGCGCTTTGTGTATCCGTCGACTTCGGTCTTTACTTTGGCAAATTGCTGGATGGCGGCGTCGGTGGGAATGGAATCAGACTCGCCTCCCACAATAATCGACAGGTCTGCAAGGCTGCCGTCAACACCCAAACCGAACTTCAGCGAGTCTTCATTAGCCCGAACCTTAGTGTTGACCAGCCGATCCTGGAGCGCGCCAAGCTTTTCATCCAAACCTTGGGCTTCGACTAATAGAGAGCGGGATTTTGCGGGATCGACTCGTGTTTTCATATCGGCGATCTG
>CAXTMN010000126.1:0-13653 GCA_964245395.1 uncultured Bryobacteraceae bacterium
CATGCCAGTGGTGGAGTTGCCCTGCGGATCGGAGTCGATGAGCAGTACGTGAAGATCAGATGCGGCAAGCGCTGATGCCAGGTTGATTGCCGTTGTGGTCTTACCGACTCCGCCCTTTTGGTTTGCAACCGAGATCACTCTTGCCACAGTTCTCGACGATCCTAGCATGTTCCACGTGGAACGTTGCTGGGAGCGGTTTTACCAAACGAACTGCTGTTTCACGTGGAACATACCGCGGCTGGCGCACTTCGTTTCGCATTCAGACTTAAGTAGATGTCTAGCACCGATATTGCGGCGGGTGTGACGCCAGGGATCCGCTTTGCTTGGCCCAGCGTTTCAGGACGCACTTTCTCCAGCTTCTGCCGCACTTCGTTCGACAATCCCGGGATGGAGAGATAACTGAATACCTCCGGAATTTGCCTATCCTCTGCGCTAATCATCTGCTCGATATGACGATCTTGCTGCGCCAGGTACCCGGCGTACTTCGTTTCGGTCTCGATGGTGGTAAGCACAGCCTTGACCGGCTGTTTCCCCAACTGCGCCGCAATCCAGGGCTCTAACCGGGCCAACTTTGCTTCAGGCCGGCGCAACCAGACCGACAACAAAGGATTGTCTGTTGCTGCAGCCAGTCCCACGATCTCTGCGACAACACTCGTGCGAGTCGTTTGCAACAAAGAACAGATCGCAGCCTTTTGTTCTTGCTTTAACAGATACTGAGTCCAGCGCTCCTCCCCAACCAGTCCGAGCTTTCGCCCAATTCCCGTGAGACGCTCGTCTGCGTTATCAATCCGCAGATGCAGCCTGAACTCAGCCCGCGAAGTAAACATCCGGTACGGCTCGTCTGCGCCTTTGCTGATCAGATCATCAACCAGAATGCCGACGTAGCCCTGATCCCGCCGGATTTGCAGCGGTGACAAACCCTTTACCTTCAAAGCCGCGTTCACTCCCGCCACCAATCCCTGGCAACCGGCTTCTTCATAGCCCGACGTTCCGTTAATCTGACCGGCCAGAAAGAGCCCCGGAATAGACTTTACTTCCAGTGTGTGGCGCAACTCGCGAGGGTCGATTGCATCGTATTCAATGGCATAGCCGGGCCGAATCATCTCTGCCTTGTCTAAACCAGGAATGGAGGCCACCATTGCCGCCTGAACGTCAGTCGGCATGCTAGTGGACATGCCATTGACATAAACCTCATGGGTGTCAAGCCCTTCAGGCTCAAGAAAAATCTGATGACGCTTTCTGTCAGGGAATTTGACGATCTTGTCCTCGATGGAAGGACAGTAGCGCGGACCCACTCCCTCGATCTGCCCACTGTAGAGCGGGGATCGCGCAATGCTCTCACTGAGAATGCGATGAGTCTCGTCGGTCGTATAGGCCAAATGACAACAAATTTGCTGACGGTCAATTCTCTCAGTCAAAAAAGAAAACGGCGTGGGAACTGCGTCTCCCGGCTGCTCTTCAAATCGGGACCAATCAATCGTACGACCGTCCAGACGGGGCGGCGTTCCCGTTTTGAGTCGCGTCCATTGCAGTCCCAACGTACGGAGTTGACCGCCTAGAGTGTTTGAAGGAGCCTCGCCGTTGCGGCCGCACGCGTATTTCTGTTCGCCGACATGGGCCAAGCCATTCAGGAATGTGCCGGTTGTGACTACAACCGCTTCGGTCAACAGGTCCCGACCGTCTTTCAACCTGACCCCGGCTATCTGCCGCCCCAGTTCGTTTGGTAAAAAGAGCAGTTCGCCTACCTCGGCTTGAAGAATCCGGAGGTTTGCTTCGTTTTCCAGCCACTCTCGCATCCTAATTCGGTACTGCTTCTTATCGCACTGGGCACGAGGCGACCACACCGCCGGACCTCGACTGGTATTCAGCAGGCGAAACTGGATGCCCACCGCGTCCGTCAGCTGCCCCATAACGCCGCCCAGGGCATCAATCTCCCGTACCAGGTGTCCCTTGGCGATTCCGCCGATTGCCGGATTACACGACATCTGCGCAATCAAATCGATGTTCATCGTAACCATGGCGGTGTGTAAACCAAGGCGGGCACAGGCCCGAGCGGCTTCACACCCGGCATGTCCGGCCCCAACGACGACAACCTCAAATTTGTTCTGCATTGTGGGGAGCTATTAGCTATTCTATTCTCGTTTGAAGATCTTCATCGTGGGCGGCGGTGGCCGCGAACATGCTCTAGCTTGGCGGCTCGCCCAGTCCCCGTCCATAAAGAGCATCATCGCCTCGCCCGGAAACCCTGGAATCGCGAAACTCGCTACCTGCATACCGGTGCCGGCTGATGTGTCGGGATACGCGGACATCGCACAGGCGCATGGAGTGAACCTGACTATTGTGGGCCCAGAGGCTCCCCTGGCACAGGGAATTGCGGATCAGTTCTATCGCAAACGGCTGAAGATTGTCGGTCCAACGCAAGGAGCTGCACGTCTCGAAAGTTCTAAAATCTTCGCCAAACAGTTCTTCAGGCAAGCTGGCATCCCAGCCGCTCATTCCGTGGAGACATCAACCTTTGAAGAGGCTCGTTCTGCGTTGAAGAGCTTCTCGCTTCCCCTGGTCATCAAAGCGGATGGACTTGCGGCCGGTAAAGGTGTTCGGGTTGTGCGTACGCAGGCAGAGGCCGAGTGTGCCATTGCAGATCTTGGCCCTAATTTAGTTTTGGAAGAGTTTCTCGAAGGCGAAGAAGTCAGCTTTATTGGCTTAACCAACGGGCATTTGCTTCTCCCTTTTGCTCCAGCGCAAGATCACAAAGCCGCCTTCGACGGGGATCACGGCCCTAACACTGGAGGCATGGGCGCGTACTGCGATTCACGCATTCTGACGGCAGCGCAAAGCAGCCAAATCATGGAAACGATCATGCTGCCTGCCCTTCGCGGCATGCGTGCGCAAGGCACCCCATTCAGCGGATTTCTCTATGCAGGCCTGATGATGACGCCAACCGGACCCAAGGTGCTCGAGTTCAATGTTCGCTTGGGAGATCCCGAAACGCAAGCTCTGATGTACAGCTTTAAGGGCGATTTCGCTGAAGTCTTGAACATGATCGTCAATGGGATTGGGGCTGTACGAGCAAATGCCTGGTCTGCCCCTTCTGTCTGCGTCGTCGTGGCGGCTCAAGGATACCCCGATCAGCCTCGAGTAGGCGATACAATTTCCGGAATTGAAGAAGCTGAGGCTAGCGGTGCTGTAGTGTTCCAGGCCGGAACGAGAAAAGACGGTGATGAGCTGTTGACCAGTGGAGGACGGGTATTAGGCGTAACTGCCGGCGGCGACACATTACAAATTGCAATCGCGAACGCCTATACGGCAGTGCAGGCAATCGATTTCCAGGGTATGCACCACCGCATTGACATTGGTCAGAAAGGCCTCCGACGCTGGTAAACTGCCAGTAGAGCACCGGGGGACGTAGCTCAGCTGGATAGAGCGGCCGCCTCCTAAGCGGCAGGCCGGCAGTTCGAATCTGCCCGTTCCCACCACCTATTCAACAACAATGTGGGTGCCCTTGGATTCACTGCGGGACAGATTGGCGATGCGAATGTCAATCAGCTCGCGGAGGCCGCGCAGAACCTCAACGCGCGCCTGGCGGAAATGCTTTTCGGCTTCTTCCGGCGGCGTAAAGATGCTCGCCACCTCCGAAAAGGCTTTTCCGAGTTTGTCGCACACCCTGTCGCTTTTCGCCGTCGTCTCCGGGCGTTCGGTCATTGCGGTTCCCTCATCTCTACCACCAGGATACGCTCATTTAGCCAGGCCTTCATCGGCACGAGACGTGCCATCGTAGTCGGCAGGCCGACATGCCGGCGCAGTGTGCCAATCTCAATGACCAAATCATCATGCTTCTTGAACAGGCCCACTTCTGCCTTTTCGGCAAACGGGAATTCGAGCCGAACCTCATAGTGATCATCCATCTTGGCAAAAGAGTACGGCGGCTTCCGTCGTGTGCCTTCGGATGGATCCTCGTCCGGCTTGTACAGCGACTGGGCCATCTCACGCAAACGCTCATAGCCGACCACTTCGCTGGAAAACATGGGCACTTTGCGTACGTGCACCGGTGCAAAGTATTGCTCGATTTCAGAGACGACGTGCCGTTGCGACTCATGCCATATCGCGAAGAACGGATCTTGTAAGCTTTCCGGAAATAGCCGGTTGACAATAACGTCATCCACGGTAAGTGCGTGTAGATTGAAGTAGACGAATGCCCGCTGCGTCTCTCGGAGAACCATCTTTTCGGCATTGGTCACCAACCGAACGCTAGTCATCTCCGGATCTTCCAGCACTCGATCAATGCCTTCAATTTTGTCGAATAGATCCTGAATATTCTTAAAGTAGCTATCCGGCGGCAATTCTATAGGCGAGACACGGTTCGCGATCGGACGAACGGCTTTGAAGAGGTTGCGCTCCCATCCGAAGACATTTTTCATGTACCAGTCGAGCGTGGAGGGAAGGCTTACAAAACGCAGAGACTCAGCCGTCGGTGCGCAATCGAGAATGATGACGTCGTAATCACTACCTTTGCGATATTGATTGACGTACATCATGGCGCTGAGTTCTTCCATACCGGGAAAGATCGCCATCTCCTCGGCTTCGACGCCGCCCAGGCCGGTTGTTCTTAAGACAGACGTTATGTAGGAGGAGATAGCGCTCCAGTGCCGCTTGATCTCGTGATTGATGTTGACTTCTTGAATGAATAGCCGGTCGGCGATTCGGACAGGCTCCGAGGTTGTACCGTGAAACAAGGTGCCTTCGGCGTCAAAGCTATCGGCCAAACTATGAGCTGGATCGACGCTCATGATCAGTGTTCGCTTGCCGCTTTCGGCAAGATGAACGCCAGTTGCCGCAGCAACACTGGTTTTACCAACTCCGCCTTTACCACTGAACAAAAGAATCCGCACAGCTATTTTGATGTTAGGGCAGCATGCAAAGCATTAGTGTTGTTGAGCCTCGCGCCGCATTAGCCTAATCATTTGGCCTAGTTTTGAGCAGTGCCAGACGTATGCCGTCGCCCGAGTTTATCAATCGCTTGCGCCATTTCTTGGGGTGTCGGACGACCGTCGCGGAAGTCCCGACGCAAAAACAACCCGGGCTCATCAGGAAATGAGATAAGACCAGTTACGTAGTCAAACCTTGCGTTATCAACTTCGGAAGGTTGTTCAGTTCGATTTGCCTTATCGAACCCAGACATCCTGACGTTCGTCAAATTCGTAGAGCTGGTTCGACAACGCCGCACGATAAAGAGGTTGTGTGGAGCATCGAAGTCAAGTCGAACATTACTAACTAGTCCGCCAAAGGAACCGTCCGGAGTAGACGTCCCATACTCAAGTTTGTCTGCTCTCTTTTTCGCAAAAGCATCGACATAGGCGTGAGCTAATTTTATATCAAGCGGTAATAGGTGGTTGAGCAGTACTCATCGAAAAGCACAGAACGAAAACAACAATCAGGGCAGACGCTAACACTTACGATGAGGGCTCTCTGTTCCTCAATGCTGGGTTTTGCGCGCAGCGTTAGCTTCCTCAGCTACTTGGCCCAGCTTAGTCCTGTGCCACAGATAAGCGGCTTTTGATAAGGACTCGATAGTCTTGGTCATTTCGTCAGGTGAGATTCGGCCATCCGTGAAATCACGACGCAGAAACAATCCCGGATCAGTTGAAAACGGGATTAAATCTCTCGAATGTTCAAATACTGTGAAGTCTACTTCGGATGGCTGCTCCGTTTGAATTTTAACCAGCCGATCCCAAATGTCGGGGCGGCGTTCGACCGACCGAAGTGACGGTTCAATCACTCCCCGTACGATAAAACGACCACTCGATGCATCGAAATCCAGACGAACGTTGCTGAGCAGCCCTCCGAAAGAACCATTTGAGGAAGAGGAACTATATTCCAACTTGTCGGCCATTTTCTTTGCATAGGCATCGACGTAGGCGTGGGCAGTTTTTGTATTGATTGAGCCTGTCGGCTGAGCGGAGTCTTTCATGGGCAGGACTCGTGTTATGAACACAGCTGGCTTCTAAATATGAATCTCAGCCGATCGGTCATTGTGGAAAGTCCATCTGCAGCGTTAGTGCTGTTGAGCTTTGCGGGCCGCGTTAGCCTGATCTAAAAGTTGGCCTAGTTTTGAACGGTGCCAAACGTATGCCGTCGTCCCGAGTTTGTCAATCGCTTCCGCCATTTCTTTGGGTGTCAATCGACCGTCGTGGAAGTCACGACGCAAGAACAACCCGGGCTCGTCAGAAAATGAGATAAGACCAGTTACGTAATCAAACTTTGCGCTATCAACTTCCGATGGTTGTTCCGTTTCAATCTGCCTGAGGCGAACCCAGACATCCTGTCGCTTATCAAAGTTCGTTAGAGCGGGCTCGATAACCGCCCGCACGATAAAAAGGTTGTGTGGAGCATCGAAGTCAAATCGAATATTACTAACGAGTCCGCCAAAGGAACCGTCCGGAGTAGAAGTCCCATATTCAAGTTTGTCTGCTCTCTTTTTTGCAAAAGTATCGACATAGGCGTGAGCTAATTTAATGTCAAGCGGTATAGGCGGTTGAGCAGTACTCATTGAAAATCCACAGAGAAAACATATAGCGAGAATCAATCTAACACTTACAATCCCGAGGCCCTGGTGCCTCATTGACTTTATTGATGTAAACATCGTCAAGACTATGTGCGTCAAATGGCTTCATGAATGGTTGTGTGAAATGCTGAGTGGGCGTTGCATCATTGTCTGAAAGGGTCTGTTCAGGAAAGTTTTTCTGAGCACCTGCGATAGCATGCGGCACAGGATCTGCCGTATTGTTGGCGTGTTCATATTGCGGACCCACGGGCCAGCCCTCTTCTGCTGTCCCAAAGCTATTTATATTTACTTTGCTGAGTAATTGCGCAGCGTCGTATCCGTCTGACTTCAACTGGTTTTTTGCAGAGGCAGTTGCTTCTTGAGATATGAGACCACCCTGGCTATGTGCGTAAAAAGTGAGCGGGTCGGCGGAATCCTGTTCTCCATGGGTAACAAGCATCTTCTTTATTGTGACAGCTGACGGCGTGTTACTGTTCTTCTGAATATTTTGTACGCACTCATGCAAGTCTGGCATTATTCCTTCAGTCGCGTTGTAGATACCTACAACTTCCGCGCAGGTCTTATTCGCAAGATTCTGCAGCGTACCGCACATACCTCCCGGTGACCCGTCTGGGTTCTTGACCGGACTGCCATCAGGCTTCGTCAAGGGCGTATTAATGCCGTTTACAAAATACACTTTCGGTATTTGTTTACCTTCACAATTGCCTTGCGGTCGAAAGCCCTGCACGTCGGTTGGCGATGTCCTCTTACTGGGTGTGCATCCTTTGCCAATCAAGTCACCGTCGTATTTCTTCTGCTTTGGATCCGTATTCGGAACGTGGCCCATTAGCCATTGCTGAACGCCTTCTTTATCGCTTAGCTGGCTACCGGCAAACTTTCCGAAATTCCCGGCCGCGCTATCAATGCCGGAACAAGTAGCGTGGCCCACAGCAGCAGCAGTGCTTTGAGCAAAGCTTCTTAGCGCATTGTGAGCGCTTTCGACTCCAGAGCCAAGCGCTTGTGAGGCAGCGAATTGTGCCTGAGCCTGCTGTGTTTCTGCTTGGCCCTGCGCCTCCATGGCCTTTTCCAGAGCAGATGCGGTGGCCTTTGTTGCCTTCGAGACGGCGCTGTCAACTGCTTGATTAGCGGCAAGTTGCGCCTGACTGTTATTTATCTCGGCTTGGCCCTGCGCCTCCAATCCTCTGCCCCACCGCGCCTGTGAGTCTGTTCCAGCCGCCCTTTGCTGCTTGGGTTGCACCCTGGTATAGATCGGATATGGACCAACCTTGCCCCATCCGTTAACTCGGCTGTCCTAATATGTGGATCATGGTTTGCAACCATTCATATAGCCACTTTGACTTTTCTTCGGGCGTCATAGTTGAAGTCAAAACTTCGTGTGCTGCAGGGTAGAGCGAATCAAATTCAGCGCCAGTGACCCAAGCGGTTAACGCGTAAACGCATGCATCGAACTCGGACGTAAGCCCGTAACCGGAAGCATTCTAGATCTGAGCGTCAACTTGAGGAACAATCTCTTCCAAAGGCTCCTCGCTGGCATCTCGGAAACTTTGCCGAAGCACTCTTGCTAGTTTCGTCGCCAGCACGCACCGGTGCTTAGCGGCGAGGTGTTCCTGCATTTCCCGGCGAATGGTAAACAAACGACTTCCGAATAAGGACGGGTTTTACGAATTGTAGTGTTGGCCAAGAGTGAGCTTGGAGAGACAACTCTCGAAAAGTTTGCTACAAATATGTCACTCGATCTACCATTTAAGCGATGCCTCCAGCGGCGCGTATAGGTGATCTACATACTTGCCCGACTTCAGGCGGTCCTATTATTGCACCCTGTATGCCGAACGTTCTGGTTGGGGGTTTGCCAGCGGCTCGGGTAATGGATATCGCCCTTGATGCGGGTGGACCAGACATGATTGTGCAAGGCTCACACTCTGTGCTGATTGGCGGCTTACCTGCTGCGCGTATCGGAGACAAGACAGCGATGGGTGGGGTGATTGTGACTGGTTGCCCGACTGTACTGATTGGCGAGGACGCGCAAGGCATTTGCCTGCTGTGTGCTGCGGCCTCAGGCTCAGCATTCATCACGGGCTTCTAATTTGACGGATGGCGCGATTACTGATTGAGGCGATTGCGCTGGCAGCACCGCAGTACGCGGTGATTGACGCAGCGCGCGATTATGCGGCGCTTTCTGTTTTACGCGAAGCTGGGTTTTACCACGTATCTCTTTACGATGGCGACACGGCCATAAGACTTGCCAAGTACGCGCCTTATCTTGTTTCTTTGCCCTCCGATCCGCAGTTGCTTGGCTCACTTCTGAAGCACTGGGGAGAAAGCTGGGGTGTTTTCGCAATATCACCAGAACCCCTCGAAGTTGTTAGGAGTCATCTACGAAAGTTCTTGTACGTGCAGGATGCCGGAGGCAAGGTTATGTACTTTCGTTTTTACGACCCGCGTGTACTGCGCGTCTTTCTTCCTGCCTGTCAAGCGCGGGAAGCGCAACAATTTTTTGGTCCGATACAGTTCTTTCTGTGCGAAGGGGACGAGAAATCGAAATTGCTTGTCTTTCGCGTATCTGCGCAAGGTGCTGAACGTGTAACGACTCAGGTCGACGTGAACTGAGCGAAACAGGAGCTAAGCACGCTGTCCAAACAATCCGAATCGAGAACCGGCAGGTTTACATTTTTAGCAAGTGACCATTGCTGGATGTGTGACACAGATTCTCCGGGCTGCAGATTGACCGTGGGCCCTAGCGTTTCGAGTTCCAGGAACTCGCCATTGACGAAGATCTGGGCCGATGTTCCGAAGTCCGGATAGGTCGCTCTCGAAGTTGCTTTGGTGCGCTTCACGAAAAGATCGGAACCGGGAAAGATCGCCATCTCCTCGGCTTCGACGCCGCCCAGGCCGGTTGTTCTCAAAACAGAAGTGATGTAGGAGGAGATAGCGCTCCAGTGCCGCTTGATCTCGTGATTGATGTTGACTTCTTGAATGAATAGCCGGTCGGCGATTCGGACAGGCTCCGAGGTTGTACCGTGAAACAAGGTGCCTTCGGCGTCAAAGCTATCGGCCAAACTATGAGCTGGATCGACGCTCATGATCAATGTGCGTTTGCCGCTCTCGGCGAGATGAACGCCGGTTGCAGACGCAACACTGGTTTTACCGACTCCGCCTTTACCACTGAACAAGAGAATCCGCACGTCTATTCGATGCTACGGCAGCAATGCAAAGCATTAGTGTTGTTGAGCCTTGCGGGTAGGGATGAGTGAAAACGAACGTGCGGGTGTCCGCCAGGAATCGCTCCACATCCTGAGTCTTGTGTGCCGACAGATTGTCGAGCACGACATGGATCTCCTTCGCCCAGCGAGTTTGCGCTACAAGTCCTTCCAGAAACGCAACGAACTCGTTACTAATATGTCGTCTGGCGGTCATACGGTGCACCTGGCCCGTCTTCACATCCAGCGCTGCATACCAGGACAATGTGCCTCGGCGGAAATACTCGAGGCATTGCCGCTCGGCTCGCCCCGGACTAAACGGCAAGACGGGATCCAGCGGGTCAAGAGCTTGGGTGGCCGTCTTCTCATCTACGCAGAACACCGCCGTATGTTGCGGCGGTGAAGGTAAAGACCGATGATATCGGTTGCTTTCTCCTCAAACTGAGGATCGTTGGAGGCCAGGCAGCGGTCCAACTGATGCGGCTTCAGGCCAACTGCGTCCACATCCGCTGCACGGGGGATCTGCTTCCGCCCAGCACTGCTGCCACCTTGCGACAGGACCAATGCGTGAGCCATCGACCGATTTACACTGGCTTTTCCGTGGGATGCGGGCTTGCAACCAGGATCGCCGACGCGCGGTTCACTTTCCTTATGAAGTGGATCGAGGGCATTGATCCCGGCCTGTGCGAAACGTTGCTTCCAGTGTTAATCGTAGGCGCTGTTACCTGCAGCGACGCTGCCGATGACTTCTGCCCTCGCCGAGCGCTAAATCAGACGCGCTCGAAAAACATCTCCGGCGGAAAGTGTACGCGATTGTTTCCACTAGGCCAGTTCCGTTCGCTGTTCGTCCGTAATCGTAATTGTTCGCCGCTCCATACACAAGAGACCCGGCGAATTCACTAACGTTATTGCCAGGACAGATTACTAGACTTTTCTATTGCAACCCATACCTCTCCGTGATAATTTAGACTCGCCCTCATTAAGTACAGGCCAAAATACCAGAAGGTGTTGCGACTATGAATCAGCAGCGATTCTCTCATTGTTTGCTGTAGTTGTTTGCTCATGTCTCACTTGGGACTCATGCCCAGACGCTTACTTTTGAGGTCCCCATGTCTGATGATGTGCTTTACCGCCACTTTTTACGTCACGTAGCGAAATATCAGGAATTCGCAGCAACTGCTGAAACCTCCGGTAATTCATCTCCTTTTCGACACTCATTCCGTCGCAAGCTTGCTCTGAACCCGAACGAAGAACAAGATCTGAACCAAGTTGCTAAAGACTACTTAACTCAAGTTGAGCCAGTCCAGCAGCAGATTTCGGCAGTTATCAAGACGTTTAGAGCGGCATATCCTCTCGGGACGCTACAACCAGGAGTTAGTTTGCCGCCGCCCCCCGATGCGCTAGCCCCGCTCGTGTCCCAGAAAAGAGCCCTCGCAATTGCAGCACGCGATCGGTTGCATACCGCCTTAGGAGATGAGGAGTTTAGCAGGGTAGATAGTTTAGTTAGAACGCAGATAGCTCCTCAATTTAAGAGAGCAGTTATAGGACAGTTGCCGAGATGAAGGAGATGCGGGGGCTTATTTATTCGTGTAGCCCGCTGTCTAGACTAATCAGCGGCCTCATTCTTTGTTTGGCGATGTCTAAAGTCGCTCAGGCACAAGAAGTTTCTGGATGGACAAGTTTAGAATGGGACTCGGGTTCCCAAACCCTCTATGGGTACGCAGAAACAGATCTTGATGACAACGCGGCGACTTACTACGCGGCTGCCTTGAATACATATCTTTATGATCCCACCGGCAACGTGATCGCTTACTATGTCTCTTCCCGGCAGACTGATGAAAGTACGGTTGATGTCGAAATCTCCGCACATGGGACACCGGGACAAACCTACTCACAACACACCGAGCACCTTGCCATAGTGCAGTATGAGAGCGATTGTCCAGATCCTTGTCGGAGCGTAGAGTACGAAGACTATTACGATTTTTCGTCATTTTCGGGTGCTGGCCATGGGAATGTGGACTACGAAGGGAGTGTTGATCTTTTTGGTCCTGGACCAATTGTCCAGATTCGTACCCGGGCTCCGTATATCCCCCCCACTCACACATCTGCAACGGCACAGACATCCGTATGCGGGGACAGCCGAGATGGGTTAATTGGGGAGTACTCCACTAACAGAGTGGATCTAAACCCACAATGTACGGACTTCAACAACAGTGCTTACACTCAATACTTTACGAACGTGGAAATTGACTGCAAATGAATCTCCAGCGTACGGATGGTCTTTGCTAACCGCCGAAATGCTTGCAGATATCGATACCTGGCGGTACAACTATGGACCGATGACCGCGAATAGTGTATTTCGAAATCCATCCCATAATGCCTTAATCGGAGGAGCTACTAACAGTCGACATATGCACGGGGATGCAATTGACATTGCCAATCCTACGGTGGACCAGAATGGCAGGAATGCCTTAATTGCGTCGCTTCCAACGGGCTCTTCCTACCCTGACTACATTGAGCCGACCACATTAGCCTGCCATCTTAACTGTGTACACGCGGATTGGAGGAATCATTCGCAAACGTACGCTCATACCTACCTACATCGCTCAGGTGACGCTAAGGAAAGAGAAGACCTCTCTTTGGGTACGGACAAGGCGCGCTATAAGGTTGTCGCACAACCATCTCGGTTAGAGTTTGCAGGAGGATCTACCAATGATTAAAAGCCTTGCTCTGCTACTGGCCATTGGAAGTGGGCTGTTTGCGGGACAACGAAATACTTCTGACCCACTAATAACGACTTCGCTCAAGCGGCTTCAATCTTCCGTATGGACTGATCGAAGCAATGCCTTTTACACGATTGTTCACGCTGGTTTGGAAACCGATGAAAATAGTGACTTTCCCGTTGCGGACGGAATCCTCGCTCTGAGCAGGGGAAATACCTCCCGACAGGGTCTTGTTGTAGCGCTAACGAACCTTTTGGAGGTCGAAAGCAGTTTGCTTGCATCCAACGAATTACCTTCCTCCGAAGAGTTTTCGACTTACTATGCAGATGTGATCCAGGCCGTGGCGACACTGCGGGACGTTAGCTCGACACATGCATTAATGCGTTGTTTAACAACGGGCAATATGGCTATCTCTGCTATTGCCAGCTTTGGAGATACTGCGCTTTCCGAAGCATTGAATCTGTTGCCAAGTTCCGATGCCGAGACGCGACACAGCCTTTTCCGGCTTTTTTCACGAATGACCGAACAGCGGAACCTTAGCAGTCTAACGAGCGCACAATCGCGTTCGTCCCTGCTTACCGACAAGATACCCATCAACGCCTGTGGTACTGTTTCGCAGAGTGAGCGCTTAAATCTGTTTTACTGGGATCGACCATCCACCTCAACTACATTCAATTGAAGATGACAAGCTGATCGCCTTTGTTGCAATAACTGGATATCAGGCGACAAGTCGGCTGCAGCGGAAACGCTTGATCGCAACTATGACACATCAGTTGAATATCTACGTTGCGGGTTGCGGGCTGCGGGCGTTAGTGGATTTGTTAGAGAAGGGTATCGAGGCTATCCGAATCGAGAACCGGCAGGTTTACATTTTTAGCAAGTGACCATTGCTCGATGTGTGACACAGATTCTCCGGGCTGCAGATTGACCGTGGGCCCTAGCGTTTCGAGTTCCAGGAACTCGCCATTGACGAAGATCTGGGCCGATGTTCCGAAGTCCGGATAGGTCGCTCTCGAAGTTGCTTTGGTGCGCTTCACGAAAAGATCGGAACCGGGAAAGATCGCCATCTCCTCGGCTTCGACGCCGCCCAGGCCGGTTGTTCTCAAAACAGAAGTGATGTAGGAGGAGATAGCGCTCCAGTGCCGCTTGATCTCGTGATTGATGTTGACTT
>CAXTMN010000127.1:0-2781 GCA_964245395.1 uncultured Bryobacteraceae bacterium
GTCACAGTAAGCGGAAACCCAGATTGCACGTTCGCTATCCCGGAAGCTTCCCAGCCGCCCAGGACCGCGTGCGTGAGTCCTTTGCTGTTTCCAAACGCCGGGATGTCCCAAACGTAATTTACTGTAAGCACTTGCGGAACGTCGAAGCTGGCCAATCCTTTCTCAGCCCGGATATCTCGCGAATCCTGCGGTGTGTTCCACGCGCTCGAATTGTCCGTCAGCGTCTTCGAATACGTATACGACGCCTGGAACTCTAAGCCCTTTGTGAGCCTGTGATTAACAGAAACCTGCAACGCGTTGTAACTGGAACTGAACCGGCTCTCGTAGGCAGTGATCGTCGAAAATCCCGGATAGGGCACAACGGCATTCGGAGAAATATTGCCCAGTGCTACGTTGACGTTCGGATACGGCTGATTCAAGTTCACCGCACCGAGCAGGTGCGTTCCCTTCGTCCCGACATAGGCGACCGACAAAGCTGTATCGAAACCGATATCACGCTGCACACTGAATGACCATTTTTGAACCTGGGGATACAACCAGGGCGGTTCCGCAGCACTCAAAGCAGACGGGTAAACCGTGCCGGGCGCGCCTCCAGGATTGCTGAGCGACGTGTTAAAGATGCTCGCAGAGTTATTGAATGGAGGATTCATTCCGCCAAACTGGCTGAAGGATCCCCACCTGTCATAGAAAATCCCATACCCCGCCCGGACCGACATTTTGCCGGACTTCGTAGGGTCCCAGGCAAGTCCCACACGCGGCGCGAACACGTCTTTATGCGACGGAAAAATAGCACGTCCATACGGCGAGTTCTGCCCTGCCACTACAACCCCATTCAGTAGATTTCCCGTCCCCGGGACCAGACTGCCGTCTGCGTTTACAATCGGTGCCTGAGCCGGGTTATATTGCGCTGGATCGAATGACCCGAACAGGTTGTGCAACTCGTACTCCGGTTGATAGTACTCATAGCGAACCCCTGCCGTGAGCGTCAGATTTGGCATCAACTTCACTTGATCTTGCACATATGGCTCTATGTTGTGCCATCGATATTTTCCGAAGGGATCGAGAGCCGTTTCCGTGTATTGGTACGCTCGCCCGGTCTCAAAGTCAGCCAGCGCGTTGCCCGTATACTGCCCGGTAAATGTAAACGTGCCGTTGGTATTGTTATCCGACGGATTGGCCAGCTCGCTTTTTCCCTCGCGCGTGTAAACAATCCCAAACTGAACCTGATGTGGACCGTGAACCCAGGTATTGTTGCTCTCAAACGGCATGCTGTACGAATAGTTGTGGAAATACCACTGCTCAACGATTCCCGCATATCCTTGCCCCAAGCTCAGCGTCGGAATGCGGTCGAGTTCGTTCAATGGAAAAAGCTCTGGAATGTTGAGTCCCAGTGCGTTACAGCGACAGGACGCTGGACCGTTCTCGAGATACTTATCGTTGTCCCGGTAGATACCCCACACGAATTCAGAAATCAGGTTCGGACGCGGCGAGTAGGTGACATTGAAAGCAATCTGGAAGATCGGATAGACCTGGCTCGATGTTCCTACAGTTTGATGGTGATTCTCAACGTACAGAGAATATTTGTTCTGCAGCGTCACATTGTCTTGTGTGAGACGCACGTAAGTCGAGAGCTTGTCTGTCGGGTGGTAATCCAGCCGCAAAGACTCCTCGCGCCATTTTGTGAAATCCGGCAGCGAAGATACGAAGTTGAACGACCCGTTCTGGAACCCAGGTGTTGGCAGCGGATAGTAATACTTCAGCAACAACTGCGCATTTGTATCCAGCTGAGACGACGGGATCACATTACCTGGGTAAGCGACTCCCTTCGGACCTGTGAGGATCTGCGGATTCGGACCGGCTAGTAGCGCGCTGAAATCGCCCGCTCGTTCCCCTGCTGTCGGAACTGCCGCCAGCCTTGTGCCGCCGCTTTGGATGATGCGCCGCCACTCCTCTGACCAGAAGAAAAATAGCTTGTCTTTCTTTATTGGACCGCCCACGTCATACCCGAAATCGTTGTACCGGTTCTCTGGAACCGAGGCAGCAAAAAAATTGCGGGCATTCAGAACATCGTTGCGGAAAAATTCAAAAGCGTTGCCATGAAACTGATTCGTGCCCGATCGGGATATGAGATTCACCTGGCCTCCTGCCGAGCGGCCAGTCACCGCCTCATACGAATTATTCTCGATCCTAAACTCATTCACCGCAAACAGGTTCGGAGTCACAAACGCGTTGCCACCGAACGTATCGAGGTTGCGGATTCCGTCGATCATCAAATTGTTCTCGTCTGAACGAACGCCGTTCAGGCTGAAACTAACCGATGAATTCGATCCAAAGCCGGGCGTCTGATTTGGGGCAGACGAAACCCCCGGCTCGAGCAGCACAAGTTGCGTAAAGAGGCGGTTCGTCAGAGGCAGATCGTTCATCTGCTTGTACGTCACTGTATTGCCCTCGCTCGCAGTAACCGTATTGATCGCTACCGGTACTGTCGACACCGTTACCTCTTGCGTTATCTGACCCATAGTCAGCGAAACGACGAACTTCACCGGCGATGCCGCTTCCACTGAGAACTCTGTCTCGCGATAAGATTTGAATCCTGTTCGTACAACGCCCAATGTGTATCGCCCCACCGGCACGATCGGGAAGTCGAATTCACCCGCAGCGTTGCTATGTCCGTTGAGCACTTGCGCGTTGGCAAGGTTCGTCAATGTGACAGCAGAATCCGGAACTCCAGCCCCACTCGGATCCATCACCGTGCCTTGCACAGATCCTGTGCTTGCTACC
>CAXTMN010000127.1:2791-13610 GCA_964245395.1 uncultured Bryobacteraceae bacterium
ATAAGACCGCTGCCGTCCGGAAAAGGAACCCTGACCCGCGAATGCTGTTCATGCTGTCCTCCTGCCACAAATTCATGCTTGTTACCACAAGCCATCTCTGAGAACGAGGATCCGGCCATAACCAGCTTTCCCCAATGAGAAGCTATTAAGTCGAGATCGATAGTTTAGACATTCTTAGCATTGCTTCAGCCCAGTGTCAATAAACTTTCCGCACTGTGGCTCTCTGCTTTACAACGCACTCCGCAGTTCCTCTAGCAAACGGTGTACGGATATGTAAGGATCTCCGCCAAATTCCGCTTCAATCGAATAGAACCCCCGAAATCCCGCTTTCTTCGACGTAGCAATGCAGCCCGCAAAATCGAACCCGCCGGTCCAGTCCGCCCCAAGCCGCGGATCCTTCACGTGACAAACCGTTTTCGCGAATGGAAACAAAAGTTTCAGACCGCGTTGTCTTGTCTGCTCATCAGGAAAATTTCCAAAATCGGGAAGCGCACCTGCCTGCGTTTTCCGGAAGACCTCCACCAATTCTTCCGGATGTTCCGAACCAACGCCCCCGTGGTTCTCAATTAAAACGTAAATCCCTTTTGAACGACCATACACAGCGAGAGCTCGGTAAGAGCTGGCTGTCAGAGATAAACGAGACGCTTCCATCTTCCCAGGATCGCAACGCACGGACTGGGCTCCCAAAAAGGCAGCGACATCGATCCACTTCTTACACGCTGTAATGGCAGTGGTTCGGATCTCGGCGTTTTGGTCCGACAACCCGCCTCCTCGTTCCAGTTCCGCAATGTCTACAGGAATGTTCACCAATCGGGAGTGAGCCCGCTCCAGCCGCACCTTAAACTCTCTTAAATACGCGGCATCGGTGGACGCAAAATGCGGTGCCACCACTTCCATTGCGTGAACCTTATACTGGTCTGCCAGCATTTCCGGGAAAGCCATCACATCGAACGCCGCGCCTGTGAGCGGAGGCGAGTGTTCGTCTCGCGTAACTGCGAAGAGATCGTGAAAGCTCCAACTCGATATGGCAGCTTGATCGAACTCCGGAGCGGGGCTCGCAAAGCTTTCCGATCGCACTCCCAAACTGACACTTCCCCAAGCAGCGGATTGGGCAAAGAACTCACGTCGGTTCATAGTTGTTCCTTCTGGTAAGCAGTGCATTGCTCGCCCGCGCTAAGATGACTTCTCCGTATGGGAGATACTCGTTTCCGCTGCAGAAATCTCTTCCTCGCGTTTACTTTCGTGTTGCCTATTCTCGCTCACGCGCAATCTGCGCCTTGGTTCTCCAAGTTTGAGAGTGCGTTTACGGAACTGAAAGCGGGCCAGCTGAATCATCCGCTGGAAGAGTTCAATGCCCTCTGGAAAGCTCACAGGCAAGATGTGAATTTAGCAACCTCCATCGGTGGCGTGCTTGACGCAACCGCGCACCATGAGCAGGCGACGGTCTGGTACGAACGCGCTCTTTCCATACAGCCGGACTTCGGTCAGGCCCTCGACAATTTGGCTTTAAACTTCGCCGCTCGCGGCAGGCTCAACGAAGCCGCAAGTCTGTTCCACCGCACATTAGACCGAACACCTGGAGACGGCAAGGTAGCCTACAATCTCGCTTCTATCCTTCTTCGCTTGCGCCGCTACGCGGATGCTCTTACGGTTCTGACCAGCGCCGAAAATGCTTCGACCACTGCGCCTCTACTCGAACAGATTCGATTCGCGCAGGCCACAGCACTCTTTCACCTCGCCCGATACTCCGAGGTCGTGAACGTCCTACGAAAAGAAGGAAAGCCCGGCAGTGTGTCTGCTTTTCAGCTCCTGGGCTCTGCGCAGGCTCTTTCGGGCGATCTCCCCGCGTCTATCCAAACTTTTCAGCAGGCTATCGCCGCTTACCCCACTGACCCTGATCTTTATTTCCGCCTTGCAATGGTGTTTGCAAGAGGCCGCCGGGATCAGGATGCTGAGGCTGTCCTGCGCAGTAGCGCCGAACGGATCGGTGATTCACCTTCCATCAACTATGGCCGCGCTATCCTCGCGGAAATGGTCGGCCGCGACGAGGAGGCAATCACCTGGGCGCGGCAGTCGGTTCGTGCCGCCGAAAAGCAGCCCGAAGTCTGGGGACTGCTTGGCACGCTTTACGATCACCGTGGATCAACTGAAGATGCTCTTGAGGCCTATCGGACAGCCCTACAATATGGTGGCAACGGACCGTATATCGGAGCCGACTATGCCGAGCTGCTGATCCGTTTGGGCCGGTATGAGCAAGCGGCGATCGAACTGCACCGCTTGACGCACACTTACCCGGCCGACGCACAAGTCAACCGCGCACTCGGGCGCCTATACCGGGCGCAAGGCAAATACATACAAGCCGAAGAATACCTCCGCCGTTCCATCCGCACTGACGCAAGCAACGGGCAGACCCATTACGTCTTAGCCCAGGTCCTGCGTCACCAGGGTCGAACGAAAGAGGAAAGCGAAGAGCTTGCCGCCTTCAAGAATGCAAAAGAGAAAACGGATTCCATACGCGTCTTAGAGATTGTCGAAGATCCGAGATAGACGAATCGCTGTGATGATCCAAAACAGAATCGTGACAATTGACCATAGGGCAATCAATGGCACAGGCGAGCGCCGCACCCGCACAGAATGGCACTCGTTAGTGGTTTGGAACGACTTGGGCAAGTGGGCGGCCACTTTGCAGAAAGGAACCCCACTCTTCGTCGAAGGCCAACTGGTCTACGAACAGTGCCACGAAAAGTGCAGGCCCACTGTCGACTGAGCTTTTGAGAATTGCGTGTTAAAAGCTACGGATGCCGGTTTAGCCCGTGGGCACCCTAGGTTTTCCTTGGCGCACCCGTTATGTTAGGCCAATAAAGAGAGGCAGCCACCACGTTAGAAAAGACCGATGAGTTGGTAAAACAGATTTAATGAATTCTTCCTTGAGGTATCTCTCTATCATCGGTTTGGCCGTTCTCGCCTCGTTACCCGGGCGCGGCCAAGGCAACAACGGCGCAGGTGCAGGCAAATCAACCGTCCACGTTGACTTTTACCGGCTACCGCCTGGGCGGCAAGATGAGTGGCTTCTGCTCTATAAGAAATGGCATTTCCCAATCATGAAGTACCAGAAGGAGCATGGCCAGGTCATCAGCGAGACGGTATACACGCGCGCGGTTCACGAGCTTTCTCCCAATTGGGATATTGCAATTATGATCATCGCCCCACCACCCGAGAAGATGCCAAAAGCCGAGAAGTCGCGCCAGGACTTAATACGCAGCCTCTACCCGAATGTTGAAGAATACGTAGCCGCAGAAAAGCAACGATGGGCGCTGACTCTTGAGCATTGGGACGAGCAATGGGTCGAAGTGGACATTGACAAGAATCCTTCTCTTTATTATCCGGCCCCCTGAGGGGTTTTATGGTCCCGAGGCGCTTATTGGCTGGCGGTTTCTCACAAAAGAAAGCAATTCGCTGCGGCTTTTTCGCCAGAAGCTAAAACCGTGTGATACATTCCGAAGACCTGGGATAAGCTAGCACCCCGTCGTTGATAGCTCAGGCACACGCAAAACAGATTGCGTAAGTTGTGACTCCGACGAGAGTCACGAAGAGGGGGAAAGTTGAAGCCTTCAACCAACTCGTTTCAGAAGCTGTACCGCCCTGCTTCCCGAGCATTGTCAGCTCTAGCGATCGCATCCAAAATACTGCTTGCTCAGGGCGCAGGCGGAACAATACTCGGCACAGTCAGCGATCCGTCCGGTGCCGTTATCCCGAATGCCAATGTTCAGATTACAGAAGTTGCCACGGGCGTTGTGCGAATTGCGGCAACAAACTCGACTGGGCTCTATAACGCCCCGTCACTATCTCCTGGGAAATACGACATACAAGTGTCAGCAGCAGGTTTTGCCGGACAGCTACTAAGGGGCATCGATCTGGCCGTAGGAGACGAACGCACAGTTAACCTGCAGCTACGGATTGGATCAGGGAGTGCAACCGTGCAAGTGGTCGACTCTACAAATGAGGTGCAAACCGCAAGCTCCACACTCACTGCAGAGGTAAGCGGCACCACGATCCGTGAATTACCGCTCAATGGGCGCGACTGGACTCAGCTGGCCACGCTCGAGCCAGGCGTTAATTCCGTAAGGAATCAGTCCGGCATAGGTGGCGTTGGATCGGCCGACGTTTCCAGGGGGGCTCGCGGATTTGGAAATCAACTAAGTGTCTCGGGGGCTCGACCGACCCAGAACAATTATCTGCTTGACGGGATCAGTTTCAACGACTATACGAATGGGGCTCCAGGGGGTGTTCTTGGCAATCTCGCCGGCGTGGATTCGATAGAGCAATTCTCAGTTCTAACGACGAACTACTCCGCCGAGTATGGAAGGACTTCGGGCGGTGTGATTACCGCGATCACCAGGTCCGGAACGAATCAATTTCACGGAGATCTGTATGAGTTCTTGCGCAACAGCGTGCTCGATGCAAGAAATTTCTTCGACGGTTTCACAGTTCCTCCTTTTAAACGAAACCAATTTGGGGGTGCAGTCGGAGGGCCAATAAGAAGGGACAAGACTTTCTTTTTCTTTAATTACGAAGGCCTGCGTCAGTCTTTGAGCACCACAGTAGTCGATACAGTTCCTTCCTTGAATGCGCGCAACGGGATTCTCTCGACAGGTACGGTCGCGGTTGATCCGAGCGTAGCGAAGTACCTGCCGTTCTGGCATACGCCAAATGGCCCGATCTTGCAGGGAGGCGACACTGCACTTTATAACGTCGTCACTCTGCAGCGAGGAACCGAAAACTTTTACACCGCCCGGGTTGATGAGCATATCACTGACACAGACAGCTTTTCGGGCAGTTTCAACTTCGACCAAACGCAGCTAAACAATCCTGATCCGCTTAATGATGAGGGATTCTATAACAGCAATGCTATGACATTTGCAAGCATCACAGAGAATCACATTTTCAGTCCAAATCTTCTGAATACGTTTCATGCGGGGTTTAATCGGAACCGTGCTTTCATTGCGACTAGACCAGCCATCAACCCAGCCGCAGCGGACACTTCGCTGGGTTCAATCCCGGGTCAACCAGCTCCGTTCATTGTGGTGCCTGGTATCACTAACTTCTTGGGCGGTCTAGACGGCTTCCCGAATTTTAACTTTGGCTGGAACTCGTTCCAGGAGTATGACAACGTATTCTGGACCAAGGGCGCGCACTCTCTCGAATTTGGTGGCGCAGCAGAGAGGATGCAATCTAACAATCTCTTCCACTTTTTCGACGACGGCCGGTTTGTCTTTGGGTCACTCTCAGATTTCCTAACGAATCGTCCGCTGGCATTCAGCGCTACCATTCCATCCTCGGCAACGTCGCGCGGCATCCGGGAAACGCTGTTTGGCGGATATGTCCAAGACGATTGGCATGTAATGCCACGGCTCACCATCAACTTGGGTTTGCGCTACGAAGCGGTGACGGTTCCCACCGAGGTTAATGGGAAGTTGGCGAGCCTGCCAAGTATGACAGCTGCACAGGTGCATCTCGGGTCACCATATTTCAGCAATCCTACTCTCAAGAACTTTGAGCCCAGGATTGGATTCGCCTGGGATCCATCCGGCCACGGCAAGACAGCGATACGCGGCGGCTTCGGAATATTTGATGTCCTGCCATTGCCGTACGAGTTTCTGATCCTTTCTTCGGCATCAGCGCCCTTCTCCCAAAACCTTTCGACATCGAGCCTGCCCCCTGGTTCCTTTCCAACGGAAGCGTATACCATATTAAGCAAGCTTGCTTCGCCGACGAGTCTAGCGGGAGAACGCGTCTCTTACGTTGACCCGCATCCATCGCGTAGCTACGTAATGCAATGGAACTTCAACGTGCAGCAGGAGCTTCCTTCACAGACCGTCGTGACTTTGGCGTATGTCGGTTCGCGAGGCGTCCATTTGCCCTTTCGGACTGACGATGCGGATATCGTGCTTCCGCAGGCGACACCAACCGGTTATCTCTGGCCGACGCCGATTGGGAGCGGCACGGTTATCAACCCAAACGTCGGCCGAATAGACAGGCTGAGCTTTGACGCCGATTCTTATTACGAGGCGCTCGAACTCGGTGCCCAAAAAAGAATGACGCACGGCGTTCAATTCCAAGCGTCATACACCTGGGGGAAGAGCATCGATACGGGGTCCTCGACGATTGCCGGAGATCAATTTTCAAATTCTCCTTCAAGCCTCCCATTTTGGTTTGACTCGAAGCTCAGAAGGGGTCTCTCAGATTTCAACCTGGGCCAAAACGTCGTTCTCAGCGCGACGTGGCAATTACCTCGCCCTCATTTGGGCAGCGGCCTTGCCAATTGGACGCTAGGTGCTTGGCAGCTTGGGGGCATCTTTCAAGCGAGTTCGGGCGCTCCTTTTACAGTTTTGGTTGGAGGAGATCCTCTCGGCCTGAACAACACCGATCCGTACGACTATCCGGACAGGGTTTCGAGCGCGAGTTGCGGAAGCGGTGTAAACCCCGGAAATCCGAATCAATACATCAAAACCGAATGTTTCGCCTTTCCGCAGACTGCCAAGTTGGGCAACGCGGGCCGCAACCCATTAATAGGTCCTGGCTTGACTAACTTCGACGTCTCGCTATTTAAGAATAATCCGCTGAAAATGTTTTCGGAGAGCATCAATCTGCAGTTCCGTGCTGAACTTTTCAACGTGTTGAATCACACAAACTTCGCGCCTCCGCTTGATAACAACACCTTGTTCAATCCGGATGGAACGAGGGTCTCCAACGCCGGATTGATCGACGCAACGCAGACAGCGTCGCGGCAAATCCAGTTCGGGTTGAAGCTCATTTGGTAACCAACGGATCAAGTTAAAACAATCCCCTGGGAGTTTGATCTCATGAAATATTTCGCCTCCGCGCTCCTGCTGTCGGCTCTTGCGCTTGCAAATGGGCCGGCTCAAACCATTGGCGTACCACAAGAAGAGGCCCACGGGCCGGTGACCATGCAAGTGTTCTACAAAGTACCGCCTGGGAAGCAGGTGGAATGGCTCACGTTATACAAGAAGTATCATTATCCGGTCATGCAGCAATTTGTAGAAGATGGGATCCTGAAGAGCATAAATATCTATCGTCGTCGATTCAGAGCGGATTCACCTTCCTGGGATTACGAAGCTGTTCTCGTTTGGAGAGATTGGGCCGCCATCGACGAGGGCCACGTTAAAGAGCCTAGTTTGATCCGCAAGATGTATCCCGATCTGACCGCTTACCAGACTGCGGACCAGCGTCGATTCGAGCTGACGGTCAACGTATGGATTGATCTCCTCGAACCGGTTCCCCTGAACTGAGAACAGCTGCATGTTCGAGTGTGATAAGGGGTGTATGTGATTCGTTTTATCGCTCTTTGGGTAAGCGTTGGACTTTCGTTCCTGGCGCTCTCCGCCCCGAACGCGCCACTGACATTGATCCGGCAAATGCCGATGCCGGATGTACCGAAGGGGCCTTACTGTGACCACCTCGCAATTGACCTGGCGGGGAAGCGGCTTTTTACAACCCCGCAAGCTCAAAAGAGCGTTGATGTGCTCGATCTTGAGACAGGGCGGGTCATCCGGACGATCCCCGGTCTGGATAATCCTCACTCAGTGTTGTACCGCGCTGATCTGAACAGAATCTATATCACCGATGGCGGGGCGGGACTCCTGAGAGTTTATGACGGAAACAGTTATAAGCCGTTAGCAGCCATTAAACTTCGTGCCGATGCCGATTCGATAAGTTACGACCCCGCTACAGCTTACCTTTATGTAACGAATGGCGGTAAGGAGCTGGGACAGAAGTTTTCGTTTTTGAGCATCGTTAACACCAACAGCAACAAATTGCTTGGTGACATTCGTATTGAGGATGACGCGCTCGAGGCGATGATTCAGGAAAGCGCAAGCTCGCGCATGTACGTCAACATGTACGGCAGCAGTCAAATAGCCGTAGTAGATCGGCTAAGGAGATCGGTAATTGCAATTTGGCCGGTCACTAAGGGCCGGAAGAATATTGCCATGGGTATCGATGAAGCTAATCACCGTTTGTTTGTAGGGTGCCGCAATGCGGAGAAAAGCGGCGCAATAATCGTCTTGGATACTCGAACAGGCAAGGAACTTGACGTTTTACCAATCGGCGGTTGGGTAGACTACGTCACCTACGACGCCCGGAGCAGAAGAGTCTACGCTAGTTGTGGAGCACCCTTTCTGAACGGCGGTGATGTGTATGTATATCAGCAGAATGGGACGGATAAGTACAATTTACTCGCAAAGATCCCCACCGCGCCGAGAGCCAAGACCGGACTGCTCGTTCAGGAACGCAATGAATTCTTCGTTCCGGTTCCACATTTCGAATCTGAAGCTCGCGTACTAGTCTTTCGAGCTCAGTAGGACGGGCAAGCACGTTACGTCTTGGCCCAGGTCTTGCGCCATAGGGTGGCCTGAGAAATCATGCTTGCGCTCACAGTTGCCACAACGAGTATCGTTATCCAGCGATGGGCTCGGTTTGAGTCCATTGCTCAGCCATCTGTTCCACCTAGGAAACGACAAGAGAACGGTACGCTGATGCCAAACTATGCTGGTCAATAGGAAATGAGGGACGTGCGATATTTTCGCCTGCCTTACAGGCATGAAGGCGAAGAGCGGTACTTGATGTGGATCCCTGGATTTTCATATCGGTCACAGTCTTGTTAGCTCTGGTAGCCACAATGGCAGCATACGGGCCCGCTTGTCGCGCCGCAAGAGTTGACCCCATAACTTGCTTCGAGACGAATACGCAGCTTTAAAGTTTGCTGTTGCAATAACCTTTGATGCGGTGTCAACGCCAAATAGAAATGTCCGGTTTTGGCTCAGCAGTGGAGAGTTCAGGTTTAGAGTGTGAATGATTCTTGACGGGGTCGCGCCCGTTGAGAAGAGGCAAGACCGATGCAATGGAGTTGGCTCCGGAGTAAACTCCAGCAAGCCCTGGGAGGGAGCCAGCAAGGTTTCCTCCCAGGGTTTTGCTTCTCGAAGCGGATTTACTGTGGTGAAACTTCGGAGCAGAGGTCTTGCTTACAGTAAACGCGAAGAGGGCTGGGCGGTTTTGGCCCAGCCTTACCGTATGGAGGTTTTCCCGCGAACATCGTTCTTGCCCAGCTGAAAGTTTTTCATCCAGTTGCTCTTGCGCCGAGCCGTTTGGCGGTAAGGTTTGGGCGCCGGTTGCGGCCTGGGTTTGGGACAAGGGGCACACAAGCCGATAGCGAGATAACGATCCCGAAAGCGCACGGCTAACGTGCCGTCCAGCCGTTTCTCCACCCGCACCGTGCCACCGCGTAAGCCGACCGGCCGATGCGCACTGTCGGAGGAGACCGGCACGACGGTGAGCGTCTGGTTCCACCACGGTAAGCACTCGCTTTCCAGATACGCATTGGCTTGCTCCAGCGTCTTGGCTCCCGCCACTCGTAAGCCCTTCACCAAGCGATCCTGTGCCGTGCCAAATCCACGCTCGATCCGTCCTTTGGCTTGCGGCGAGTGCGCGGCAATCCATTCGATGTCCAGTTCCTTCAGTGCTCGCCCGATCTGGGTAGGCGGCAGGTCGATACGGTCTCTGCCGGCAAGCTCCCCACGCCTGGTCTTCAACGGAGTGGCAAAGAGCGAAGCTTTGTCGGTTAAAAGCCCAGCGGTCTTCCGTGCTTCTCCAGATAGCTCTGCAACAGGCGCAGATTCTCCCTGGCTTGAATCGTGTTCCACAAAGCGCGCCAGTAGACGGCTGGTCGCATCGTCGATCATGCTGATCAAGTACAGCTTCGGGCCGCGGCCTTCCAGCCAAGCGTGTTCGCTGGTGTCCCACTGCACCAACTCGCCGCAGCGAGGGCGTCGCGCTCGCCAGGTGTGCACCTTTTCCACGCGCTTTGGCTTGGCACACCACAGCTGCGCCGCGCTCATCCAACCACGCAGTGTCTCCCTGTCTACCTGCAAGTTGTGTTTCTTCCTCAGATACTCGGCCGCTAACGTCGGCCCAAAACCCCGATACACTTCCTGGCTTAGAATCTGGATCGCTTCTTCCCGTTTCTCCTCCGCCATCCTCCGATTCGACCTTCGCCCACGAGCCGAGTGAATCACCGCCTTGTCGCCGCGCTCTTTCAGCTCGCGCAGCAGCCGTCGCACCTGCCGTTCGCTCACACCGATCTCGCTCGCCGCTTGCTGCTGCGTGATCAGCCTCTTCTTGGCTTTCTTCAGCGCCACCAGCCGGTCGCGCTCTTTCTGCGTCATCAGGAGTTGGTCCGTTTCCAACTCCCCAGCGTGCCTCTGTCAATAGGACATTTCTACTTGGCACCATTAGGACATTATCATTTGGCTGCGACATAACCTTTGATGCGGTTGACAAACTTGATTTGGCAGCTAGCGATCATTTCTGAAGCGATCGCAAATGTATGCCCGTCGAGTCTGCGATTAGCTTATGACGCGTCTAATCGCAAGGTCTTTTCATGGGCGAAGCCGCATGCATGCGAGTTTTTCAACAGCACATCTTTTCGCACGTTCGAAATATCTGTGGCCCGAATCCTGGATTTGACTAGACTTTACTCCTGCTTTAGCGCTTCCGACGGCTACACAGCCCACGCTCGTAAGCTGGAAGCCAACTAGCGATGAGAACAACTATTCGAGAGCTAAAAGAACGCTGATGTAAATACGTGAGGCCGCTAAGGAAAAGCGGTAGCCCTCGGCACATTGATCAAAGCCTTAAGAAAGGCTCCGCCTCTCTCTTTCGCAAGACCATTCCTCTCTCAATACGCCGAAAAAGAATTGCCGCTGCGCTTTGCCCTACCCCAGGCAACAATTCTTTGTTCGAC
>CAXTMN010000128.1:0-13574 GCA_964245395.1 uncultured Bryobacteraceae bacterium
CCCACACACTGGAGCGACTGTCGCGAATGCTGCGGGTCACGCAGAGGCTTCGTAAAATCAGCGAAGGCTTAGTGGATTTCGCGCGTGTGCGCCAGCAGATCACTGAGCCAGTGGCCTTGCGTCCCCTTATTGACGAAAGCTGGAACCTGGTAGCCATTGACGAGAAGGCCTCAACGATTGCCTTCCGGAATGATGTCAAGCCGGCTGACGCGGTACTTGGGAATGCTGATCGGCTGGTACAGGTTTTTGTCAATCTTCTCCGTAATTCTTTGCTCGCTGTTTCGGACGGCGGCGAAATCCGGGTCGAGTCGAAGACCTTCGGCCGCAGCAATCAAAATTGGGTAGGCTGCACTTTCCTGGATAACGGACCTGGTATTCCTTCCCACATCCTGCCCAATCTGTTTGAAGCCTTCGTAAGCACAAGGCTCGATGCTCGTGGCACCGGACTTGGATTGACGGTTGCAGAGGGAATCGTGACCCAGCATGGAGGAACGATCTCGGCAACGAACCGAGCAGGCGGTGGTGCGTCGCTTCAGGTCGTGCTACCCGCCGCGATCTTATGAGTGAGATTGTAGAGTCTGTAGCCGGTCTTATCGACATCGCTGTACTCGATGACGACTCCGACTTCCTCAACTACATGGAGGATCTGCTTCGCGACGAAGGTAGATACAGTGTTCGGACATTTGCGAAGCCGGATCGTTTTTTTTCGTCTGCGGAAACACAGGTTCCGGATGTTCTGTTGCTTGACATGAAGATGGGTCCGGGGCGTGGGGAGGAGGTCGTAGAGCAAGTGCTGACGCGCTGGCCCGAACTGTGCATCATCGTCGTCACGGGTTATCCCTCTCTGGAAAATATGCGCACCACGTTCAAACTGCGCGTGTTTGACTATCTTGCTAAGCCTTTCTCGCTCTCGCAGCTTCGACAAACGTTACAAAATGCGACGGAGCAGTTCGGCCTTGGACAGACGGCACAGGATCGCTTGCGAAACCGCCTGGGTCACAGAATTAAGCTACTTCGGGTGGAGCGAAACTGGTCGCTTAAGGACCTTGCCACGGCCGCTAAATTGAGCGTTTCGCAAATTAGCTCGATTGAACGCGGAACAAACCTCCCCAGCGTAGAGAGTCTGCTCGCTCTTTGCCGGGCATTTGGCCGAAAACCGTCGGAAATTTTAGCTTCTATCGACTTCTGACCCGGCATATGAACTCGGTGGGAGTGAGCAGCTGGAACCTTGCTCTTTACGGGCACGTCTGGCACACTTGGAGCAGTCTAGGCTATGGTTGCAGCAGATATTTTTCTTCTTTGCAGCGCTTGATGCGCGACTGATCACTCTCACTTGGCATGTTTCCATTTCGCTTTGAAAAAATCTCCGCGTTTATTCTGACTCTCGTTTTATTTGCAAGCGCGACTGATTCTCGTGGCCAGCAACAGCAGGCTTCCAAAGCTACAGCTCAATTTCCCTACCCTGAGAAGTTGACTTACCGCGTGGAGTGGCGACTGGTAACGGCAGGCAGCGCAATCATTGAGTTGCAGAGCGCGCCTTCAAACGGCTGGCAGACGAACCTCAATCTGGAGAGCGTAGGTTGGGTAACCCGCTTCTACAAAGTTCTTGATGCCTACAAGATGACCAGTACGGATAAGTTCTGTGGTTCCAGTTCAACGCTGGAGGCTCAGGAAGGAAAGCATCACTCGATCACACGGATCAGCTTCGATAATAGTCGGCACAAGCTGGAGTTTGACAATCGTGATCTGGTGAAGAACAACGACACGAAGAAGAGTCTCGATATCGCGTCTTGTACTCACGACATTATGGGATCGCTCGAGGTTCTGAGAATGTCCAATCTTGAATCTGGCAAATCGATGACCGTGCCTATAACTGACGGGAAAAAGCTAGCGTCAGCAAAGATCGAGGGTCAAGCAAAAGAGAAAGTTACCGTCAACGGAGCCAGTTATAATACGATCCGCTACGAAGCATACCTGTTCGACAATGTCTTGTACAGGCGCAAAGGTCGGCTTCTTGTCTGGATTTCGGATGATGGCGACCGCTTGCCGGTGCAACTCCGCCTCGAGATGGGATTTCCTATCGGCAACGTGACAGTGGAACTGCAAAAGCAGCAGAAGTCGTAGTTTGCCCCGACCGCAACCCGCCCTCGAACAGATACGTCCGATACTAGTCATATGAAGCTTCGTTCAGTCCTGCTCGGCTTTTGTCTTGCCCTCTGCTTGCAGGCACAGATGCAAATGAACGTTCAGCAGGTGGCGGACTTCATCCGGTCAGAGATCGCCCTCAAGCAGCACACTGACAAGCAGATCGCGGCCTATGTAAGGAAGATTGAGCTAACTGAAAAACTTCCGGACAAAACGATTCTCGATCTGGAGGCTCAGGGCGCCGGCGCTAAAACTGTCCAGGCTCTACAAGAATTGCGGGACAGAACCGCGACTTTGAAGGCTCCGACTTCCGATTCTACTTATTCGCCAGCGACTGTTCCCGATAACCCCATTCCTTCTGGGCCTGCGACAGTCACTCTGTCGAGCAAAGCACCACCCATTCCACCTCCTGACTCTGTTCATCAACGCGAGATTTTAGAGCGGATTAAGGACTACGCATCAAATTATACAAGCAATCTTCCAAACTTTATCTGTGTCGAGGTGGTTCGGCGAGCGATTGACCCAAATGCAGGCGATCACTATAGGAGCATCGGCACGGTATTGTCACGGCTGGAGTATGTTGGTGGCCGAGAGAAGTACAAGGTGTATTCGGTAAACGGCAAGATGCAGGATACAGACATGGAGAATGCCAGCTTGGGGGGCGGCGCTATCTCGACGGGTGAGTTCGGCAGCTTGATGAGCGAGATTTTCAAGCAGAACAGCGAAGCCGAGTTCGGTTGGGATCATTGGGGAACACTTCGATCGAGGCGAATGGCGGTTTTCAATTACTTCATTGATAGTGGTCACTCCAACTGGTCGATCAACTACAGCGCTGGCCCAGGAGACAACCAGCGGATCATCACAGCGTATAAAGGATTGATTTACGCCGATGCCGAAACGGGCGAGATCTCGCGAATCAAGTTTGTAGCTGTCGACATCCCCCGCAGCTTTCCGGTTAGTGAAACCTCCGAAGTTCTGGATTATGACCAGGTGGAGATTAACGGTCAAAAATACACTTGTCCCTTGTTGGCTCGCCTGTATATGACTGCCGGACGCGAAAAGACCAGAAACGAAATTGAGTTTCGAAATTATCGAAAATTTGGTACCGAGTCGGATATCAAGTACGATATCGACCCGCTGCCCGCTAGCAAAATAGAGGAACAACCTGCTGCGCCTTCCAGCAGTAAACAAGCCAAACCCACAAAGGCTAATCCGTGGGAGTTGCCCGCAGCGCCTCCGCCACCTCCGAAGCAGCAGTAGCGATTGCATGAAGCGCCTCTGCAACGGCTGGTGATGATTCTTTAGCATCGACCGCAATCACTTTCGCTGATGGACTGCTTGGACTCCAACGCGAGAGCATGCGTGCGCACGGATAGCCGGCAAAAACAGAGATCAGCGGAACGCCCGCGGCTGAAGCAACATGCTGACCGGCGGAGTCGTAACCAACATAGAGGCGACTCTGAGCAATGTGGCTGGCGAAAGACGCGTAACTGCCGTGATGTAAATGTAGCGAGTCTGGCGAACCGAGTCGATGCTGCAGCGCCGCTGCCCGGCTGGCTTCGTCATCGCCGGCGCCGCAATCAAGCAGGACCTTCAAACCTCTATCCAGGAGAGCTGAGATTGCTGCTGTTTCGAAGTCCTCGTTAACCCTCTTGTTGGTGTTTTCTCCCACGCCCCAACTAACTGTCACTTCGGAAATCTTTTGCTGTTTCACAGGCGCGACATACGGTTGGACAGGTTCGGCGTCGAAGACTTCACGGATCCACTCTCCCGTGAGATCAGACAAGCTTCCCGGTAGCTCTCCTCCGAAAGCACGGCTTTCAAAGAAATAATAGCGGGCATCGTCACAGACCGGAATCAATCCTAGTTGAGTAAGGCGCGAATCAGGATCGACAACAATCGAGCCGAGTTCATCGACCAAGGTCCGCAATTCTATAGCCGCAAGAAGCCGCTCCTTAAGCAGGCTAGTGCGCCCGTAGGCCAAAGAGATTGGCGAAATGCGGGGATCTGCTCCAAACAGCTCGGCATTTTTTTGAGGCCCGACCAGACAGATCTCGGCTTCTGGAAAACGTAGCTTGCACGCCTGCAGCGCCATGCTGGTGACAACAATGTCAGCACCGAGCGTGACGCGAGAGAGTACAAACACCCTGTTCACTTCGCCGCCCTGAAAACGCCTGACCTGCCGCACGCGCTTGTAGCGCATCAGGAGCTCTTCGCGCGAGAACTCGGGGACTGCCCGCGAGATCACGTGGGCGAAAAGCTTGGCGTAGATCTCACAGAGTGACGGCTCAAACAAATCGCCTAAGCGCTCGATGACAATGCTGAACAGCGCCCGTGTTGCAGCCCTGGCTGCGAACTGATCCTCCTCATCGAGGGCGCGCTCAACCAGAGCATCCAAAGCGGTTGAAGGCCACGTTCCGTACTGGAGGCACTCATCGAGAATCGTTTGGGCGAGTTCAGGCGCCGATGTGCTTGCCAATGAGAAGCCCTAGGTTGTCTTTCACCGATTGCGGGATGGCATTTCGGTCCGTAATGATTGCGTGCTTCAGAGCTGACCCGCACTTACAGGTTCTGTCATTTGGAAGAGTTCTTGCTGCCAGACGGACAAGCTTGCCTGCGTTTTCTGCATTCAGCTTCAGATTGTCCAGAATCTGGTCAACAGTTACCGCATCGTGCTGCTCGTGCCAGCAGTCGTAGTCGGTGACCATAGCAATTGTCAGATAGCAGATTTCGGCTTCGCGGGCCAGCTTCGCTTCCTGAAGATTGGTCATGCCGATAATGTCCATTCCCCAACTGCGATACAGATTCGACTCAGCACGGGTGGAAAATGCGGGACCTTCCATACAGAGATAAGTACCGCCGGCTTTGCTGGTTATTCCTAATTGCCCAGCCGCCTTGTGAATGAACGGTAGCAACTGGGGGCAAACAGGATCTGCAAACCCGATATGCGCGACAATGCCGTTTCCGAAGAATGTGCTGACTCTCCCGAGTGTGCGATCAAAGAACTGATCGGGTAAGACAAATTCCATCGGCTTGTGCTCTTCTTTTAGTGACCCAACTGCACTAAGCGAGATAATCCGCTGCACTCCAAGCATCTTCATTCCATAAATGTTCGCCCGGAAGTTCAGTTCACTCGGGGAGAGGCGGTGTCCGCGTCCATGGCGCGCGAGGAAAGCAACCTGTTTGCCCTCCAAAGTACCGACAATGTACGCATCAGAGGGTTCGCCGAACGGGGTGGTGAGCCGGAGTTCCTGGTGAACCTCAAAACCCGGCATCGAGTATAACCCGCTACCGCCGATAATGCCAAGATCTGCATTCGTATTCACCTTGAGATGTTCTCCCATCACCCCTCTTCTACTTTTGTATCAGCTCCAGCAGCACACCCCCGGTGGTTTGCGGGTGTAGGAAAACGTAGGTATGTCCACTCGCCCCGGTTTGCGGTTCGTTCAGCAGGCGAGCGCCTCGATCTTTGAGATGCCTGACGGCAAGGTTCAAATCTTCAACGCGAAGCGCAATGTGATGCAGTCCAGGTCCTCTCTTTTCAACAAAGCGAGCTATCGTGGAATTCGCTTCGCTTGCCTCCAGAAGTTCAATTCGCGGATCCTCGCTCCGAGACCCGCATGGCAGCATCGCCACGTTTACGCGCTCTGCCGCGACTGTTTCCCGGCCTCCGACACTCATTCCAAGTACTTTTTCGTAGAGGTTGAGTCCTTCTTCTATGCTTCGAACGGCAATGCCAATGTGATCAAGTTCAATACTCATTTAAGTTGATGCTCATTTCTCAGGAGACTCGACCTCAGTTCATTTACCGCTGTGTAAGGATCGTTCAACCTGGCGGCTACTGTACGCGCAGCAATCGAGATCTCCGTTTCGGGTAGCGCCTGGTAAAGACTATCTCGAAGCATCTCTCTTAGCCGCAATACCCAAGCATCAGCGAGTAAGTTATTCCTCACCAGACCGCGATGAACCGCGCGAATACTGGCCCAGAGTTCGGCAACACCTTCTCCACTCAAAGCTGTTACACGATGCACGGGAGCTGCTCTTGAAGTGTCCAGGCCCACTGCAAGGCTCTGCACTCCTTTGATTTCGGATTCGAGCCGGTCTGCTCCAGGAAGGTCGGCTTTGTTGATTACAAATACGTCGGCGATCTCCATAATACCGGCTTTCATTGCTTGCACGTCGTCTCCCGATTGAGGTGTCAAGACCAAAACCGTCACGTCGGCCAGCTGCGCAATGTCCACCTCGTCTTGGCCCACGCCTATAGTCTCGATCAATACAACATCGCAGCCGGCTGCGTCGAACAGTAAAGCAAGATCGAGAGTGGCAGGCGCCACGCCACCCAGCTTTCCACGAGTCGCCATCGATCGCATGAAGACACCTTTGTCGGAGTGGTGATCCTGCATACGGATGCGATCTCCCAGGATGGCGCCTTTCGATAACGGGCTGCTCGGATCAACTGCGATTACGCCTACAGTTTGTCCATCTCTTCGCAAGCACTTTACAATTTCATTGATAAGGGTGCTCTTCCCTGCCCCCGGCGGCCCCGTAATACCGATGATGATCGCCTGGCCGGTATGCGCAAACAGCGAACTGACCAAGTCTCTTCCACTGTCAGTTCGGCCCTCAACAAGGGTCGCTCCCCTGGCCAGTGCGCGTAGGTCTCCAGCAAGAATACCGGCAGCCAGATCTGATGTCGCGGTCTGCAACTTATTCTTTTAAGAGTTGCCGCGCTATGACCAACCGCTGAATCTCGCTTGTGCCTTCACCGATTGTGCAAAGTTTAACGTCACGATAGAATTTCTCGACCGGGTAGTCTTTGATGAAGCCGTACCCTCCGTGAATCTGCAATGCTTCGTCGGCCACCTTGACTGCCATCTCTGAGGCAAACAATTTGGCCATTGCCGACTCTCTCGTGACACGCTGTCCAGCATCTTTGCGGGCGCCAGCGCAGTAGGCGAGCCAGCGTGCCGCCTCAATGGAGGTAGCCATGTTCGCTAGTTTGTCCTGAATGGCCTGGAACTCGGATATGAACCGCCCGAATTGCTTCCGATGCTTTGCATACTTCAAAGCAGCGTCGTACGCTCCTTGCGCGAGGCCAATCGATAACGCCGCGATGGAAATCCGACCCCCATCAAGAATGCGCAAACTATCGACGAAGCCATCTCCTTGTTTGCCTAACAATTGATCCTGCGACAAGTGACAATCTGAAAAGAGAACCTCTCCGGTTGCGCTGGCCCGCATTCCGAGCTTGTTCTCTTTCTTACCCACCCGATATCCGGGCATGTCGCTTTCCAGGATGAAGGCGGAAATGCCGTGTTGCGAAGCCGAGCGGTCCGTCACCGCCATTGCCACACACACCTGCGCATAGTGCGCGTTGGTAGTGAATGTCTTGCCTCCATTCAAGATCCATTGACCGTCCTTGACAACTGCAGTTGAGCGAGTGCCCGCCGCATCGGAGCCCGCTTCAGGTTCAGTAAGCGACCAGCATCCAATCCATTCACCAGTAGCGAGCTTCGGAATGTACTTCTTTCTCTGCTCGTCACTTCCAGCGAGGTAAATGTGATTCGTGCAGAGAGAGTTGTGCGCTGCAACAATCAACGCAACGCTGGGATCCACTCTTGCCAGTTCTTCGATGATGATTGAATATTCGATGTAGCCGAAACCGGCTCCGCCAAGCTCCTCCGGGAAAATAGCGCCAAGAACCCCAAGCTCGCCTGCTTTCTTGATCACCTCGAGCGGGAACGTCTGGTTCTCGTCCCAATCAAGAACATGTGGAGCTATTTCGGATTTTGCAAAATCACGGATTGACTTACGAAGCTGCCGTTGCTCCGTCGAGAATTCAAAGTTCATGCTTTGTGCGTCAGTTTGTACGGCTCGGTTAGGAACTGCCCCGGTAAGGGCAGTCAGTCGCGATATTAGCAAACATTTCGCAAACGAGCCGCGTAGAACAATAAAAGGAATATGATTCCGTTGACGCCCTCGTCCGCCGAAGACCTTGCAGGCATTCTGGCCGAAGCTGGATCCCGGGGCTCGCGGGTTGAACTAATTGGCAATAACAGCAAGCGTCAGCGGTCGACCTGGCTATCTCGACCCGAAATCTTCGAAGCATCCTGCAGTACGAGCGCTGCGATCTTACCCTCAGCGTGGAAGCAGGTATGCCGTTCAGCGAACTGCAGGATCTCCTGGCGAAGCAAGGACAAATGATTGCCCTTGACCCTCCCTTCTGGAAGGAAGCGACGGTGGGCGGCATCATTGCTTCAAATTCGAGCGGACCTCTACGACGGCGATATGGAACTGCACGCGACATCTGTATCGGTATGACCTTTGCCAAGCTGGATGGAAAGCTGGTCAAGTCTGGAGGCATGGTGGTAAAAAACGTTGCGGGTCTGGATATTGGTAAGCTCATGATCGGCAGCTTTGGGACACTCGCCGCCATTACCAGCGTCAACTTTCGTGTACACTCTTTGCCGACCGAAACGAGCACCTATCTGTTCGGATTTGCGAACGTCGAGAAGGCTTTGGAAAAGCGTGACCAGGTTATGACCAGCCCCCTGCAGCCGGCAGCAATCGACATGCTTTCCCCTCCAGCCTCTGCGCGGTTAGGCCGAGGCAGTGATTACTTACTTGCTGTGAAGGCAGCAGGATCGAAAGCGGTTATCGATCGCTTTACGCGCGATCTCCCCGATGGAGAGCGCATCGAGGCCGAAGAAGAAGGCCGGCTCTGGGAAAAGATACGAGAGTTTGCTCCCGACTTCCTGAAGCGCCAACCAGGGGGTACGGTCCTGCGCATCTCGGCTCCCCCAAGCGAATTAGGTCAGGTGCTTCGCCTGATATCAGGTACTTGTGTTTGCCGCGCGGCGTCGGGTATCACTTACGCATGCCTAAGCTCGTCCCAGGCGATGAGTCCTGTCTGGAGCGGAGCGCAGGAAAGAGGCTGGACGGTCACCGTCGAGTACGCTCCTAACACAGTCCGTGAGAACTGTAAACTGTGGCAGTCGCCTTCCTGCGTACCTGGCTCGGACAGCTTTGCCATCATGGAGAGAGTGAAGGCCATGTTCGATCCTGCGCGCCTTCTAAATCCGTTACGCCTTTATGGTCGCTTATAGCCCTGTCCAGCCTCTCATCAACCATCATGCCGGCGCTGATCAGTCCGATTTGGACAAGTGTGTGCACTGCGGACTCTGTTTGAATGCTTGTCCGACTTATCGCGAACTCGGCTTAGAAATGGACTCTCCCCGAGGGCGCGTCTATCAGATCAATGCCGTAACAAATGGCGCTCCTATCACCCCCGCATATATTCAACACCTCGATCTTTGCTTAGCTTGCCGCGCTTGTGAGACGGCGTGCCCATCGGGAGTTCCGTATGGCCGAATCATCGAATCAGCCCGCGCCCACATCGTCGCCGAACGGAGACCTACCTTCTGGAATCGAATCTCGAAGAAATTCCTTTTTCAAAACCTCCTACAATCAGAGACCGGGCTCCAGGTAGCGGGCGGCGCGCTGTACGCCTATCAGGCATCGGGCTTGCAGCGTCTGGTCCGTGCAACGGGAGTCTTGAAGCTTTTCGGGACATTGGCCAATCTGGAAGCGCTCTCCCCAAACGCAGAGGTGCCGTTTTTCTATAGCAAGATCGGACGAGTTTTCCCGGCGATCGGCCCACAGCGCTATCGCGTTGCTTTCCTTGCCGGCTGCATTGCTAACGTAGCTTTTGCCCGTTTGAACGAAGCCACAGTTCGAGTTCTTCAGAAGAATGGATGCGAAGTGTCGATTCCCGCCGGGCAAAACTGTTGCGGTGCTCTTCATCTCCACTCCGGCTTGTCAGATGAGGCTCAAAAGCTGGCTCGTGTCAATATCGACGTGTTTCTTTCTGAACAATACGACGCCATCATCACGAACGCTGCCGGTTGTGGGTCGACGCTCAAGGAATATGGCATGCTCCTCCGCGATGATAGAGCCTACACCAGCAAAGCGGCGGAGTTCTCATCTCGTATGAAGGACGTTACTGAGTTCCTGGCCGGTATCGAACTCAACCCACAGTTGGGCACACTGCCTTATAAGGTGACTTACCAGGATTCCTGCCATCTTGCTCATGGGCAGAAAATCAAAGATGCTCCACGAAAGCTGCTGAAATCTATTCCAGGCCTCTCGTTTCGAGAGATGCCGATGGCCGACCTTTGTTGCGGCAGTGCGGGTGTCTACAATATCGTCCAGAACCGCATGGCGATGCAGATTTTGGAAGGCAAGATGAAGTCGATCAGTCTGACGAATGCATCGGTTATCGCCACCGCCAATCCCGGTTGTTTACTTCAACTGTCTGCTGGAGCGCGCCTATACGGTGACGGGCAGCGGGTTGCTCATGTGGTCGAACTGCTAGATGAGGCTTACGGCTCGTTTGACAAGCAGACCTCCGAGTAGATCTTTCACTCGTAACGGAGTGCGTCCACTGGGTCGAGCCGGGCTGCTTTACTGGCCGGCCAAATTCCAAAGAAAAGGCCTGTACCGGCTGAAACGATCAGGCCAAGAGCTGCAGCCCACAGGGGAACGCTTGTGGGCAGGCTGGGAAAGACTAGCCTGCTGATCATTGCGATCAGCCATCCGAATATGATTCCCGCGAAACCACCCATCGCCGTCAGCGCTACTGCTTCCATCAGAAATTGAAGAATGATATCGGATTTCTTCGCTCCGATTGCTTTGCGGATTCCAATCTCCTTGGTCCTTTCGGTGACTGAGACCAGCATGATGTTCATTACCCCAATGCCACCAACCAGTAGCCCGACGGAGCTGAGAACCACCATAACGAGCGCGACCATCGACGTAATTTGACGAAAATCACTGACCATCTGCTCTGCGGTCGACAAGGCAAAGTTGTCGGGCTTCGAGTAAGGAACTCGGCGGTCGATTCGCAGAATAACTCGAGTCTCATCCAGTGCCTTCGGAAGTTGGCCTGCTCTGGCGCTGACCACGATCGCGAGTTCTTTTTCCGAAGGATAATCCTTGCGCATCGTGAAGTACGGAACTACCACGCGGACATCGTCAGAACCAAACATGGAAGCGGCGGGTTTATTCATGGTGCCAATGACTTCGAATTCATGACCGTCCACCGTAATGGTTTTACCAATGGCGTTGACATTTGCATATAGGCTTTTTGCAATATCCGCACCGATCACCGCGACAGGGGAACTGCGCTGGTTCTCGCTGTCAGTGAAGAAGCGGCCCTCATTCATGTCCACTTGTCCCTCCCGCTCGTAAGCTTCGTCAACTCCGAAAAGGTTGATACCGTACAGATCATTCCCCTTGTAGCGGGCGTTTATAGCATTGCCGTTAATGATGAGCATCGGGGAGACTTGTTCGCAGGCGCTGCACTTTGTCCGCAAATCAGTAGCATTCTGGTAAGTCAGATCTTTTCGTGTTCGTTCCTCGCCGGTCAAATTGGATGTGCGAGGGCCTACGGGAAATTTGAACACGATAATAGAGTTAGGACCGAAGCTGCTGAGAACGGCAGAGATGGAGGCGTCGAATCCTGTCAGAATGGCGCCCACTCCAATGATGGTTCCAGTGCCCATTACGACCCCGAGCACGGTAAGAAGCGCACGCATTTTATGAGCCCGGATCGTCTGTACGGCGAGCAGAGCGGCGTTCAAGAAGGCCAGCCAGTTCATTCAGATCTCAGAGCTACGATAGGGTCCAGTTTAGAAGCCTGACGTGCAGGATAAATGCCGAAAAAGAGTCCAACAACGGCCGACAAGCCGACTCCCAGAATCACCGAAGCAATCGGCAGGACCATGGGAATCGAAGCAGTGTTTCGGATAATTACTGCAAGCATCCAGGCAAGCACAACGCCAATCAAACCACCCGTTGCGGAAAGAGTTGCCGACTCGACAAGAAACTGATTCAGGATGTCTGCCCTGCGCGCGCCAAGCGACTTGCGGATGCCAATCTCGTGGGTGCGTTCAGTGACTGCGGCGAGCATAATGTTCATGATCACTATGCCGCCGACCACCATAAAAACGGAAACGATTCCAACCGCGGTTGCGGCGATCGCCGCTGTCAAACGTTCCCAAAGACTCACAAATGAATCGGATGAAAGAATGCCGAAGTTATCGTCCTGACCTGGCCGCAGATGGCGGAACACCCGTATGAGCATGGTCACCTCGTCTTCCGCTTGCATCAGATGTGCCTGGTCGATTGCTTTTGCGACAAAGCTCATTCCTTTCTGCTGGCCGTACATTTTGAAATAACTGTCGATCGGAATCATGACAAAATTGTCCAGTGATTGACCGAACACACTGCCCAGCTTCTTTGCGACACCTACTACTTCGAATGGATTATTGTTTACCGAGATCGTTTTTCCGATTGGATCACTATTGGGAAAGAATCGATCGCGTATATCAGATCCAATGAAGACAACAGGAGCATGACGCTGCACTTCATTCTCCGAGATGGTTCGACCTGAATCTACCTGAACATTGTTCAGGTCCGGAATGTTCGCCGTTACGCCCTGGACATTGACGCTATCAGTTGTCTGACCCTGAAAACCAACTCTCGTGTTGTTGGAAGCGAAAATCCCGATTCCCTTCAATAGAAGCGAGTGCTCACTGACAAACCGGAATTCCTCCTGCTTCAACACTGGATTGCGCTTGTTCATAAGCATCATCTTCTTGGGATCGTTCTGTCCAAGCCAGACCATCCTCACGACGCGAAACCCGTCCGAGCCCATATTGGAGACTTTGTTCGCGATGTACAGGTTCATCCCGTTTATCAGCGCGGTCACCGAGATCAAGGTCGTTGTCGCAAGAATGATGCCCAGCAGAGTCAAGAAACTTCGCAGCTTGTTTTTACCCAGTGAGTCGACCGCAATGCGACCAGCCTCCCAGAAGGAGGCGCTCGCACGAAATCTTGACAGCTCGGCGACGTAATCTCCTAAGCAGACGGAAGGTGGCTGGTGTTTGTTCCCTGCTTGTGGGATGTCGGCAGGTTGGATTCGATCCAGTCTACTGCCACTCCGTCCAGCCAGAACCTGGGCTTAACGCGCGACACAAAACCTAAATGGCCGCCATGTTCGGTCACGAGCAGCTTCAGTGCCGGATTTCGGCTAAATGCCGGGTGATCGTAAATAGCGATCGGCACGAGAGGGTCATCCTTGGAGCTGACGACCAGAGTGGGAATCCGGATCGCATCCAGGAAGTTAACTGCTGACTGAGTCGCGTAGTAGTTAGCGGCCGTTCCAAATCCAAATAGGGGTGCCGTGAAGCGATCGTCGAATTCCCAAATGGTTCGTACGCTGTCCAATCCGCCCTTCCGGTAAACGTCGGACGCAAGTTCGCACTTACGCCTGACCCGATCTGTGAGCCGACTCAAAAAGCGGCGGGCGTAAACGAGATTGCCCGGCTTGTCGATTGTCTTTACGCATACTGCCAAGTCAATAGGAC
>CAXTMN010000129.1:0-13485 GCA_964245395.1 uncultured Bryobacteraceae bacterium
GAACAGCTTTTCCACAATCTTCATAACGGTAAGTTTGAAGAGGTGGGTGTTTCGTCGGGAATGGCGTACGACGAGGACGGGAACACTTTTGCCGGCATGGGCATAGACTTTGCCGATTACGACAACGATGGTTGGCCTGACATCTTTATTGATTCGCTGGCGAAACAGAAGTACGCGCTCTTCCATAACCGGGGCGGCACGTTTGAGTACGCGTCCGGGGCGGCAGCGATCGCGGTCAGCACCGTTAGCCACTCGGGTTGGGGTACCAGGTTTGTGGATTACGACAACGACGGATTGCGCGACGTATTCATCGGTCAGAGCCACGTGATGGACAACATTCAATTAACTCAACCGGACGTTCGTTACCTGGAACCGCCGCTCCTGCTCCGAAACTTGGGAAACCGGTTCGTTGACGTTTCTCCGACAAGTGGACCTGCTTTCCAGCAGCCGATTGCGGCCCGCGGAGTGGCTTTTGGAGATATCAACGGCGATGGTTTCGTCGATGTGGCCATCAATACGAACGACGGGCCGGCTGTGTTGTTGAAGAACGGAGGGAACGCGAACCACTGGTTGATTGTGAATACTGTCGGGGCAAAGAGCAACCGCGACGGGATCGGCGCGCAACTGCACCTGGTCACCAAGGAAGGCAAACAGCAGTATGCGATGGTCAGTACGACATCCAGTTATCTGTCTGCCAGTGACAAGAAGGTGTATTTTGGTCTTGGAGACTCGGCACAGGTCAAGTTGCTGGAAGTCACATGGCCTAGCGGGTTATCCCAGACGTTCTCGGATCTCCGCTCCGACCAGTTGCTTACTGTCCACGAGTCTGATGTCCGTTAAATCATTGTGTTAGAGCAGTATTCGTAACTGTTAAGTTTTCCGCAAGCTGCCTGCTTGTAACAGGTATATAATTCTTCCGCAGCCTGTGATTAACTCGGAACTCTGTAGTCTCGAAGAGAAAAAAGATGCGCTCGACAAGGCGCTCCATAGCAAGACCTTCGCCCGATCGGAACAATTAAAAGCATTCCTCCATTTCATCTGCGAAGCCGAAACTCATCGGCCCGGCAGTCCCCTTACCGAATATGTCATCGGAGTTGAGGTGCTCGGCCGATCCGAAGGCTACTCGCCCGCGGAAGATTCATCAGTGCGAACTCGGGCGTATGAACTTCGGCAGAAACTAGACAAGCTGTACTCGGTTGAATACCCGCACGAGGTCGTTCAGATTACGATTCCCAAAGGGACTTACTCCCCCTGTTATGTGCGACGTGAGGAGATCGGTGAAGTTCATGTTCCTGACCCCCGGATCCCAAGTGAGCCTCCAATCCCCGTCCCGGTGCTTCCGGCCGCTACGAAATCAGTAATCAAACCCGCTTGGATTGCGTTCGCCTTGTTGCTAGCGGCCCTGTCCGGTTCAGCTGTCACCTATCTTTATGAACGATCAAGATCTGCCATGGCGGAGACAGATCCGATCCTGGCAGAAGCCTGGGGTCCCATGGGAAAACATGATGGGACGGTGTTGCTGTCAGTAGCTACGCCGCTGGCACTGGTGGCTGGTCCGTTTGATCACGACGTTTCCAGCAGTCGTACGTATCCGGCTCCTCCTGAAATGGTCCCCTTGTTTCGGCAGCACAGGTCGCTGCCAGAGGATGGGCGGCTTGGACTCACCTTTTCGGACAACATGCTTGCCGTCGGAACCATGAACGCCACCCTTACGTGCGCGAATACGCTGCGCAAGTTCGGCACCTCGTACCAGTTGTTACCTGAACGAGTGGTTACAGTGCCCGCCCTTCGTGACAGAAGCGCGATCCTGCTCGGAGCTCCGGTCGATAGCGAGGCCGTAACGCTCGCTATGCAGGATATGCCGCTTTCCGTCGATTTTGAACCGTCTGTCCGGGAGTTTGTCATTCGCGACCGCACAACCGGGCACGTCATTGTTCCGAAGAAAAATTCTGGTGGAGACTTGGCTGAAGTGTACGGCCTGGTCACCGTGCGAACGAGCCATGACGAAGATAACAGGCGCATCCAAACTGTGTTGTTGTCAGGAATCACCTCAGTGGGTACTCAGGGGGCTTCGGAATTCTTCTCGTCGCCAGCCGAACTTCGAAAATTTCACGAACTTTTAGCGAGGCATGTCACCGGGTTCCCTGCCTGCTACCAGGTGGTAATCCGGTGCACGATTAACAACGCATTACTGCACTCGTACGATTACTACACTCATCGGGTAGTGCGCTTAAATTAAACTGAGTGTAGCTGTTAGTGGCTGCTCGTAACCGTTAAATAACCGTGTGGCGACTTGTAATTCTAAAACAAAAGGTGCAGAATTCTCTCATCGGTCAGGTTGGTATTCTGGGAGGGTTTTAGGATGAAGGGTAGAATTCTGGCGTTACTCATCGCTTTGTCAGCGATGCAGTTATTCGGCCAGGCGGATAGAGGCGTCATAACTGGTTTGGTTACAGATGCCCAGGGCGCGCCGGTTGCGAACGCAACGGTCTCAATTAAAGACTCAAATACGGGAGTAGTGACAGATGTCAAAACGTCGGACTCGGGCAATTACAGCACGCCGCCTTTGATCATTGGTCGATACGAAGTTACCGTCCAAACTGCTGGATTCAAGAGCTTTCATGCCAGCGACATCACGTTGGCCTCCGGTCAAATCTTTCGCCAGGACGTAGCGCTGCAGGTGGGAGAGCTGCAACAGAACGTTGAGGTAAGCGCGCAAACGGAACAATTGAATTCTGATAACGCGCAAATGTCGGAGTCGGTGAATCAGCTTGAATATGAATCCTTGCCCGCCGTTTTGGCCGGTGAAAACCGGGTGCCGGAAGCTCAGCTTTATACCTTTCCGACGTTTGTTGCTCCGACTCAGGGCAACATCTATCCTGGGAGCGCCTTCGGAGCTCGAATCAATGGCGGACAGCGCAGCGCGTTCGAAAACTTCCTGGATGGTGCCTCCTACGGCGAGGTCAGCGGCCACAACGGCACGCAGGAGCGATCAGCGCCTTACGAGTCTATCGCCGAAGCTCGTATCATTGACAACACCTTCAGTGCTCAATACGGGCATACCAGCGGTGGCTTCGTTGAGTACACCACAAAAAGCGGAACCGACAAGTATCATGGCGAAGTTTACGAATATTTTGACAATGACAAACTAGAGGCTCGTGGCGAGATTGCCCCGATACGGCCACCTGTTCGTCAGAACCAATATGGGTTCACTCTAGGCGGCCCGATTTCCATCCCTAAGGTGTACAACGGTAAGAACAAAAGCTTTTTCTTCTTTAACTTCGATCAGTTTAAGTACACGAATGCGGGAGCAGGCAGCGGTTTCGGAACTGTGGCTAGCGACCCGACTCGGGCTGGGGACTTCAGTCAATATCTAACTGGCAAGCAGGTGGGAACCGACGCTTGCGGCCGGCCTGTCCTCGGCGGACAAATCTTTGATTCGGCCTCAACGCAGAGCGCATCTACCTGCGGTGGCTCGGCGAATGCTGTGGTGCGGAATCCATACCCGAACAACATCATTCCCGCTACAGCGTTTTCGCGAGTGGCTACTAACATCCAGTCACTTCTGCCGCAACCTTTCAACTCCAACATCTCCAATAACTATCTTTTAGGACCCACTCAGTCGTTTCTGAACGCCCGAACGATCCTGACCCGGATCGACCATAACATCACCCAAAATATTCGTTTCACGTTGACGTACAACTACACGGATCGTCCTCGTGAACTGGACTGCAACAACATCGGCGGCTGCGGCGCCCCGATCGGTCATCCGAGACGGCAAGACATTACGACGCATACAGCTCACGCTCAGTTGACCGATGTGATTAGCCCTACCTTCTTTACCCACTTCGTTGCTTCTTACGATCGATGGGTTCTTCCAGACACGTACCCGGCCATTGTCAATCAGGGTTTGGCTTCGAAGGTGGGTATCACGGGAATTCCGTTTGAAAATGCCGGGGGTTTCCCAAACATCAATTTTGACGGAATATATACGAACTTCGGCGTTAATGGGACCGGTGGTCTGCAAGGTACCGACAGATGGCAGTTCCTGGACGATACAACGAAGATCCTCGGGAAGCACACGATCAAAGCAGGTTTCGAGTACCGCTGGGAACGCTGGTTTACCGGCAGTTACGTGGGCGATGCGGGCCAGTTTAACTTCCGTTCGGCAAACACGGGGACCTTCGACGCTACCGGTGCCCTGATTCCGGGGACAGGAAATGCCTACGCTTCGTTTCTTACTGGACAAGTAGGATCAGCCAGCTTTTCAATTCCATCCTTCTCTGATTATCGGCGACCCTACTTCGCTCCTTGGGTGAATGACGACTGGAAGGTGAGCGATAAGCTTACTCTCAGTTTCGGGTTTCGATTTGACCTGCAGTTCCCCCGGACTGAGCGTCACAACCAATACTCATCGTTCGATCCGAATTTGCCGAATCCTGGCGCGGGTGTGCGACTCGGCGCGCTGGCGTTTGCCGGTCAGGGCGGCATTCAAAACACCCTGTTCGAACAGCTGCATACGGACACTTATGGGCCACGCTTCGGCTTTGCGTACCGCGCCACTGACAAGACTGTCCTTCGCGGTGGTTACGGGATTTATTATGCCGGGGTGACGATGAACGGTTTCAACGCGAATCCGAATTACGGCTACAGCACTAATCCTACGGTGACAGACACGACGAACGGACGGCAGGCAGCCTTTTCGCTCGATAACGGTTTTCCCCAAAGCGCCGTCCAGCTTCCTCCACAAATCACGCCAACTTTAGCAAACGGCACCAATCTCCAATACATGAATCCGAATGGGGTGAAGCTACCGCGTTACCAGAACTGGACTGTTTCACTGCAACGTCAATTGACGCAAAGCATGATGATTGATCTGGCTTATGTGGCAAACCACGGTACGCGCCTAATTACCGGAGATCAGCAGAACGATCTGAATCAGAATAACCCCGCTATTCTTCAGCAGTATTCACAGTCTGAACTCTCGGCAACCGTCGGTACTCCTGCCGCAAACGGCTTCCCGTCTCCCTATCCGGGATTTACTGGCAGCGTTGCTCAGGCATTGCGCCCTTATCCGCAGTATCTGAACGTTCCACAGTTTAACGGAGCTAACGGCTGGAGCACCTATCAGTCATTCCAGGCGACGTTTCGAAAAAACTTCAGCAATGGTCTTCAGCTGAATGCCGGCTGGGTGTTCTCGAAGCTTCTCACGAACGGTGCTGAGTCTGGTTTATCCTCGGGCTTTGGAGGCGCGGAGCCTATCAGCGTCTATCAACAGTCTAAGGCTCTGTCCATCGATGATGTTCCCCATGTAGTGACCATCACTTTCGTCGATCAATTGCCTTTTGGAAGAGGCAGAGCTTTTATGAATCGCGGCGGCATTCTGAATGCTGTTCTTGGAGGCTGGACTCTGGCCGGCGATCTCCGGTATGAGAGCGGCAGGCCTTTGGCAATCTACTATTCAAACAACCCCTACGCGCAAACTCTATTTGATACAGGATATCTGCCTAACCGAGTGCCCGGGCTAAATGGATATCTTGACAGAAGCAGTTCGAACTTCGACGTTGTGAACAGCCGATACATCAATTCAGCTGTCTTTACCGCACCTGCTCCGGGTACGCTGGGTAATGAAGGGCGGATTGATTCCGTACTTCGTGGCTGGGCTAATTACAACGAGAGTCTTTCGCTCTATAAGGACTTCAGCATTAAAGAGCGTGTTACGTGGCGCATTGGCGGGAACGGCGCAAACGTCTTCAACCGGCATCAGTGGTGTGACCCGGATACAAATCTAAGCGATGGCGCAAATTTCGGCGCGGTCGGGGGCCAGTGTAATCTTCCGCGGGCCTTCCAGCTGTACATGAAGGTGAATTTCTAGCCAGTGCAATATTGCTGGATCACTGCGCTCGTGCTGCTCGGATTGATTCCGGACTCAGTGCGAGCGCAGGATCCGGCCTTCAAAAACGCTTTCTCGGTATATCAAGCCGGTTCTCCTGAGAAAGCTCATGAGCTGCTTTTGGCTGTAAAGGAATCGAGTCGCTCTGCACTCGACTTAAGCCTTTTGGGAACGATTGAGTTTCAGTCTGGCGACCTGGCAAATGCCGAGCATCATCTGCAGAGTGCACTTGCCAAAGAGCCGGGAATGGCTGGTGCGCGATCCACTTTGGCAACGGTTCTCGAAACCGAAGGGAAGCTTGAGCTCGCCGAGCTAGAACTGGAACGTTCGCGCAAACTGACGCCCCGAGATACGCGTGTGCTTCTTGCCCTAGCCCGTGTAAGAAACCTGCGTGGCAACAGTGAATCCGCTTTGGCCGCCACATTAGAAGCGAAGCAAATCGCGCCCTCCGATCCCGCAGTTCTCTACGCTGTAGGGGTGCTCTGCCTGCAGATGGATCTAATCAAAGACGGCACAGAAAACCTGGAGCGTGCTGCAGCTCTCGATCCGAATCCGATGACGTCCTACGCTCTTGCTTCTGCTCGCATCGCGAACCGTGACCTTACCAGCGCCATCCAGATTTACAAAGACCTGCTCAAAGCAGATCCCGATAATCCCCAAGTAAACTACGCACTCGGCGCAACCTACTTTCTTCAAAGCCAGAACGAGTTAGCAAAGCCTTATTTTGAACGTAGCGTTGCTCTTCAACCGGGCCAGGTTGAGTCTTATTACTATCTCGGGCTCATTGCTGAGCAGAGCGGCGATAAAGAGAAGAGCGTCGAGACGCTGCAGTCGCTGGTTGCGCGCAACCCGGACCATGTCCGTGCCCACATTGCACTCGGGATGGAGTATCGGTCGCTCGGGCGTCTCCAAGAGTCCAGGAGCGAGCTTGAAACAGCGATCAAGTTGAGTCCGGATTCACAAAAGGCGCATTACCAGTTAGGACTTGTTCTGAACGCGCTTAAAGAGCAGGACAGCGCGAGAAAGCAACTCGAAATCGCGAGTCAGCTGCGGGCCTCGTCTGATGAAAGGGTTAGCTGGCAATTGTTGCCCCGTTCGGATAAGGCAAGACATGGGAACGAAGCCCAATAGACTGGCGGGGCTCGTTGCGTTTCTGCTGCTTACTGTTGCAACCGGCAGTCCGGCGACGCCAGAGGAACCTGAGCTTGCCAGCTTTGAAGGACTGATTCAATCCGGTCAGTACGTCCAGGCGCAAGCTGCGCTCGAAAGCTACACTGCCGCGCATCCTAAGTCATGGCGATCACAATATCAGCTCGGCTATGTATACTTTCGCCTGCACATGATTCAGCCGTCAGTCAATGTGCTGTGCAAGAGTCTTTTGCTGAACAGCAATTTTGCTGAGGCGCATAAGATACTGGCCTACGATCTGAACATCCTTGGACGTCAGGACCTTGCTCTGCGTGAACTCGAAAGGGCGTTAAAGGCAGACCCGAACTCTGCCGAGAGCCATTACGAGATCGGTCGCATTGATTACGAGCGTGGCTCTTATCTGGAAGCGGTCCAGCACCTGGAGAAGGCGAAATCACTCGATGCTGACGCTGTGCGCACGTACCACAATCTGGGGCTCGCCTACGCTGCGATTGGGGAAACCGGCAAGGCAGTGGAGAATTTTGACGAAGGGTTGCGCCGTAACAAGCAGCTAAAGACGCCGTCAGCGTGGCCTCTGATCGACTACGCTACCTACTACAATTTGCAAGGCGATTTTGAGAAAGCGAGGGTTCTGCTTCTGGAGTCGCTCGCAATTCAAAGGACCTGGGATCAGGCATTCGACGAACTCTCAAAGGCGTATCGCGGACTGGGCAAAACATCCGATGCGATTGAGGCGCTTCGACGCGCGATTGCCTTAAATCCGCAGAAAGCTCAATATCATTACGTGCTTGCCCGGCTGTACACACAAACGCATCAGCCAGAGGAAGCTAAGGCGCAGCTTGCCCAATACGAGCAGGATCGCCAGGCGAACTCGCATCCCAATTAGAGGTTAAATCACTTGCCTAACCACTCGGCCCAGGAACCCGGCTTCACCAAGCGTGGATTTATCAAACTTTGCGCAGGCGGAGCAGCGGCGCTTTCAAGTCACTCGCTGTGGGGCGCATCCGACGCGCCGTTGCGCGCTGCCTCTGTTCCATTGATCGCCTGCGATCCCTATTTCAGCATCTGGTCAAACGCGGATCTGCTTACGGACGTGCCGACCACGCACTGGACCGGCAAACCGCATCGTCTGAGCAGCTTAGTAAAAGTCGACGGCAACGTCTTTCGCATCATGGGGCACGAGCCGAGGGGCACACCCGCGCTGCCTCAGGTGAGCCTGGCTATTCATCCCACCAGAACCATCTACGAGTTCGAAGGTGAAGGCGTCCATGTCACTCTCGCCTTCATGACCGCGGCACTTCCCGAGGATCTGATGATTCTCTCGCGGCCGTTAGGATATCTGACGTGGACAGTTCGGTCGGTGGACGGCAAGCAGCATGCTGTTTCTATTTATCACGACATCAACGGCGAGATCGCCGTTAACAAACCGTCGCAGCAAGTGACCTGGTCGAGCGATACGTCTGGTGATTTGGCGATCTTGCGGATCGGTTCGGCGGAGCAGACGGTGCTTCAGCCGAAAGGCGACGACGTGCGCATTGACTGGGGCTACCTTTACGTGGCCGCGCCAAAAACCGAGGGCACTACGACGGCCATCGGTACCTCGCGCAGCATCCGGAGGCAGTTTTCCTCAACTGCCAGTCTCACTAATGATGCCAATTTACAGATGCCGCGCGCGGTAGAGGAAGATGCTCCGGTTCTGGCTCTAAGCTTTAATCTGGGAAGCATCGGCTCGAAGCCGGTCTCACGTTGGGCGATGCTGGCCTACGACGAGATTTATGCGGTCCAATTTTTTGAGCAGAACCTTCGGCCGTACTGGAGGCGAAGCGGCGCAGATGCACCGGCGTTATTGAAGACCGCTGCAAGCGAGTACGATTCGTTGCAAGAGAAGTGCGAGAGCTTCGATCGTGAGCTGGTTGCTGACTGCAGCCGTCTTGGAGGGGAGAAGTATGCCCGCATTTGTGCTCTGGCACACAGGCAGAGCATAGCGGGGAATAAAATTGTCGCCGATACGAATGGACAACCGCTGCTGTTTCCGAAGGAGAATACCAGCAATGGCTGTATTGGGACTGTCGATGTAATTTATCCGATGGCTCCTCACTTTCTGCTCTTCGGCCCCTCGCTATCGAAGGCGATGCTTGTCTACAATCTCGAGTACGCTCAATCGAGCCGATGGCATTTCCCGTTTGCGCCTCACGATGTCGGTACCTTTCCGCAAGCAAACGGCCAAGTGTACGGCGGGGGCGAGAAGACCGAAGACAACCAGATGCCCGTCGAAGAGACCGGTAACATGATTGTTCTGCTGGCTGCTCTCGCCAAGATGGACGGCAACGCTTCCTTTCTGACTCCTTACTGGCCAACAATTCAAAAATGGGCAGAGTACCTGAAAGCGGAAGGTTTCGATCCGAAAAATCAGTTGTGCACGGACGATTTTGCAGGACACCTTGCTCACAACGTGAATCTCTCCGCTAAGGCCATCGTCGGGTTGGGGGCGTACGCGCAGCTGTGCCGCACTCGTGGCGATTCGTCGACAGCGGCAACGTACGAGAAACTGGCAAAGCAATATGCGTCGCAGTGGATTGAGCAGGCCAACGACGGTGACCATTTCCGATTGACCTTCGACAAATCGGGAACATGGAGCCAGAAGTACAATTTGGTTTGGGATCGAGTGCTTGGCCTGAATCTGTTTCCTGAAGAAGCCTTACGGAAGGAAATGAACTTTTACAAGCACAACCTGAATCGCTACGGACTGCCGCTTGACAGCCGCAAGTCCTGGACGAAAACCGACTGGACTCTCTGGACGGCGACACTCACAGGCAATCGTCAGGATTTCGAAATGCTTACGAACCGGGTATATGACTCCATAAGTGCTACGCCCGATCGCGTTCCGTTTAGCGATTTCTACTGGACCAAAGATGCGACTGACGCCGGGATGCATGCCCGGCCGGTTATCGGAGGGGTGTTCCTGCGCCTTCTCTACGACCAACAAGTCTGGAACAAGTGGGCCAGCCGTGACAAGACCAAGTCTTCTGACTGGGCCCCGTTTCCGAAGACTGCTTAGGTTTATTTGGAACGATGATCCAGCTGGTAGGCTATGGCCTCGTCTGATTCAGCTGACTTCGAGACAGCCGACTTCAAACGGTGAGAGCCGTCGGGTGTACCAGCAAGAGGGAAACTCGGAGCAACCCCAGAAGTAGCCGTTTTTACCTTGCCTGATTTGCAATCGATGATGTTCGTTCCACGGACAAGGCGCGGCCGTTTCCTCCAGTTTTAATATTTGATCAGTTAGTCTCGCATTCTCTCTTGATTTCTCGTACTGAAGCACCTCGCCCCTTCGCTCAATCAGCTGTCTGATCTCCTTCCGGACACGGCGGGAGACGGCAGCATCTCCCACCGCTTCGCCGATGAGGCGGAGCTCCTGCATAGCCTGGTTATATTCTTCCAGATCGATGGAGTCGTCCAGCTCCTCGAGCAGGATCATGAAGCGCTGCAAGGCTAACATCATGCTCCGAACTCGCTTTAAGAATTCAAGCTGCTCTTCGGAAAATTGTTTCGGGTTGGAGTGGTATTTGTCACGCAGAATGACAAGCCAGGCTTTCATCAACCTGTACGCTCGTTCTTCGTTCGCGGCGTCAGTTAAGATGCTTCGTACTGCGGCTACCATGGATTCAAGTTCCAAGTCTCCTCCCGCAGAGTCGATTCTATAGAAGTTGAACTCCAGCTGTCCTTTCGTTTGATATTGCTAAGCAGATTCAGGCGGCTTAGCCGCTGGTAGTGATGAGCGCGTTAGCGAAGCCGGGCGTCGCTTGGCGTTTCTATCAGAGGTACTACGCGCTGAACAGATATGATTGTTTTGCTTCCTCCCTGTTTGCCAAGCAGGATTGACACAGGTTTTGGGGCGCGTCATATAACCGCGTTTACTACTTAAAAACCCATGACAAACGACAGTCGAAAACAATTCATTCAGCTATTGTGTGCAATATGAAACGCGCATTACTGGTTGGTTCCTGTTTCGGGTTGGCTTCCTTTTTGCTGTTTGCGCAGTTAAATAAAGAACGGGGTAATGCGCCCGGTAATGTTCCCCAGGCGAACTTTACCATCCATCGGCTTGGTTTTGACCATGCGGAAGGGATCGCTTCGCTCGACATGAACGGCGATGGAAGGCCCGATCTGCTAAGCGGCGCTTTCTGGTACGAGAACCCGGGCCCGAGTGGCGGTGAATGGATTGCGCACCGGTATCGAACCGTTGAGGTGGTGGGTGAGTTCATATCTGATTGTGGCGAGTGGGCCATTGATGTGAATCACGACGGCGCCCCGGACCTGGTCACCGTGGGTTGGATGACCGATGGTCTCTGGTGGTATGAAAATCCGAAGAAGCCGAATGTGATGTGGCAAAAGCACCTGATTGCTCATACGCTGGCTACGGAGGGTGGTTGGCTGGCTGATTTAAACGGAGACGGCAAACCGGATCTCGCGCTTGCTCATTACGGACGCTCAGGAATCATTTGGGTTGATTTTGCGGGAACTGAGCCGAAGGTGCATGCCGCAGGAGGACATGACCAAGACGGCCACGGGGTGGGAATGGCGGACGTCGATGGAGACGGCAAGACAGATCTTTTGACACCCCATGGCTGGTTTAAGAACATTGATGCCGACGCAGACAAGTGGGAGTGGCGTCCAGACTGGGATTTGGGAGAGACCGGATTTCCGATCATCGGTTATGACGTCAACAATGACGGCAGGCTCGACTTAATTTATGGCCGGGGACATAGCTATGGCCTGTATTGGCTGGAGCAGCAGGGTGACCGGGCGAAGCCTCGATGGGTAAAGCACGTCATTGACGAATCTTTTTCGCAAGTGCATGTGCTCAACCTGGCGGATATTGATGGCGATGGGCAACCAGAGTTGCTTGCCGGCAAACGCTACCGTGGGCATAACGGAAACGATCCGGGGTCTTACGATCCGCTGGTGGTCTATTACTACAAGATTGATCGTAAGACGGGGCAGTTCTCGAGATATCCGCTGTCGATAGGTGGATCGGCGGCGGCTGGAACGCAGTTCCTCCTGGCAGACTTCGATGGAGACGGCGACTTGGATATAGCGGCCGCAGGGAAGACGGGCGTTCATCTTTTTGAGAATCTCAGGGTCGACAATGTTCCGAAAGCACAGCGCGAGAAAGAGCTGATGATGGAGACAGGCAAGTGGCCCATTAAGGGAGAAGGCGCCGAAGTGCCGTGGCAGAAATAGCCGGCAAACACTGTTGTGACTGATCCGACCGTACCAGGGAACCAGATTCGGGAATCAGGAACTTGTTTGAATTATGGTGGGCGGTCACAGGATCGAACTGTGGACCTCCTGCTTGTAAGGCAGGCGCTCTAACCGGCTGAGCTAACCGCCCTCTTCCTGCATGCCACTTTATCCTAACAACCTACAAGCTGCGAGTAGACGCTTCGGGCCACTCCCACGTCCGTTGTGCCTTTCACAATTGCTCTGCCATCGGGAAAAAGAGTGAAACTGTAGTCCGGGCCAGCGAAACGTAACGCAAACTCATTCACCCGGACGTCGCCAAGCAACCGCAAGCGTATCGCGACCTGCCTCAAATCAACCGGCCGTGAGTTTTCGTGCAACTGAACTGCATTTCGTCCACAAAGGCTGACAGCTACTCGCAGGCGTCCCTCCAAGTAGGCGAAAATCCGGCTGCCACACGCACGGCACTGGCTATCTCGTTCACCCGCGCTGATCTGTCTCGCCACTCCATCCCAAACGTCTAAACTTTGGATGAGGCATTCAAAATTATTCCAGCCTACAAGCAGCCGCAACCCTTGCGCAACCTGCAAAGCCGCTACCGATGCGGTCGTCGAAGCTAAAATTCCGTCGATATCGCAAGTTGCCTGAAGGCCTTCGGGCGGCTCTGGATACACACACGCAAAACATGGACCTCTCCCCGGAACGACAGGCATTACCACACCGTAGCTACCAAGGGCGGCACCGTAGATCCAGGGTGTGCTCTGTTTTACGCTGAAGTCGTTGATCAGGTACCGCGTCTCGAAGTTGTCGGTCCCGTCCAGTATCAGATCGCAGTCGGACAGCAGTTCTTCCGCATTTGATGGTGTAAGATCGCTGACCAGCGGTTCGACGTTTACGTACCGGTTGAGAAGTCTCAGTCTACGAGCTGCCGCAATCGCTTTCGGAGATTCCTCTCTCGCATCCTCTTCGTCGAACAGCCACTGTCTCTGTAGGTTCGTATAGTCGACGTAATCGCGATCAATCAGCCGCAAGCTGCCCACGCCCGCCCGCACCAGAGCTTCCGCCTGAAAAGTACCGAGTGCACCGCAGCCGACCACGCAAACCCGTGCGCCTGAAATACGTTCCTGACCTCTTTCGCCGATGGGCGTGAAGCGAATTTGCCGGGAATAACGCACCTCCTGGTCAGGTGACATACAATC
>CAXTMN010000130.1:0-6190 GCA_964245395.1 uncultured Bryobacteraceae bacterium
GGTGGGGGTCCAGGTTTGGGAACAGGTTTTGGTTGTCGAGCTTTGCCGTCGAGGGTGGGGAAGGACATAGATGAACCGGTATTGTTCCTGGCTGCCGATGTGTTTGGTTACATTTGCTGGAATAAGGGCGATACGGGTATCGGTCAAGAGATCAACAGATTACCAGAGGTATTGGATTACATCTCGCCGATGCTGTATCCATCCGGATTCATGTATGGCATTCCGAAGTACCGTAATCCGCTCGTGCATCCATATGAGGTGGTGCGGTTCGCTGGATCGGGCCAAAGAACGCGCGCAGATCGATGCGGTTCGGTTTCGCCCCTGGCTGCAGGCTTTCGCAGACTACGCGTTTGATAAGCGGCAGTTCGGAAGGAGAGAGATTCAAGCGCAGATCGAGGCGGCCGAAAGTTTTGGGGCTGATGGTTGGATTTTGTGGAACCCGCGAAATGTGTACGCAGCTGAGGCGCTGCGAAAACCGGCGTTAAGCGCACGAACGATCATGCCGGCTAATTGAAGGTGGTTGAGTCGGGGCGAGATTCAACCCACCCCGACTTATCTGCGATCAGAAGTAAAACTTAGCGCCGAGTTGAATGGTTCTTCCCGGAAGCGCAGCCAGAACTCGTCCGAAATTCGAACTGTTGATGTCTGCGTTTACGCCTGTGCCGCTGAAGCTAGCGGTGGTGGCTTGCGTTTGGAATTGGGTATGGTTGAAGACGTTGTAGCCCTCCACACGGAGCTCGAAATACCGTCTTTCGTCCTTTTGAATGGAGATGCGCTTAGACAGAGTCACATCGGTGTTATTCAGCCCCGGCCCGTGGAAGCTATTGCGTCCCGAGTTACCTAAGGTGCCAATTGCCTCCTGTGCAAACGCGTTCGGGTTGAAGTAATAGAAGTTGTTGGGCGTGGTACCGCCTTTGTTGGTGTTGATTAAAGAAGAGGTACGCGGATCGAGGATCTGAGGATTTGTGACGAGGTTGGCCGTGTCCCAACAGCCGTAGTAGGCGTAGCTATCGCATTGAAGCGATCGGAAGCTGGTATCAGCAATGCTGATGCGGAAGCCGGACTGCAAGGTAGTGATGCCGGCAACATGCCAGCCGTCCAGGACGGTTCGCGTAGCGAAGTTATTCCAGTAGCGACTCAGGTGAGGAACCTCGTAGTCGTAATTGACGACCAGTCTTTGACGGGCATCGAAAGCAGAGTCGCCGCGACTTAAGGCGAAGTTATAGGGATCTTCCGCGCGCGCACCAAATCCGCTATTTTCAAATCCGGAGGTGTCGTCGATGGAGTGACTCCAGGTGTAATTCGCCTGGAAGCTGAGCCCGTGGGTCAGGGTTTTCTTCAGGCTGACCTGCATGGAGTTGTAACTGGAGACGCCAACGGTTGCCTGGGTCCCAACAGAGGCGAAGATGTTACCCGGCGCATACAGCGCATGGGTGGGAAAGCTGCTTTGCTGGGTGGACTTATCTTGTACACAGGTGGGATCAGCGGCGCAAGCAGCAGTTCCTGCCGGCGAGATGGGGTTGCCCTCGTAGGTGAGTTCAAGGTGACGCCCTTGTGCGCCCACATAGCCGATTTGAAAGATCATGTTGAAGGGCAATTGCTGCTGAACATTCAAGTTGTAATTCATGGCATAGGGTGCGGTGAAATTCGGATTGATGGTGTTAATACCTAGCGGTTCATAGGGGCTGAAGTTTACGGTTGAGCCTTTCGTCGCAGGTGTGAAGGGGAAGGGGTTTGCTGCGATTTGCCCGGTCGCGATATCTACATAGGGATTGGCGAAAGACGGATTGGCGTTCTTTGCTCCTGAGCCGCCGGCACCGTGAGAGGTGATGGAAAACGGAACCGCGCCCAGGTTTTGGAGCGACAGTTCTTCTTCTGAACGATTGAAGTAGATGCCAAACCCGCCGCGAATGGACAGCTTTTGATCACCTGGGCTATAGGCGAAGCCAAAGCGCGGGCCGAAGTGGTCGTAGTGGTTGTAGTAACCGGAACTGGTACAACCCTTGTCGCCAGGGAAAAGCAGACCCTGCGGGGCGGTGGGGAAGATGGTCGACTCCTGGCCGGGACGGAAGCAGTTGAGAGCCTCCTGCTGAAAATGTTGATTCACCAGGGGAGTATCGATCTGGTAACCCGTTCCGTAGTTGATCGTTAATTTGTCATTGAGCTTCCAGCTATCTTGCGCGTAGAAGTAGTATTCGTAAGTTCGGGCGTCGATGTAACCGCCGCTTCCCTGTGCGTATGAATCCGGGATACCCAATAAGAAATCAGCACCTGCATCACCTGTGCTGTAGGGGCCCGATCCGTTGAAAGTGAAATTTCCATTATTGTTGCCATAGAACGGGTTATTGACGTTGTAACGCTTCCCGTCGAAGCCGAACTTCATGGTGTGCCTGCCCGCAACCTTGGACAGACTGTCGGTAAGTTCGTAGGTTTCATCAATGCGGGGCTGAGGACCGTTGGTGCTGAAGCCGAGATTGAACAAACTGTTGACGGAGATAAAGGGAATGCCCTGGGCAACCTGGTTTTGCGAGGTGATTCCTTGAAAGCCCAGAGTCGAGGGCGAGACTACTTGCTGAGGTTCCACATAGTCGTCGTTGGAACGCAGGTAACCGAGCCTGAGTTCATTGACTGTAGTCGAGTTAAAGGTGTGAGTGAAATCGAAGCTGAATTGCTTTCCAGAGAGGATGTTGGCATCGCCAAACCCGGGCAGAGTCGACCCAGTGAACGGCAGAGTATCTGACGTCGGCGAATACTGGAAGAAGCCGGTGAACCAAATGGAATTGGATTGATTGAAAGTGTGGTCGAGCCTGATGATGCCCTGATCCTGCGACCCGGCTGTGATCGGATTGAAAGAGTAGATTCCGCCGGGAGAATTGGGGAGCGGCACGTAAGCGAGAAGCTTTTGTGAGATCGGATTGAAGTCCGCGAGCGGTATCTGCCCTGTCGGGAAGATCTGGCTGTAGGGAGTTCCAGCGGAATAGCGGGTTCCATTGCTTCCGATCAGCGGAATGGGTGAATCAGTGGTGGAGTTGGCGATATCCGGGAAGAGGCCGCTACGCTGAGCTGCCGTGTAGACAGATGTTTGGCCCTGTCCTGACTGGGGCTGGCGAAAACGCGTTCCCTGATAGGAGAGAAAGAAGAAGGTGTGATCTTTCCAGATCGGTCCGCCAAGCGTCCCACCAAACTGATTCTGGTGGAAGACCGGCTTGACCTGTTGATATAGGTTGCGACTGTTTAGGAAGGTATCGCGGTAGAACTCAAACACGTCGCCGTGGAACTGATTGGTACCCGACTTGATCACGGCGTTTAGCACACCTCCTGAATTACGTCCGTACTCAGGATTGATGGTGCTCGTGATGAAGTTGAATTCGCCAATGGCATCCGGGCTGGGAATGATGGCCGGTGTGTTCAAAGGAAGGTCGTTGCTGTCGATTCCATTGATGAGAAAGGCATTTTGCTGTGACTGACTTCCGTTGGTGGCAAAGGTATTACCATTAGCTCCATTGCTACCGAAACGATCACTTCCCGAAACCACGCCCGGGCTCAACTGCTCCAGCTGAGTCCAGTCTCGACCGTTCAGAGGCAAATCCACGATTTGACGGCTGTCGATCACGGTGCCCAGCTGAGTGGTTGACGTTTCGACTTGAGCAGCATCGGCCTGCACCTCGACTGATTCTGAGATCCTACCGAGCTCCAGCGTGACCGGAAGCGTGTAAACCTGATTCAACGAAAGAACAAGATTGTGTGCTGCATATTTTTGGAAGCCGGGCTTCGAAACGGAAATTTCGTAAGTGCCAACCGCGAGATGCAAAAACTGAAAACTGCCGTCGTTCTTTGAATGCTGAGTTGTTTCGACGCCGTTCTGCTTGTTCAGTGCTGTTACGTCAGCATCCGGAATCGTTGATCCACTCGCGTCGGTGACAGTGCCGGTGATCTGAGCTGTGACGCTCTGCGCAGTGGCATACCTCTGGGCGAAAACGAAGAAAAGCAAGGTGAAAAGCCGAAGACTTTTCCTTATGAGCACGATATTGATCTCCCTTATAAATAGATCCACAGGGTTCCCAATCGCGGGAAGTGGACGTAATAAAAGCTGGCACTCTAACGAGGAGATCAACAGTAGCCCGAACCAGGGACTACGTGCCGGTAATGTGGTGTCGATTGTGCAACTTCGTGGCCACTTCTGAACTTACGCAGAATCAGCAGTAAGCGCCACGTCAGATGCCAATTTCAAAGCTATTGTTATGACATACCATACTTGTATTAAGTAGGCTACTGTTTACTGTATAGCTCGCGATTATGAACCTCTTCCGCACACTCACAATCACACTTTTTTGCGTCAGTCCGATGATGATAAAGGCGGCCGACTCACATCAGGGCCAAACATTCAAGGCCTCAAACATCTCGTTATATTACGAGGTAATCGGGAATGCGGAAGGAACTCCTCTCGTGGTTGCAAATGGAGGTCCTGGGTTCGATCACACGTACCTGCATCTCTCTGATGCGTTGGACCGGATGAGCAAAACGCGCCGTATAGTGGTATACGATCAGCGCGGCAATGGACGATCGTCTGCGATCAAACCTGGTGTTTCGTGCACGTTGCGCGACCAGATTGAGGATTTGGAAGCATTACGAGCGCACATCGGCGCAGAGCGGATTGACTTGTTAGGCCACTCCTGGGGTGGATTCCTGGTTATGGCTTACGCAGCAAGATACCCGCAACACATTCAGCATTTGTTGATCGTCGATTCCGCAGCGCCAAAGTGGAGCGACACTGTTTTCCTTTTCAAGGACGTGTTCCCCGAGGGCGTGGAACATGAGGATGCAGCAAATTTCGCCAGTCAAATGGGAAATCAAAACGCGGCCAAGTCTGCACTGCGAGATTATTTGTCGATGCTGTTTTACTCGCCGGAAAAGCGGGATGCCGCTCTCGCGAAGATGGCGGATGTGGACGAGAATCGTGAGGTCAACCAGTCGATTGGCCGTGATCTGCAACGGTTTGATTTAAACCCCGAACTGCCGAAATTTCGTTTTCCCACTATTGTTATGACCGGACGTTACGACATGAATGTGGCGCCGACCGTGGCCTACAAGATCCATAAGGCAATAACTGGTTCTCAGTTTGTTGTTTTCGACCGAAGTGGTCACATGCCTTTCTACGAGGAGCCGGATAAGTTCGTAGAGACAGTCCAATCGTTCTTGTCCGGGCAGTAGGACATGATGTTAGCGATAAGTCGACCAGGCCAGGCCGTCTGGTTCCGGGCCGGCGTCGATGCGACCGGTAATCGCAAGCGTTTTCAGATCGATGACCGCAACGTAGTTATCACCGGTACAGGCCACGAAAACCCGAGAGCCGCCCGGTTGCATCTGTATCCCGGCAGCACCGCGCCCGATATCCAGCCGCTTCACTTCTTTGCGGGTGGCGGAGTCGAGAACTACTAAGCCGGTGTTCGAGAGCGAAGAGATAAACACAAGCTTTCCGTTGGGGGTAAATTTCAGGCGGTTAGCTCCGGGAACGTTGGCCTGGAGTGTCTCGATGACCTTCTTGCTGCCGGGATCAATGATCGAGACGGTTCCGTCCTGAGCGTTTGCCGCCCAGAGTTCCTTTTCACCGGGCGACAGATCGAAACCTTCAGCGCCTCGTCCAACAGGAATTACAGTTTGCTCCCAGTTGCCGCCGGGAGGAGCTGCGGGACCTCTGCGTCCATCAGGAGGAGGACCGCCCGGCGGCGGACCAAAGCCAGGAGCGCCGGGCGGCGGCCCACCAGGAATGGGACGGTTACTCTTTTCAAGAATACTGACGGTTGCAGAACTGACGTTTGTAGTGAATATGCGCTCCTGATTTTCGGAGACAAGTAACATGTGCGTTCTGTCCTGGCCGGTTCCTAGAATCCAGTCAACGGTTTTGCTGGCAGGGTCATAACGCCCAATGGCCTTTGCGCCTTCAGCAGTAAACCACGTTTTCCCGCCTATAAAGAAGAGGCCATGCGGACCGCGCAAAGCGCCAAGGGTGATGGAAGGCAAAGCTTTCTGCGCGACAAGATCGATGACGGCAAGGGTGTTGAGAGAGCCGCCTCCGTAGTTGGAAATATAGGCAAATTTTCCGTCATCGGAAGCGATGACTTCATGGGGATCTTCACCCACAGGAGCTTTCGCCACAACCTTCAGGCTAGAGGCATCGACGCTAGCGAGA
>CAXTMN010000130.1:6200-13089 GCA_964245395.1 uncultured Bryobacteraceae bacterium
GATTCTCATGTTGCAAAATCAGACCACAGATTACCAGGGTTCTCACGATAGATTAGAAAGGCGGGTGCTCATAGAACCGGGCCTGACGTCCTGGCGCATCTCCGGTTGGCTTTTCTTCGATCGGGCCACGCGCGATTATGAGAACGGGCTTTGATTTCGGGACAACAAACAGTTCCCTGGCCGTGGCCGATGCACAAGGTAATGTGCAACTCGCGAAATTCGGCACAAGCGAATCTCTCAGTGAATCCTTTCGCTCTCTGCTTTATTTGGAGCGCTTGAAGGAAGCCGGACGGACGACGATTAAGTCTTGGAGCGGGCCGGAAGGGATTGAGCGGTATCTTCACTCGGAGGAAAAAGGCCGGCTGATTCAATCGTTGAAATCTTTCCTGGCTAGCCGGAGTTTGCAGAGCACGGAAGTATTCGGACGCCGCTTCCAACTTGAAGAACTAGTGGCGAAGATTCTGCAGGATATTCGCATCCAGGCTGAAAAGCAATTCGGGCCGGTCATCCGAAACGCAGTGGTGGGGCGGCCGGTACGTTTCGTCGGGGCGGAAGGGTTGGAGGATGACGACTTTGCAGAAGGACGGCTGCGGACAGCGCTAACAAAGGCCGGCTTTGAGGAGGTCTCGTTTGAATATGAGCCGGTGGGGGCGGCTTACTACTACGAATCGAGCCTGGATCACGACGAGCTGATTCTGATTGGTGATTTTGGAGGCGGTACAAGTGACTTTTCTTTACTGCGCGTAGGGCCTGCAGCGCGGACGCGTGAACAGGGGCCGAGAGATGTTCTGGGGAACGAAGGTGTGCCACTGGCGGGGGATTCGTTCGATGCAAAGATCATCAGGCATTTAGTGTCCCCCGCGCTTGGCGCCGGAACTGAAATAGATTCCAATGGAAAAATTCTGCCGGTGCCAAACTGGGTCTATTTCAAGCTGGAGCGATGGCATCACTTGTCGTTCTTGAAATCACGGGAGACGCTGACGATGCTGAACAGCGTAGCGAAGCAGGCGCTGGAGCCGGAGAAGCTGGAAGCTTTGTTGTATTTGATCCAGCATGATTTGGGATATCAGCTTCATCGGGCGGTGCAGCGGGTCAAGGTGAGGTTATCGCACGCAGAACAGACGATGTTTCGCTTTGCGGATGGCGAAGCGGAGCTTGAGGAGGAAGTGACGCGAACGGAATTTGAGAGCTGGATTCAAGAGGAGCTACTCACCATTGAGGGTGCAGTCGATACGCTGCTCGCGAAGACTGGGGTAGACGTGAGCGAAATCGACAGGGTGTTTCTGACAGGAGGCAGTTCGTTCGTACCGGCGGTCAGGCGAATTTTCGAATGGCGATTCGGCGCCGAGAAGGTGCGGACCGGTGACGAGTTTACGTCGGTGGCGCGCGGGCTGGCGCTGAGGGCTCTGGCAACGTGATCGAACACATTAAGGATTTAACTGAGCGGGTGTCGCCGCAGATGGAGCGTGACCAACAATGGCCGGTGCGGTTGGATCACTGCTTCAAGAGAAGCTTCTTGATAATGCCTTGACGTTTAGTTCACTCGCCTCCGCACTGCTGCTCGAGTATTGAAGGCGTAGTCGGCCCGCGAGTGACAGGGACGAACTGACTACGCCTGCGCAGAATGGGCGTCATTCAGAGTCGGGTACAAGAGTGAAGAGCAAGAACGATTTTGTTGTGACGCCGTACTCGTGACCGGTCTTGAAGCGCGCCGATTTTGTTTTACCGTTCAGATTGGTATCAATTACGAGAGACCACAGGCAACCACCTGCACATTCCGGAAGGGTGAATTTGACAAGGTCGTCATGGACATTGAGAACCAATAACAGGGTTGCATCGTGTCCGCGTTGGCGGATGCCGGTGGTTTGAGCGCGACCGTCGAGGAGCATGCCGAAGCAGTGCATATTGATGTCAGCCCATTGCTCACTGACCATCTCCGATCCGTTAGCGTTGATCCAGGTGACGTCTTTGACACCCAATTCTTCCACGTACTCACCAGTGAGAAACAGGTTGCGACGTAGTATAGGGCACTTATGACGCAAGTCGGTCAGCTTGCGGACAAAGGCGATGAGTGACTGACCCTTTTCAGTGAGGTCCCAGTTGAGCCAGCTAATTTCATCGTCCTGGCAGTAGGCATTGTTGTTACCGCTCTGAGTGCGACCGAACTCGTCGCCAGCGAGAAGCATAGGTGTTCCCTGCGAGAGCAGAAGCGTGGCGAGCATATTGCGGATTTGACGTTCACGAAGTTTGTTGATATCGGGATCATCTGTGGAGCCTTCCACGCCGCAATTCCAGGAGCGATTGTCGGAGCTGCCGTCCTTATTGCCCTCGCCATTTGCTTCGTTGTGCTTTTCGTTGTAAGTAACGACGTCGTTGAGTGTAAAGCCGTCGTGTGCAGTGATGAAGTTGACGCAAGCCCAGGGCCGACGTCCCTGAGTGTTGAAGATGCTGGCGGAGGCGCACATGCGATCGGGCAGTGCGGAAGCGGGGGATTTCCCTCGCCAGAAATCGCGAACAACGTCCCGGAATTTATCATTCCATTCGGCCCAGCCGGGGGGGAATTGGCCGACCTGGTAGCCGCCGGGGCCGCAATCCCAAGGCTCGGCAATTAACTTCACGCGGGTAAGTACCGGATCCTGTGAAACAGCCTTTAAGAATCCGCTTCGGTTATCAAACCCGTTCGGCTCGCGAGCGAGAATAGTACCCAGGTCGAAGCGGAAACCATCTACGTGGGTTTGCTCCACCCAGTAGCGCAGACTATCGGTCACCATTTGAATAATGCGGGGATGACTGAGATTTAGAGTATTTCCGGTTCCCGTGTCGTTGATGTAATAACGTTTTTGATCGGGAATTAAACGGTAATAGCTTGCGTTATCAATGCCTTTAAAAGAAAGGGTAGGACCAAGTTCATTTCCTTCAGCCGTATGGTTGTAAACGACATCAAGAATTACTTCAAGTCCGGCATCATGGAGGCGCGCCACCATTTCTTTAAACTCGCGAAGACTATCTTCGCGCTTAGCTGCATAACGCGGATCGGGCGCAAAGAAGCCGATACTGTTATAGCCCCAATAATTAGTAAGTCCTTTTTCGAGAAGTTGACTATCGTTGATAAACGTGTGAACGGGCAATAACTCGATGGAAGTTACCCCCAGTGACTTGATGTACTCAATGACAGCTTTGGTGCCTAAGCCTTCGTAGGTGCCACGTAATTTTTCTGGGACAGCAGGATTGAGTTTAGTAAATCCGCGTACATGCATTTCATAGATGATGGTGTTGTCCCAGGGGACAGGCCGGTTGCCGAGTTTCTGACCGGCGCGTTCGAACACAGGGTCAGCAACAGTACATTTCGGCACAAAGGGAGCGCTATCGCGTTCGTCGAACGTCGTATCGTCGCCAGTCTCCATTTGATAACCAAATACCGCTGGATTCCATTGCAGTTCGCCCATGTGTGCACAAGCATACGGATCTAGCAATAACTTATTCGGATTGAAACGGTGGCCGGCCTCGGGCGCATAGGGGCCGTGGACACGAAGCCCATAAATTGTTCCTGGAGTTACATCAGGGAGATACCCGTGCCAGATTTGGTCTGTGTACTCCGGGAGAGCGATGCGTTCAACTTCGTGTTTGGCGCCTGGGTCGAAAAGACAGATCTCTACTTTCGTTGCGTGCTCGGTGAATACTGCAAAGTTGGTGCCTTTGCCGTCCCAGGTGGCACCTCGGGGATGGGGCAAGCCTTCTCTGATTCTCAATTTCTTTTTCTCAGGCATGTCATGTTTATAGTTAAGTTTTGCGCACCAGAAGTCTTTCGCCAAGGGGGTACTAACTGCTGGCGAGAATGCCCCCGCATTCCCCGTACTCACTTGCCCGGACTTATACAGGGCCTTCGTTGTAAGTGTTCTGACGTGCTAGTGGGCCGTCCGGTGGTCCAGTGATTGCGAAATGAGGGGACGGACAGACCTGTCCACGCGCCAAACACCGGCTTGGGACAGGTTTAATCCGTCGTGGGGCGCTACGTTTTCACCGGAACAAATTAAGGAAGAAGCGTTGTTATGGCGGACTCTGCTGACTGGCATGATGACGAAATTGTGGTAAGTGGTCCGACCAATCGGAGGTGATTTATGGCCGAGGCTCATTGTTAGCTTTCGAGAGGGTATCACTGAAGAGTCGAGAGACGATTTTTGGCGGGCGAATGTGTCGGGCTTCTGCAGGTATCGAAACACCTCCGGTTGACTCGGGGAGAAACGCGGATTGGGCCAAATGAGCGAGAAATTGAGTGGTCTCAGGAGCAATGCCGGCGAAACGGGCGGCGAGCCAGGCATCGGCACCGATGGTAATTTCGGAGCGGCCGGTCGAGACAGCGCGCAAGATTTTGCGGGCAGCGCCCTCGGCAGAGTGCGAGAGGCCAGGCGTTGCCGAGGCGATGCTGAACCAGCGGTACTCCTTTTCAAGATCACCGACGACGATTGCATTGGGGAATGAACCGGTGCGCATCAAGCCGGGACAGACTGTGGTGACGCGGACCCCTTTCGATCGCAGTTCAGAATGCAGGGTTTCTGAAAAGCCGACGGCGGCGAATTTGGTGCCCGAATAGGGAGCGAGATGGGGCACTCCGACTTTGCCTCCGATTGAGGCTATGTTCACAATGGACCCGGCTTTACGCTGTAGCATTTGAGGCAACACTGCGAGGCTAGTTTGAACCATGGCGAAATAGCCGGTTTCCATGGACTCCCGGAAGGCTTCTATTGGCTGATTTTGTACCGGACCGACGTGAATAAGACCAGCGTTGTTGATGAGAATATCTATGCGGCCGAAAGCAGCTGTGGCATCAGAAATCAGCTGGAGGATATTAGCCGGATCGGTGAGATCGCATGGGGCGAGTAAGACGTCATTTTCAGCAGCCGCTCCGCGTGCGCGGAGAAGGGTCCTGGCGCTTTGGAGTTCTACGATGTCACGGGCAGCCAAGACGAGGCGCGCTCCCGCCTTGCCGAACTCCTGAGCAAGAGCTAAGCCGAGACCGCGAGAGCCGCCGGTGATGAGAACGACTTTGCCACTGATTGATTGTGAAGAGGGCTTCTTAAGGCGAGCAGCCAAAACGGCACCCGCAAGCACCCCGGTTCCAGTGAGAAGGACAGATCCGAGACGATTCGATTTACCTGGCAGGCGCATAGTCATGGGACGACGGAAGTGAGTCACGGCTTCAGGAAATTATTTTGGCAGTTGAGGATTCAGTGATTTAGACAGTCGCGAAGCGCCGACGCGGTGCGGCTTGGGAAGAGACTTGCGGGGGATGAGGGCAAGTGGTAATAGATCAGGTAGCGCACACGCCGGCATACGAGCGATTGGAAGATCAGATTGCGTGGTACGAACGGAAGAGCAGCAAGAGCCGACGAGCTTTTAGCGCATTAAAGCTGTGGACAATTGTAAGCTCCACGGCTGTCCCGCTGCTGACGACCTTCGGGGTAAGCGACGGGCGCGTGCTGGCATCGATCACCGCGAGTGTGGCACTGGCAGAGGCGATGCAACACATGAACCAGTATCAGATGAACTGGCTGCTGTACCGGTCAACGTGCGAGGCATTGAAGCACGAAAAGTTTCTGTGTCTTTCGTCTGCGGGTCCATATGCAACGGCGAACAATAGGGAGGCGCTGCTGGCCGAACGCGTGGAGGAACTGGTGTCGCAGGAGCAAGCGCGGTGGATTTCGGATCGCGAGGAGAGACAGACAAGAAAGTAGGAAGGCTTAGCGGCTATGTCTTGCTTTGGCAGTTCGCTCGATGTATTCGGCGCCTCTGCCGTTCAGGTAAAGGAATGCATTTGCTTCAGCTTCAGAAAAGCTGAGGCTATTAAAGTCAGCGTCCCGGCCTTTTTCGGACCGTGTGGCGAAACCGGCATCGACCCATTGTTGAGCAGGGGCTTTGTTATCGAGGTTCATGACACGAAAAGGTCTCTCTGACATAGAGGCGTGCCGGTGGGAAAGGCTTCACGAGGTTAACGGACACCAGCAGTACGAAGGAAAAGGTTCAAGCCAAAGGCTTCGAGGATGACGGCGCCGGTCACAGAAAATAACAGGCAAAGTACGAGGACGCCCGCGTACTGAAGAGCTCGCCCCCTTCGTGTCTGGCGCGGGGGCACCAGACGCTGAACGTAGAGAGCGCAGAGCAGTTGGGCTGCGAAGAAGAAACCGAGTGCGATATTGGCAATGACGACCAGCTGATCAGATTGTTCAGGGGTAACGCGGCGATCGGTCGCGATTACGCCAAACAAGATGCGAAGAAAGAGCAGTGCTGCGGGTAAGCAGATCGCCAGCAGGAGATAAGCAAGATTTCTTCCCTGGTAGCGAGATTTGTCATGCCGGCGAACAGTGGGAACCACACCGTTAGGATGCGGCGGAGGGCGGTGAGGATGGAAGCTCGATGCAAGGAGTCGAAGGTGGTACGTTGGCTCTGAGGAAAACTCAATTGACTGACTCCACAAAGCGATCGGGCGAATGGTTCGCGTGATGAGCGCTTGAGCGGTCAATCGGACCGGCGTGATCGCTTACCTTATCTGGCGCTGCTTGCGGTCTGCATACTGTGGGGAACGACTTATCTGGGCATTCGGATTGCGCTGGAGGGTTTCCCGCCTCTTTACTTAATCGCGATTCGGTACACGATTTCGGGATCGATCCTGATGCTGCTTGCAGCATTGACCGGAGTACGAATTCCCAGAGGACAGGAATTGTGGCAGACTGCGGCCTGTGGAGTGGTCTGTATCGGGGTTGGGAACGGATTGCTGGCGATTGCGGAAACGGTTGTTCCGAGTGGCTTGACGGCCCTCTTCTATAGCACGTGCCCTTTCTGGATGATTGGAATCGATGCGCTGCTACCAGCAGGAAAACGAGCTCATGTGACT
>CAXTMN010000131.1:0-2084 GCA_964245395.1 uncultured Bryobacteraceae bacterium
CTTGCAGTTGCGCCCCGATCAGCAAAATACGTAGCATCGACTTGACCGGCAGCTAAGGAATTGCGCGTCGTCACTTGGCCGTAAAACGCGCTAGTCGTAGAAATGATCCGGTCGTTCGCATCCGGCGGCCTTGAACGGAGACTATTCTGCTTATGAGCGAAACAGCGTTATTAGACAAGAAATGACTGGACGCACAGTCGATCCTTCAGCTTCTACACGAGCCTCAGCGAATTTTCCGAATGCGCTTGCCGCTGGCGGCGTAGACTGTGTTGCACACGGCCGGTAACATGGAAGGAGTGCAGGCTCACCTAAGCCGCGCCTGTCTCAGCGACATTGGACAGTATGCAAGACCGGGATCATCCAACCATTTACCGCGCTGACTGAGCGAGAAACTCCATTATCAATAGCGTCGCTATCGTCGCTCTTGCGCGTAAGTGCTGACCGCCCAATCTACTTTCACTTGTTGAATGATCCACTGCTTAGTTTCGGACCGGGACTATGCTCGCCGCGCGTATTCTTGAAGTGCCCTAGCCTTGTCCGCGCAACTCTGCTTGACTAACCAGCCCCATCACGAATCCATACCCGGCTACTGCAGGTTTTCCGCCTCGTCCTGCCCCAGCTTCGCCCGAATGCGCATCTCTTTATAGACTTCCTTCAGCTGCTCCTTCATCTGCTTGAGCCTTTGAAACTCCGCGAGTTCCCGCCGCGCGTCGTCACTTCGTCCCATCTCCCGGTAAAGCCTACCCAAATGATAGTGCGCTACCGAATCAGAAGGGTCCAGGCGAACAGCTTTCTCCAGTAGAACTTCCGCTTTCTGCTGCTCGTGCATCGAAAGCATGACTCTTCCGAGACCAAGGTTCGCCTCAGGATCGTCAGATTGCAATTCCACCGCCCGGGAGTAATGAGCAAACGCTTCTTTCACATCAGACCGGCCGAGCGCGATTCTGCCAAGGCGGCATTCAGACTTCTCATCGAAGGGGTTCTGAGCGAGCGCGGCTTGATACTCTTTTTCGGCTCGTGCTTTGTCTGTACTTGGTGATAATGCACTGCTCAACAGTTCACCTAATTCGAAATGCAAGCCAGGAATGCGATCGTCGATCTTGAGAGCATCCCGATAATGCGCGATGGCGGCTTCGTTATCGCCCTGGATCATCATCTCTTCGGCAATGACCTCGTGCATCCAGGCGGACTTCGGCGCCACCATAGCAATGCTAAGCGCAGTCTCGTCGGCTTGCTCCGAATAAATCCGATGCGCTGTGTACAAGATGGCTGGATCGTCCGGTCTAAGCTTCCTTAAAACGCCCACAAGATCCGCTGCCTTGTCCAGCTCACGTGAAGCGTAGTAGATCTCCGTCAATTCCATGCCGGCCTGGACGCGCAGTTTCTCTTCAGTCACTTGCGGGAAAGCCTGCTCCAGATCGGCGCGCGCCGCAGCCAGATTCCCGAGCCGCTTTTCACACATGCCCAGCAGCATCATGCTTCTCCAAAGTGTGGGCTGGCTCTTCACCACCGCGCGAAGGTCCTCGGCTGCTTGCGTATACTCGCCGCGAAAATACAGCAACGTCCCAAGATCGCCTCGCGCAGTAATGTCGGTGGGGTCCAGGGCGAGGATCGCCTTGAACTCGCCTATCGCCAAATCCGGCTTGTTGGTAGCCAGAAACTCCTGGGCTCGCTGTGAGTGTGCTTGAATCTGCTGCGAATTAGAGACGGATTGAGCAAATGAACAAGGTCCCCAAACAAGCAAGCCGGCAGCGGCGTAAATCGCGGCTCTGACGCTCATCGTCACCAGAATAACTTCACCCGCGCGGTCGTTTAGCCCTGGTTCCCGGTTGGCACGAAAGCGAGATACGCCAAATTATTCATCTGCTGGTAGTGCAAAGCCGGCAATTGCGACACCCCTCCACCTAAGTCGTAAATCCCACTTCCGTCCCGGTTTCTCCAGCCTTGTAGGCGAATCCTTTTGTGAAACAAACGATCGCATTCCCAAATGTCAGAAAAAGAACCGGGCCCCGAGTTGAAAGAATCGCCCAGGAACCGTCGTCGTCGTGATTTGACCCACGCTCGGATTGGGAACGCCCGAAGCG
>CAXTMN010000131.1:2094-12824 GCA_964245395.1 uncultured Bryobacteraceae bacterium
GAACTCGCCTATAGCCAAATCCGGCTTATTAGCTGCCAGAAACTCCTGCGCCCGCTGCGAATGTACTTGAACCTGCTGCGAATTAGAAGCAGACTGGGCGGATGAGGAGCGTCCCAAAAAGAGCAAGTATGCAACAGCGCAAATCACAGCTCTGACGCCCATGGTCACCAGAATAACTTCAACCGTGCGATCGCTCCGATGTTAGAAAAAGAATCGCGCCCCGAGCTGAAAGAAACGCCCGGGAACCGTTGTAGTGGTGATTTGACCTACGCTCGGGTTGGGAACACCCGAAGCGAGTGCCGCCGAAGTCAAAGCCGCATTCGGCTGGCCGAAACTCGGATGATTCAGTATGTTGGTCGAATCCATACGAATTTGCAATCCACCCTGTTCAAATCGGGGTATCCGGAAGGTCTTAGCCAGTGAAAAATCAACGCTCACTAGATCGGGACCACGCAACGTGTTCCTTCCGTTATTCCCGAAGGTGTTCGTTGCCGGAGTTGCATAGGCCAATTGATTGAACCATCGATTGATAGTGGGATTAGGCACGTTGGGATTGCCGACAAGGTTCGGATACCAAGCGCCATCCAGTGCACCCGAATTGGTGCTGGAGGCCATTGTCACCGTGAATGGAGCTCCAGACTGAACCACGAATAAAGGAGACGCCTGCCAGCCACCCAGGATGGCATCGCCAATGCCATGGTTCAGGAACGCGTGGCCCTTTCCAAGCGGTACCGCATACACAATGAATCCTTTGACTGCTTGCGGAATATCGAAATTCGAGAGAGCGTAGTTGTTTGACGGAGTAAACGCGTCCTGGTAGGGTGCATTTCCGTAGTGACTGCCCCAGCCAGAGGTGTCCTGATCATCCAGCATCTTGGCCCAGGTGTAATTGGCCTCCGCCGTCAGGCCATGGCCAAAACGCTTCCTGGCTGACAGCTGCAGCGAGTCGTAGTTCGAAATGTTGTTGAACGACCCAGTTAGGCCACCGGGAACGCTCGGGCCGATTCCCAGGTACTGAGGATATGGCCGTGCGGATTGTCCTTGTCCAAGCTTATTAGCGGGAACCTGGTTTATGTCAGTTTGAAATTCCAAGCCGTTTCCATGGCTACCCACATAGGCCGCTTCCGCGACCAGGCTGTTGCCAAACTGCCTCTGTACACTTGCGGACCACTGGTAAATCCGTCCCACCGGGGTGTGATACGGCATGTACGGTATGTTTCCGCCACCCTGCCCGTTATAGGCGCCTGGATCCCTGGATGCCATAACAAACGGCAGCCCCGCGCCTGAGCCCGAGAGAGTGGCTACTGGAGGTTGGCCCGGATTGGCCGACGTACTTCCGCCATCGGCAGTGCCGAAGCCGATCGGCGATCCGTCAACGTCCATACTCCACAGACTCGCGTAAATCCCAAAACCGGCTCGTATGGACCAGACATCTTTTGGCGCCCAGGCGATGCCCACGCGCGGCAAGAACACTTTGTAGTCGGTCGCCATCACTTTGGTCCGCCCGTTATTGCCTGCAAACCAGATAGCTCCTAAGGTGTTCGTCACCGGATTCGTAATCGTGGGATCAAAACTGCCCGCGTAATTATGCACTTCACTGAATCCGCCATGAATCTCCCATCGCAGACCAGCGTTCAAAGTAAGATTTGGGCGAAGCTTTATATTGTCCTGGAAAAAGAGCGACGGATTCTTCGACCGCATCCCCGCTTCACCTTGATTGAGCGCGCTCCATGCTTGCGCTTGCCCCAGCAAAAAGTCCGCATACCCGACATTGCTCTGTGTGAACTGGCCGTTAAAAGTAAAGCTTGCCGACGTCAAATTTCCCCACGGAGTGGAATTGTCCTGGTAAGCCAGAAGCTCACCACCGAAATGCAGGATGTGCTTGCCCCGAATCACTGTAACCACATCAGATGGGTTGAAAGAATTCTGAATATAAATCGCAGAGGTTTGTGGGTTTAATGTATTGTTGCCGGCCGTCCCCGTAAGATTAATGTTGGGAAATACATCCGCCTTCGCATACTTGAAGCCGATCTGTGCCGGATATCCCAAGCCCAGGCTCCCGGGCGAAAACCAATTACCGCCCCGGGCGAACCCAAACCGGAACTCGTTCACCACCGTGGGGCTGAACGTGTGCACATCAGATACCTGCGCCTCGTACGTACCGGCCGTGTTCTGCTGGCAATTGATTGGGCAGCTCGTTCCGCCTGACACACCACTGCTACTGTGCTCGGTAATGGAGAAGGTCAGCCGGTTGTTCGATCTGACGCTGTAATCCAATCGCCCAAACTCTCTCAGAGCAGGGTTATTACCGACCTGCAAATATCGATAGTTATTGGTGATCCCCGGAAGGTTCGCAGCCGGATAGAACTTTTGAATGGCCAGGGCTACCGGATCCAGTTGCGATGCCGGGATCTGGTTGCCAGGGTAGGCGAGGCCTGTCGCCGGATCGTGAATGATTCCGAAAACCGCCGGGTCGAAGATCCCTTGCTGCATCGCTGCGGTTGGCACTGTCGTCGTCTGCGTCGACGAATTCGGATTGACGATCTTGTCTAAATCAAAATAGAAAAAAAACTTGTTTCTAAGGATCGGCCCAGCGACCGACCCGCCGAAGTTGTCGTATCGTACTCTTGCTGCTTTTGCCCCGTCAAAGAAGCTTCTCGCATTCAGAGCATCGTTCTCAAAGTATTCGTAGGCTGAGCCATGCCATTGGTTCGCGCCGGATTTGCTGATCACATTAAATATGGCGCCGCCACCTCCATATTCCGCGGAGAACGTTGAAGTATTCACCTGCACCTCTGACACGGTTTCCTGAACCTGTCCTGCGTCATCGATGTTGGAGCTATGCGGGAAGCGGATTGAGGCGCCATCCACCAGAAAGCTGGTGTAGTACGGTAAGGTGCCGTTGATCGACAGTCCCACGCCGGGGTTTACAGCTCCGGCATTGGAGGCAGGGGTTCCCGACGCGCCTGGCAGCAGTGTCAGGAAATTTTCCCAACTCTGCCCAACATTCGTCAGCTCTTGCATGGTCTTCGCTTGCAGGTTGGTCGCTTGCTGAGCGCTCTCTGTTGTAAGCAGTGGCGCCTCTTCCGTCACCTGCACCTGTTGCGTTGTTCCCCCAACGCTTAGCTGCCCATCAATCGAAATCTCTCCGACCTCTAAATTGATGCCGCTGCGTATAAGCTTGTCGAAGCCCTCTTTCGCAAACGTGATGGTGTAATGTCCCGGCAGAATAGACACCGCGTCGTAAAGACCGGCCGAGTTCGTGACGAGATCCTTAACGACCCCGGTATCGGTGTTTAGCAGTGTTACGGCAACGCCCGGAACAACGGCGCCGGAAGCATCGGTCACCGTGCCACGAATATCGCCGGAGTTGGTGTTCTGTGCAAATCCGGCGCCGGCCATCCACAAAAGAACAACCAGTGCCGCCATGACAGAAAATAATGACTGCCTGCCGCTGGCGTGCAAACTTCTGGTGGCTGACTTACCTCGCCTCAGCAGCTTTGAAACTTCGTCAACAAACATGGTGATCTCTCCCGCGCTTTGCCCGTTGAATCGCTAGCGTCACGTAGGACAGTATCACAGAACCTCCTCCAACAACAGGTGCTCCGGTTTGCGTCAGGGATTCCCGACAGAGTGGAAAAGCTGGCAGGCTCCGCATAAACTGTGTTAGCGTGATCCGCAGAGGCATGATGTCATCATCAAGACGCAATTTCTTAAAAGCTAGCCTGGCCGCCACTGCACTACCCGCTGTTGCCGGCGCCTTGGGTTCAAACGCCGCAGCAACCGATTGGGTCACACTCGGGAAGTCAAACGTTCAAGTAACGCGCCTGGCCTTCGGAACCGGGACACACTCCGGTGCGCAACAGCGCCATTTAGGCCAAGAGGAATTCACGCGTCTGGTGCGCTACGCCTACGACCAGGGCATCCGCTTTTTTGAGACAGCCGACGCCTATCACGGCATGCCGGAGATGCTTGCGGTTGCGTTGAAAGGAGTTCCCCGCGATTCCTACCGGCTTATGACCAAGTACGATGTGCATCACTCGGAAGACCCGATGGTAGCCGTCCACCGGCTGAACGCGGCATTGGGCACAGAGTACGTTGACATCATGCTTCTCCATTGTGTTCGCAGCCCGAACTGGCCGGAAGAAACGAAGCACTTGCAGGACGCCTTCCAGGAAGCCAAAGAAAAGAAGCTCATGATGGCTCATGGCGCGTCGGTGCACGGCAAGCAGGCTCTTGCGGCGTTTCCAGGCAACCCGTTTCTCGACGTAGCCATGATCCGCATGAACCACGACGGCACGCGTATGGACACACCATCCATGCAGGACATCGACGATAAAGGCGACGTCCCGTTCGTCGTGGATCACATGCAGCGAACCAAAGCCTCAGGCGCGGGCATCATCAGCATGAAACTGGTCGGCGAAGGTCAGTTCAAGAATCCGGACGATCGTCAGGCTGCTTTGAACTACGCCTTCCGTAAAGCAGGTGTCGATTGCGTCACCATTGGATTCGGAAGTACAGGCGAGGTCGACGAAGCCATAAAGCGCATCTCTACGGCATTGAATGCTTGAGAGTACGACGAACGGATGCGCTGGGACGCCTGACAAAAGTAATCGAAGACCCCTCTGGTTTGCATTACCTCACCAGCTACACCTACGATGTGCTGGGGAATTTGAAGTCGGTCACTCAGGGCTCTGAGAGTCGCACGTTCGTCTACGATGGCCTGAGCCGATTAACGAGCGCTGCCAATCCGGAAAGCGGGACGATCTCTTACTCCTACGATCCGGTCGGAAATCTCCTCACCAAACGAGATAATCGAGGTATTATCACTTGTTCGGGCTCGCTTTCCGGATCAACCTGTACGAGCGGTTATGACCCACTCAACCGGTTGACCCAGAAATCCTACTCGGATGGAACACCGGCGGTATCTTATTTCTATGATGCCAACGGAGTGGCCAATGCGATCGGGCGGTTAACGCAGGTGCACTCTGCCGTTTCGACTACCTACACTACGGGGTACGATGCGCTGGGGCGAGTCACCAGCAGCACCCAAAACACGAGCGGGCAGAATTACACGTTGGCCTATAACTACAACTTGACTGGGTCGCTCATCAGCGAAACCTATCCCTCCGGACGGACGATCACCACCTGCTATGACAGCGCGGATCGTGTCAATCAAGTGAGCGGCAGCTTGTCTGGATCGGCCGCCTGCCTGGGAGCTCAGAACACCAGCAATCTCAGTAGTTGCCCGAGCTATCCCCAGAACGGGCCACAGACCAACTATGCGTTCTATATCAGCTATGCTCCCCAGGGAGAGCCGTCAGGAATCTGGTTCGGCAATTCGTTGGCGCATGTCAATTATTTCAATAACCGTCTGCAACTCAGTGCCATCACCGATGCGGTGAACAATTGCCCGAATGGGCTTCTGCTGACTACTAATCTGAGTTGGGGAACGCTCAACAGCAGCCAGAACGGCGTGCTGCCCAGCACCAACAATGGCAATCTGGGATTCGTAACGACTACTCATAGTGGACCGGGCATGGCCGCTCTCACCTTCAACACTGCCTTCACCTATGACGGCGTGAATCGTCTTCAAACCGCGGGCGACAGTGGCGGCTGGTCGCGGAACTTCAGCTATGATCCATTTGGCAATCTGTGGGCTGCCGGCTCGGGAATTGCGCTAGCGGGAAACACGCCGAGCACCAACGTTTATAACGGAAACAATCAGATTAGCGGAGCGAGCTACGATGCGGCCGGCAATCAAACCGCCGCGAATGGCAATTCACTCAGCTACGATGCGGAAAACCGGCAAACTGCAGTCACAGAAGCTGGAAACGGAAGCGTTACTTCTGTGTACGATGGCGACGGCCAGCGAGTGGCCAAGTTGTTTTCAAACGGCTCCCGCACGGTCTATGTGTACGACGCCCTGAAGCGGCTGGTCGCCGAATATTCGGTCAACGCGGTCCCCTCACCCTGTCAGACCTGCTATTTGAGTTACGACCATCTCGGCAGTGTGCGCCTGGTGACCGACCAGAATGCCAACGTCATTTCGCGACACGATTATCTGCCTTTCGGGGAAGAAATCCTCGCCAGCACCGCCTGCCGCACCTCCCAGTGGGGACCCAACGCCGACACCATCACCCAGAAGTTTACCGGCAAAGAAAGAGACGCCGAATCAGGCCTCGATTACTTCGGTGCCAGATACTTTGCAAGCTCAATGGGCAGAATGATGTCGCCCGACTGGAGCGCGAAAGCGATGCCAGTGCCGTACGCGAAGCTCGACAATCCGCAGTCGTTGAACCTGTACGCCTACGTCCTCAACAATCCGCTCCGCTACATCGACGCCGACGGCCACTATGAGCTGAATGCGTCCAACTGTGGAGACAACGCGAAGTGCCAGAAGAAGTACAACAAGGCAGCGGACAAGTTCGAGAAGACGAGGCAGAAAGACCTCAAGTCGAAGAACGAGACCATCAGGAATGCCGCCGCCAATTACGGGGCAAAGGGCGAAGCGAACGGAGTGCATGTAGGCTTCGCTGATCTGTCAGCCCAGCATATCGACGGCTCGGTCGATCCATCCGGAAGTACGCCGGGCAATCCCAACATCCAAGTCCAGATGGACTTCAGCCGGGCTGGGAGTGCGGAGACGCAGTCGCATGAAGGAACACACATCGGAGACGATATGAAGTTCCTGAACTCCTTCGATCCGGCGACAGGAGGTTATAACCAGGCTCTGAATCCTACTCACTTCCAAACGGAGTTCAACGCGTTCCGGGCGGGTGCGATGGTTAACCATGAGCATGGCTTCGGGCCGAATGATGTTCAGGGAATCACCGACTACATCAACAGGAACTACCCGGCCCGCATCCTCAATCTGCCTGTCTTCAACCCGCAAAACTTCCCCGCTGGAGTTCCCGATGACGTACAATAGAACTCCAACGGTTAGGGCCGTTATGCTGGCAATCATGTTGACCGCGACGGCTCCAGCTCAAACAAACCCGGAACCTGTTGCGACCAAGCTATGTGAGGTCTTTTCATCTCCCGCTCAATACAACCACAAGGTGGTCACTATCGAGGGGGTTCTTGCACCGAGCATCCACTCGCTGTTCCTATCCAGCCCGGCGTGTAATGCGAAAGACGACCCAGACTTCACGACTCAGGCCGTTCTGCCTGAGTCGTGGGAAACCCTCCCCCATGGCAAAGAGCTGCGTAAGTTCCTTTATCGTGGGAAGGCTGCCACTGTGAAACTGACCGGCGCGTTCGAAGCCGATCCGCAACGATTTGGCCCGGACGGGGCTAAGTTCCGGTTCGTCATCAGCGGCATCTCTTCCGTTGGCGTTGCACCACCGGGCTTCCATATCTAGCCGAAGACCATGACCGAATCGTCCTCCTTCACACCGTTCCTCTTTGATCTTCAAGCCATTTCGGATGCTAACTACAACGGCAACCAGCAACAGCAGACAAAGCACCGAACGAAACTGTGAGCTCAAAATTGTTACACAGACGATAACGGAAAGCAGAGCTGTCAATGAAAAGCTGCAGGGTCATTGTCGCTGCACTATCTTGTCTGGTGTGCGGCTGTTCAAGAAATGGCCCGTAGAGACTAACAAATGATCCAGCAGATACAGTCAGGGCAGTAGGAGCAAAGTGCACCGGACCGTGGCAATCTTGCGAGTTTACACCCGAAGATCAACTGCATTGTCGGCTGTTCAATAACAGTGGCAAGGTGCTATATGACATATCTCTATGTTCTATTCGGGGAGGAAACCAACGTCTTCGGCCGAACTGAAAATTCACCAAACGGGGGAGATCAGTGGGTTCGGTTAGAGAATGGAAGGGTCCTGATTCTTGAGAAGGAACGAGTTGAGATGCCGCGTTTTCTGGACTGGTTGTTTGGCAAGAGAGCCAATCGTTGAACACGGCGCTAAGGAGCCGGCCTTGCGGTTTTACGCACAACACCCCGCTTATCCAGTTAAACGTAATCCTGGTCTCCTCGTGCTGACGAAGTCACGCGTCAAGCTGCTTAGGCGACACTACATTCATGAAACTCTGCTGGTTGCCGTTTGTCTTCACGTCGCTGCTCTCAGCAGAAACAGGCTCCCTGACGATTCACATGATCCTGCATGCAATCGGTCAAGAGCACTACCAGATTGCACGAACCCCCGGCAGCATAAGGCTGAATAGCCAGATCGACTTTACCGATCGCATTTTCAAACGCAGCACGTCGGCAACGCTTCGTATGAAGAGCGACTACACTCCGCTGCAGCTCCAGCTTGTAACGGAGGAGCGAACCGATTCTGTCAGCGTGGGAAATGTAACTTCGACGGTGACGGAGAACGGCAAAAGCAACACTCTTCCACTCCCGGAGCATTACTTCACCATCTTTGGCGAATCGCCCTTTGCTGTACAGGAAATGATGCTGCGCTATTGGGTCGCACATGGGAAGCCGGCTCACCTGCCCATGCTGCGAGTCAGCGCTGCCGCCGAACCGATCGAAATAAGCCGCACCGGACAGGATTCAATCGTGGTCAGCGGGAAAAAGGTCAAACTCCTTCGCTACACGATCGCCAATCTCGCCTTTGGCCGCGAAGTCCTCTGGATGAACGAAAACGGTGATCTTGCGGCGGTGATGACCTTCGCCGGCGGTCTCCCAATGGAAGCGGTGCGCTCTGAATACGAAACTGCCTTGCCACAGCTCTATCACCGCGGAGTCGCGCAGGAGATGGCCGATCTGAAGGCGCTCGCGCACGAAGTTCCTGCGGAACACACCGGCTCATTTGCTATTGCAGGCGCGACACTCGTAGATGGAACGGGCGCAGCACCGGTTGAGAATGCCACGGTCATTGTGCGCAACGGAAAGATCACAGCGGTGGGGCCGCGCCCCGCCGTTCAAATCCCTCGCGGAACCAAGATTGTCGAGGCGAACGGCCACACGTTGCTTCCCGGCTTGTGGGAAATGCACATCCACGCGTCTGGGGTCGAGTACGGCCCAGCCATGCTGGCTGCAGGCATCACGACGGCCCGCGATTGTGGCGGCGAACTCGATTATCTGGTCGCCCTTCGCGACTTGGTGGACAAAGGTAAAGTTCCAAGTCCTCGCATGCTGCTTGCCGGACTAGTTGACGCGGGCGGATTGAAAGCCTTTGGACACATTACCGCCGAAACGCCAGAGCAAGGGCGTGCGGTCGTCGCTCTCTATCACCGCGCCGGCTTCCAACAAATCAAGCTGTACACGTATCTGAAACCCGACGTAGTTACTGCCATCAGTGCGGAGGCGCATCGGCTGGGCATGACCGTCACCGGCCACGTCCCGCAAGCACTGAATACCTTTCAAGGCATCGAGGACGGCATGGACCAGATCAATCATCTGAACTATGTGTCCCGAATGATGCACCTGCCGGACGACGCGCATGGCCCTGTCGACGTGAACTCGGCGGCCTCCCAGAAGGCCATCGAGTTCCTCCGGGCGCACCACACCGTTGTCGACCCGACTGCCGGATGGGGGGAAATGGCCGGCCACTCCAAAGAGATTGACGTCGCTTCTTTTGAACCTGGCATCCTTCACGTTCCTTTCGTTGTCGAGACCAAATACCGTGGCTTAGGCGGCGTTACAACCGCCTCGCAAATGAAGGAGAGGTCGGCTGAGAATCTTGCAGTAATTGCTGCTCTGCACAGGGCGGGCATCCCGATCGTTCCCGGCAGCGATACCGGCCTGCCCGGTTACGGTCTCCTGCGGGAGATTGAACTCTATGTCAAAGCTGGATTGACCCCGCTTGAAGCCATTCAGTCCGCGACCATTGTCTCCGCCCGCGCCATGAACCTTGATCACGATTCTGGAACTGTCCAGGTCGGCAAGCGCGCCGATCTCATCCTGGTAGATGGTAATCCGCTCGCCCGAATCTCCGACCTCCGCAAAGTCTCGCACGTCGTAACCGCCGGGCGCATGTACCAGACTGCCAGGCTGTGGCAGTCGGTCGGCTTTCGTCCATAGATCACTTTTGCGCTTGTGCAAGGAGTCCTATCTACTCGCGAACCTCCACACGCCGCGGCAGGATCGCCGGAGGAATAGCGGCAGCTTCCGCTTCTTTCCATTCAACTTGAAATCGGCCCGCATATCCAAAGAGCTTGCCCCAAGTCCGGTTGCTTGCGTTCACTTCAATGCGAAAACATTGCTGCTCGTCGTCGTACCACTCACAGACTTCTGCAACGCCTGAGAAGAACAGCGGAAAGCCAAATGCGACAGGGCCCTCATAAAAACGTTGTTCTCCGGAACGCAGCTTCAACCCGCCATTCGCTGCTACGGTGAGCTCCAGATCAACAGCTAAATGTTGGTGTGGGCCCAGGTAGTCGACAATACAGCCACGCTTCTCGCTATAAATCATGTAAGCATCGAAGCGACGGCGCCGGTTGGTTTCGAAAGTCCTCACCCAGGTCACTGTTTCTCGGCCAAGCGAATCCTTGTAGGCAAAGTTCTGGATAGTAAACGGGACATCACTGCCATCCTCAGGAAACATGATGCTTCGCCAGGTACCGACGTACAGGAAAGGCAACGTATAGAACCGCCCATGCCAGATCCGGTCCATGACACCGGTTCCAACTGCCGCAAGTCCCTCTTGCGAGTTCAATCCAAATCGTCGCTGGATTTCGGGATGTAGACGAAGGAAGTCTGAGCCGAGCGCTTGCTGATAAATCGACTTCATACAAGCTCCTTGGGATTGACTCGCAGACAC
>CAXTMN010000132.1:0-12799 GCA_964245395.1 uncultured Bryobacteraceae bacterium
ACATTGCGGGGCGGGATGCCTGGTTTGCTGGTTCTGCAATTGTTAATGGGCAGCGTCTCGGGCCACCTCTAGGAATTCGCTCGGTTGCGGCTAACTCGAACGGGAGCATATTGTTCGCCAACGTTCACGTGGGAGGCATTCCGCGCTCAATGGATGGCGGAAGAACCTGGCAGCCAACCATTGATATCAACAGCGATGTTCACGAGGTGCGCGCGCACCTGGCAGACCCGGATATCGTCGTCGCGGCGTCCGCTATCGGCCTTTGCATTAGCCACGACGCAGGAGCAACGTGGACCATCGAACGCTACGGCCTACACGCATCGTACTGCTCTGCGGTAACGTTCTCGGGCGATGACGTTTTTGTCTCGGCGTCGACAGATCCCTTTGCGACCCAGGGAAGAATTTATCGTCGGCCGATCGGAACAGATGGATCCCTAGTAGCCGTCGAAGGTGGGATGCCGGCGTGGGTCGAGGGTATCGTTGACACCGGTTGCATCGCTGCAAACGGCTCTTCAGTCGCGGTTGCCGATCGAGCCGGCAACTTGTATGGCTCGGACGACTTCGGTAGGACCTGGTCTTGCAGGAGCACCAGACTGCCGATCCCGAGCGGCGTTCTCATCTGCTGACGAAAAAGCGTACTTCAGTTCATTTCTCTTCCAAGCTGCGTGCAGGGGCATTGCTGGCTCAGTTCGCATGGAATCTTACTCAAGTCGTTACCGGCGCGGCACGTACCGATCGGCTCACAGAAGCCGATGTGGGTTCGAGAGTTGTAGTGAAGGTCAGTGCACATCGAGAGGGATTTGAGCCGCCCGGAGAAGCTGGAGGCACCGTGAGCGCACGTACTCGTCCTCACGTTGCGACTGAATGACCTGCTGTAGAGTAGAAACCACCTCGGGACTTAGCTCGGTTGTGCTGTTTAGGGGAGCAAGGGCTTCGATGGCTTCGGAACGGACGCCGGGATTGTTGTCTGTTTCGAGCACATGCGTAAGCGTTTCGCGGATGAGCGGATCCGCGGCAGACGGGCGGAGCGCTTCCAATGCTTTGAGGCGGACGGCAGCGTTCGTGTCGTGTAGGACGCTGGCAATGAGAGCATCACGAACATCTCCACCGGCCTGCCCTTTGAGCAACTCGACTGAGTCGAGCCGCAGGCCGGGATCGTCGTTTTCTCGGCTTGCAGTAAGAAGCCATCGCCGCACCACCTCGTCGTTCACGTTTCCGCTAATTTCGTGCTCACGGACCTGATCGACAATGATGCGGACCTGATGGTGATCATCAGTCTGAATGTCACGGACTCGGGCTGCGGAGGGAGTTATTAAACCCGACTCTGCTAGTGGCCCGAAATCACCCAGGGGGATGTGAGTGAAAGAGCGGCCCGCGGTAAAGCCAATAAAAAGCAGGAACGAAGCGGTCGCCAATCTAACCGACCAGTTCGAAGAAGGAGTGGGAGTCAAAACACCGGCGGCCCAGTCGCGAGTCGATAAGGGCAACTTGCGGCACCAGGGTTGCGAGATCTCGTCCGTGGTCACTGGCCCGGCCAGAGCCGAACTGAGCTCTCGACGGCAGGCCGTTAACAAGTCAAATGGGAAGTCAGCTTGAAGGGCATTGAGGGACGCATGCAAAGCTTGTTCTCTGGCCAGGACACGCTGACAAAGAGCGCACCCGGTCAAGTGCTCCTCGACGGCCTCTTCGCCAGCAAACTCGAGCTCACCATACAGGTAGAGAGCGATATTCGTTTGAGCCTCGTGACAGGTCATGCAAAATCTCCGAGGGCTGTGCGCATCTTCTGGGTCGCGCGGAACAGGCAATTTTTTGCAGCTTCCTCGGTAACGCCCAAAGATTCGCCGATGGCGCGCAAACGCATGCCCTGGTAGTGGCGCATTTCGAAAACTAGCCGTTCACGGGGGGTCAGTTGGGTGAGGACGTCCTGAACACGCTCGTTGACCTCGGCACTTAGCAGCTGACGCTGAGGATCGACATCAGCGCGTCCTTCGGGCAAGAGTTGCAGCCGGTCCAACTCGCCGGTTCCGGTCTCAATGGTGGTTGCTTCCTCGCGCCGAACTTTGCGCTTGCGGAGCTGGTCGAGGCAGAGGTTGGCAACGATCCGGTAAAGCCATGTACTGAAGCTGCAATCAAAGCGGAACTTGGAAAGATTCCGGTAGACGCGAAGAAACGCTTCCTGATAGACGTCGCGGGCATCTTCCCGGGAGCGCAGGAGATTAAACGCCATGCGCAAGACATTCTGATCATAAGAACGGACTAGCTGCTCAAAAGCGTCGGCATCGCCGTTCTGAGCGTCACGAATCAACGCGCTTTCATCGAGGTGCTCAGCGGTGCCATGCACGTTGACGTTTTCCAAAACTCCGGCGTGAGTACTCACCAATGCGATGGACGTACAAGGTGGGATTTTGTCACGTCAAAAAGATTGCGGGTTTACGAGATCCGTATCAACTAGCCAATTCGAGTTCGATCAGTTTATTGGCGGCGTCGAGGCTGGAAATGCGGAAGCTTCGAACTTCGCCGGCACGAGCTGGTGGTCTGGCGGGCAGGAGCTGTGATTCCGTTGTTCCGCTGCCGGATCCTTTCCACCTGGCGGACAGCATAGCCGTTAAGGACGACACGTCAGAGGACGGTTTGCGCTCCGGAAGCGGTTGCGGGCTGCTTTCTACAGCAGCCTTGAACTGGCAGGTGGCTATGACACCTTCGCCCAATTCGACACGCGCTCTATTTCCCTGCACGTCAATCAACCGGCCGCTCACGGTTTGCCCTGGCTGATGTTCGGAAATGTAGTGATCGACTGTGGTCGGCTCAAGCTGCTTAATCCCCAGGCGGAGGCGACGCCGCTCGCGATCGATTTCAAGAACGACCGCTTTGACTGTTTGGCCTTTCGCCAGCTTTTCTTTCGGGTGATCGATGCGCTTTTCGTTGGTGATGTCGGAGATGTGCACCATACCTTCGATGCCCTCACCGACCTCGATGAAGGCTCCGAACTGGGCCAGGTTGGTAATTGGGCCTTCGACGGTGGAGCCCACGGGAAATTTATCGATCACATCATCCCAGGGATCGCCCAAAGCCTGCTTATAACCGAGGCTGATCCGGCGGTCAGCCGGGCTGACTTGCAGGATGACGGCGTCAACGCGCTCACCGACTTTGAGGAGATCGCCGGGTTTGCGAACGCGCTTGTTCCAGGAGAGCTCAGACGAATGAATGAGGCCGTCGACACCGGGAAGGAGTTCGACAAAAGCGCCGAAGTCAGCGAGCCGGGAGATAGCGCCACTCACGCGGTCGCCGACATGAAAAGTGCGGGCAGCCACAGTCCAGGGATCCTCGCTCAATTGTTTGAGACCGAGAGATATCTTGCGAGTTGCAGGATCGATTTTGAGAATCTTGACTTCTAGTTCGTCGCCGGGGTTGACAACATCACTGGCTTTCCCGACGCGCGAATACGACATGTCAGCGATATGCAGGAGCCCGTCGACGCCGCCGAGATCCAGGAAAGCACCGAAGTCCATAATGCTTCGAACGCGGCCGCGGACAGTAACGCCCTCATGAAGTTCAGCGAAGGCTTGCTGGCGGCGCTCGGCTTCCTGCTCTTCGAGAATGACGCGGCGGTCAACAACAACGTCTTCCTTGGAGACGTCCAGCTTAGAGATGCGGCACTGGATTTCCTGACCGACGAGTTTAGGCATGTCATCGGCTTCACGGACGCCGCTGCGGGAGGCGGGCATGAAAGCCCGGACGCCAATATCGACGCGAAATCCGCCTTTGACCTGCTCAGCTACAGTACCCGCGATGGTGCGGTTTTCAGCGAAGGCCAGCTCGAGACCGCTCCAGTCTTTGGGACGTTCTACTTTGATGGTGGAAAGAGAGTAGTAACCTTCTTCATTTCGGGGACCGGCAGTGACGACAACAGAGGCGCCTCGCTCAGGATCCCGCTCCTCGGTTTCGCGCCACTTCGACAGGGGAAGAGAGCCTTCGATTTTGCGGCCGATGTTGATCAGTAGATTCTCAGGGCCGATGGAAACGACAGTTCCCGTAACAGTTTCACGATCCGCTCCGTCAGCATGTTGTTGCTCAAAGTCGGACAACATATCGGCAAAGCTGGACTCTTCCCGCGAGGAAACACTCTCATCGGGATCAAGATTCTTCAGATTTTTATTGCTCATGACTGCGGGAATTTCCTTTATTTTGTCATAGGGCGGTGCGTATGACAGAAGAGGCGGAGAGTAGCGCGAAGCCGAAACGTGCGCACTCGAGCTGGATACGTGCGCAGGATTTCGCGTGGCTGCTCTTTATTGCCAGCCTGATCATTACGACGCCCGAGACGAACTACAACTTCACAATTCTGCTGGTGGTGATCGCTGCTTCTCAGATTGCCGAGCCGCGGCTGAACTTATTCTCTTCGCCGCGGGGGCAGATTGCATCGGTTGTGTTGAAAATGATTTTTTGTTACCTGCTGGTGGGTTACACGCACACTCTATTCAGTCCTTATTACCCTATTTTCCTGGTTCCCGTGGTCTCGGCGGCAACATTGTTTGAGTTAGCGGGAGTCGTTCTGGTAACGGGTATCGCCTTTCTGGCTTACTTCTCATTTCTGCTGCCCATCTTTATAGACTGGAATACCTTTATTCTGCCGCCAGGACACTTGAGTTTGATGGGACTGCGTGCATCCTTTTTTGCCCTGGTAGCCTTTCTGGTTTACGAGCAGGCCCATGCCAAACGCGAGGAGATGGAGCGGACCGAAGAGGTAGTCCAGCGGCTTTCTGAATCGAATCAGAGTCTGAGACGTGCCGAAGCATCGCTCCGCCGCAGTGAAAGGTTAGCTGCTTTGGGACAGCTGACAGCCGGACTGGCACATGAGCTGAGGAATCCATTGGGGACCATCAAGGCCAGTGCGGAGATGCTGACGAAATCGGTTGCGCAGAAGCAATCGGAAGTCGCGACGGAAATGGCCGGGTATATCGAAAGCGAGGTTGATCGGGTAAACGCATTGATCGCGAGCTTCCTCGACTTCGCGCGTCCCTTGCAGATTCATCCTGAAATGGCTGAGCTTAAACAGATGATCGAGGAGGTGGTCCGTGAACAGTCCGAACTTGCGCGCAAACGGGAAGTGAGTCTGGAAGCAACAATGAAAGATCCATCGTTGCGGTTTGCCTTCGATCCGAGTCTGATGAGGCTGGCCCTTTCCAATCTGGTGCAGAATGCTATCCAGGCTAGCGCCGCGGGCAAGGCTGTCCGGATTCGCGCAGAGGATGACGAACAGAAGGTATGTATTTCGGTGATCGACGAAGGGGAAGGCATTCAGAAGCAGCACCGGGAAAACATTTTCAACCCGTTCTTTACGACGAAACCGACCGGCGTGGGGCTAGGATTGCCGATTGTATCGAAGATTGTGGACGAGCATGCAGGCCGAATTCAGGTTTTCAGCGATGCGGGTGTGGGGACAAAGTTCGAAATCGTTCTGCCACGAGAGAATCGGAAGTAAGCAATGGCCGGACGCATATTGATAGTCGAAGACGAAGACAAACTTCGGCGGGTGATGCAACTGCAGCTGGAGTCGGCGGGATTTGAGGTCGATGGAGCAGCAACGGCCGAATTAGGATTGCCGCTGGCAACGTTGGCAGACCTGGTGATTACAGATTTGCGATTGCCGGGAATGGACGGGTTGCAGCTGATGGCGCAAATGCAAGCACGCGGGATGAGCGCTGCAGTGATCGTCATAACGGCACACGGGTCAGTGGAGACGGCTGTGGACGCGATGAAGATGGGAGCAGCCGATTTTTTGCAGAAGCCGTTTTCGCTCGATCACCTGGCGACGGTGGTGGAAAGAGTGATGGCGGTGCAATCCATGCGGGCCGAGAACCAACGCATGCGGGAGCAACTGGACGAGCGCTATCAGTTCGACAATATCATAGGACGCAGTCCTTTGATGAGAGAGGTCTTTCACACGGTGGAGCGCGTTGCACCGACGCGCGCAACGGTGCTGATTGCCGGCGAAAGCGGAGTTGGTAAGGATATGGTAGCCCGGGCAATTCACCAGCATTCGCCGCGAAAAAGCCACGCATTCGTAAAGATTAACTGCACAGCGCTTCCGGAAAACTTGATGGAAAGCGAGTTATTTGGATATGAGAAGGGTGCCTTTACGGGCGCGAATACGAGTAAGCTGGGCAAATTCGAGCAAGCTGACCGTGGTACCGCTTTTCTCGACGAGATTGGGGACGTTCCAGGGAATGTGCAGGTAAAGCTTTTGCGGATCCTGCAGGAGCGCCAATTCGAGCGTTTGGGTTCGAACGTAACACGCAACGTGGATGTCCGGGTTATTGCAGCAACAAACGTAGACTTGCGGGCAGCGCTGGAGGAGGGCCGGTTTCGGGAGGACCTGTATTACAGGCTAAATGTGGTGCCGATCAATATGCCGCCTCTCCGGGACAGGCGGGAGGACATACCGTTCCTGGCAATGCACTTTGTGCAGAAGTTATCGAAAGAGCTAGGCACTGGACGGAAAGAGCTGAGTCCGGGAGCTATGGATCGATTGCTGGGCCATCAGTGGCCTGGGAATGTTCGGGAACTGGAGAACACGATCGAGCGGAGTATGGTGCTAGCGCCAGGAGACACGTTGCAGGCCGCGGATATTCGGATTGAGGCCCCGCGAAACTCACACCCAGCAGTGCTGCCGATGTCTACGCCGCTCCTGCCAGAGGGTGAAACGCTCGAGCATTGGGAACAGATGATTATTCGAGAATCACTGCGGCGGGCAAACGGGAACAAAAGTCAGGCAGCAAGGATGCTGGGTCTTACTCGAAACGCTCTGCGTTACCGGTTGTCGCAGATGGGCATGGACGGCGGCGCGACGGAGGAAAGCGATCGCGAAGGTGCAATTCAATAAAGCGATTCAAAGCCGGACGATCTTTTCGGATTTGAACTTTTTTAGTGCATTGCGCGTGTCGACAATTAGGCAGCTGCGATCGACAACGGTTTTGTAATCGACACCGGAATGGTCGGTCACAATGACGACGCAATCGGCAGCTTCGATGGAGGACAGCATGTCCTGGCTTTCGAGGACGGCGTCATTGATGCGGATCTTGTTTACGAACGGATCAGAGAAGGTGACGTTAGCGCCGCGACGCTGGAGCAGCATGATGATGTCGAGCGCGGGAGATTCCCGAACGTCGTCGATATCGCGCTTGTAGGCCGTGCCGAGAATGTGAATGTGCGAGCCGCGCACGGATTTGGTCGCGTCGTTCAGGGCACTCTGAATCTTCTCGACCACGAACTCGGGCATGCGCCCGTTGATGTAGCCGGCCAGTTCGATGAAGCGGGCTTCGATGCCGGCTTCTTTGCTCTTCCAGGAGAGATAGAAGGGGTCGATGGGAATACAGTGTCCACCGAGGCCAGGCCCTGGATAAAAGGGCATGAAGCCGAACGGTTTGGTGGCAGCTGCGTCGATTACTTCCCAGACATCGATGTTCATGCGGTCGCACATGAGAGCCATCTCGTTCACCAGCCCAATGTTGATCATGCGAAAGGTGTTCTCGAGCAACTTCACCATCTCAGCCACGCGGGTGGAGCTAACGGGAACAACGGTATCGAGAGCCTGCCTGTAGAAAAGCGCACCGAGATCAGTGCATTGAGGCGTGATGCCGCCGACGACCTTGGGAATGTTTGACGTTTGAAACTTTGGATTGCCGGGATCAACACGTTCAGGGGAGAAACACAGGAAGAAGTCCTTACCGACAGTGAGCCCGGAAGCCTCAAGCTTGGGAAGGACCAGTTCGTCGGTGGTGCCCGGGTAAGTGGTTGACTCGAGCATCACCAGAAGCCCCGGATGAAGATAGCGGGCGATCTCTTCCGTGGCAGCGACGACATAGCTCATATCCGGATCTTTCGTTTTCCGGAGCGGAGTGGGAACGCAGATGTCGATGGTATCGAGCTCACGAATGCGGGAGAAATCGCAGGTTGCGGACAGTTTGCCACTTTCGACCAGGGGCCTGAAGTGGTCGTCTTTCACATCTTTGATATACGACTCGCCACGATTAAACTGATCGACCTTCGATTGTTGGACATCGAAGCCCAACACTTCAAAGCCAGCAGCAGCGAATTCTACAGCTAGAGGCAAACCGACGTAGCCGAGGCCCAAAACACCAATACGCGCCGTTTTGCCGGAAATCTTTTTGCGCAATCCGTCAGCAATCGCATGTGGAACTTCGGATGAATGCTCATCCGCCGGAGAGATGGTTGTTTGTGGAAGCTTTAATTCAGAGAGCAAGGAAGTATCTGCCTTCGCCAATAAGTTCTGCCGGTCCGGTCAAGTAAACGCTGTCGTCCCAGCGTAAGGTCATTTGTCCAGCCGGCGTTCTGACCTCGATTGGACTGTCGGCTCTATCCCTGAGAATAGCAGCGATAGCGGCTCCAGTAGATCCTGTGCCGGAGCTTTTCGTCTCACCAGCGCCGCGTTCGTAGAAGACTGCTTCGAGGGTATTTCGGTCGAGAACGCGAACGAATGAGACGTTGCTGCGATGGGGAAAACGGCTGTGTCCTTCGGCTTCCCGCGCGACGTCTCGCCAGTCTGGAGGGAATTGGTCAACGAAGATGACGCACTGAGGGTTGCCGACATTGACCAGGGTGATCTCGAACTCTCTACCGGCCAAGACCATGGAGGTTTTCGCGTCTTCAGTTCGTGGCTGACCCATATCCATCTCAAAGAGGAAAGTCTTATCCTCGATGGAGATGAGGTGCAGCGACTTGATGCCTGCACCGGTGCGGATGAAAACCTCGGGAGGTGCGACGACGTTGTTGATCAAACCGAAAGCAGCGGCGCACCGTGTGCCATTCCCTGAGAGTTCGGGTTCGCTGCCATCGGAGTTGAATAGACGGGTGCGGAGGCCGTTTTCGTCGGGCCACACGATCATCCAGCCATCAGCTCCGATTCCGGTAGTACGGGCGCAGATATCCCGGGCAATTTGGGGAAGTGGGTTCTCTGGAACTTCGAGCGACTTAAGATCTTCTCCCCAAGTGAGGAGGAAGTCGTTTTCGGCTCCATGCATTTTTGTAAAGGGGATGGCGATCATCGGGTGTTCACTTCTAAGGTAAAGGCTGAAGCGGGAGCGAGCGTTTATAGATATTGAGCGAAGGTGCACCCAGAGTTTTCACTTGCTCGACCACTTGGTATGGCGAGCGCTTCGTTCCGATGGCGTGCGAGAGTGCGTCCCCGTCTTGAGCAATGGCCCAGAGTTCGCGGTGAATGAGTTCGGGCCGGGCGATGGTGGCGAGCCATTCTGGGCCGTTCCCGATGTGGAGAACCTCGCTCAACGGAATCTGTGAGTGGCAGAAGATGGCGATGGGGTCACCAAAGGGCGCGATGATGCCATCGCCGAGATGGTAGTCAGATTTTAGAAATTTAATGGCGGAATTGGTCCAGGCTCGGCGAGCAACGGAGTTTACCTGTGACTCCTTCCAACAGATCCAACTTTCAGGAGTGGGATGCAGAAGCCACGGAGCCAGGGAGAGAAGAGGCAACGCTAGAACGGCGTTAGACCAGCGAGGGGGCCAGATAACAACCAGGGCTCCGGCTGCGAACGCAGCAGCAGGAACAAGAGCAATGCCATAACGAGTGTTGTAGTAACCGTGTGGCCAGAGTTGAGGTACAAAAACGGGCAATTTAGAAGAGTGGATGCTCCAGACGTAGAAGATTGGCGTGAGCAGTAAAAAGAGAATGGGGACAGCGGCTTTTTTGTATAGAGCGGAGGCAAGCCCGGCGATGCCGAGGAGTAACAGGGGCCACCCTGAACAGAGCTGACCGGCTGCGGTGTAGTGTTTGAAAGCGACAGGCCAGTCGTGAAAACCGGGATAGTCCTTGGCGCCTTGGATCGCCCCGGCTGAATAGGGGCCGTTAAAAAAATCCAGGGCATTGCCGGCTTCATACCAGTTGTGAGCGAGCCAGTAAGTGGGTGCAAGGCTCGCAGAAAGAGCAAACGAGACCAGGAACAGCCACTTTCTTCTCTTTGCAAAGCACGCCAAGCAGAGAGCTGCAAAGGGTATAAGGAACCAGCCGTCATAGCGCGTGAGACTCATCCACCAGGAGGCGAAGATGGCCAGCCAAACGCAAAAATGCTTTTGAGTCCGGCGAAAGCGAAGCAGCGCGAATAACATGACGGAAAGACCGGCCATGAAGACCATCTCGGTCATGGGGATGGAGCCGAGATACAGGATATTAGGATTCAGGGCGAAACAGGAGAGGACCACGACCGCCGATCGAACTTTGGGAAAGGCTTCCTTCGCGGCTAGATAGAAAAAGATACCCGCCACAATGAAGCAGAGAGCTACAGGAATAGCGCCGGCCAGACCAGTTGACCAGAGAATGTCACTCGACACAAGAGGCAGACAAATGACATGCAGTATGGGTAACCACACGGTTCCGAGTTGGTCGTATCCGGGGGTTCGCGAATCGAGGATACTGCGACTGATATTCAGATGAGCTTGGGCGTCGCCGTAGTATAGGGTGTAGCCGTGAGCGGAAATCCAAGCAGCGGCTGTGGCGATGAGCACGGTCAGGGCGCAGAGTAATGCTGTGATCTCGCGCCAGCCGGTGCGATTAGAACTTAGTGAAGCGGCGGAATTCTTCAAATCGCCCGTCGATGTCGTTTCTTGTGAGAGACCGGAATCGCTCGACGCCAAACTGTTCGCAGCAGAAGCTTCCGAGAACGGAGCCGTAGATGACAGCGCGGTGAAGTTCATGGACGTCGAACCCTCCATTGTGAAGGTCGAATCCGCGCTCGGCAAGATAACCTACGAAGCCTCCGGCAAAGCAATCGCCTGCTCCGGTGGGATCGAAAACATCTTCAAGAAGATAACCCGGCACGATAAAAAGCGAGTCTTTCCGGAAGAGCATTGCACCATACTCACCGCGTTTGATGATCAAAGTGTTCGGGCCCAGATCGAGGATTTTGCGAGCTGCGCGAAGCAGGTTGCTTTCGTCTACAAGCATGCGAGCTTCGCTATCGTTGATCAATAAAAAATCCCAATGCCGGATGGTCTCAACGAGCTCATCGCGGTTTTGAGAGATCCAGTAATTCATGGTGTCGCCACCGGCAAATCGGAGAGCGCTCATTTCACCCTGCACCTGGCGCTGTAAGTTGGGCTGAATGTTGCCGAGGAACAGATAGGGCCGGCCAGTGTAAGAGGAAGGCATTTTCGGCTCAAATTGGGCGAAGACGTTAAGGTCGGTCACCAGAGTGGTGCGGTCGTTCATGTCGGCAGAGTAAACACCAGACCAGAAGAAGGTCTTACCCGGGACCTGCTCCAATCCTTCCAGGTCAATATTCTTTCCTGAAAGAAATGCGCGGTCTTCCGCGGCGAAGTCGTCGCCCACAACACCAACGATAGAAGTCTGAGTGAAATAGCTGGCGCTAAGAGCGATGTACGTGCAAGAACCACCTAAGGTCCGCTCTCTTTTTCCGTTCGGAGTTTCAATGGCATCATAAGCCACCGATCCGACTACGACTAATGACATGCTCTTCGAGTTTACTGAAGAGCTTGGCAACTTGCGAAGGAGAGGGCTCGCAGGGTTGGACCTCAGGCAAATGACGTCACAGCGGCTACAATTCCCGATTATACGGTTTAAGGTGGACGGTATGTCCACTCTCTGTGTGCTTCCTGTGCCGGCTGATGCCGAGCAATTGATGCTGTTCGATGCGGGGGTCGATGTCGCTCGCCTCCGCCGTACCTGCGAGGTGTCCATGATGTCTACGAAGGCTGGCAACACGCAGCGCAATTACGCGCACTGCTGGAAGGTCTTTACGTTCTGGTGTTGCGATGCGGGGCGGGCGCCACTGCCGGCGACGGTGGAGACGCTTTCGCTATTCGCGGCTGCGCAGCTCGAGGCGGGGTTGCACGTCTCGACCGTGCGGGTCCGGGTGGCGGCTGTTTCCGAGCAGCATGTGCGGCGGGGCTTGCCGTCTCCCTACGATCATTGAGTCCGGTCGCTGCTGAGCAATGCGGCTCGTGTGTTGCGGCAGCCGAGTCGCCCGAAGCTGGCCTTGACGGCGGAGCAGGTGCGGGCGGTTGCCGCTCTGCCTGGTCTCGATACGGCCTACGATCTGCGCGACCGGGCGATGTTCCTGTTTGGCTTTGCGTTGGGCTGGCGCCGCAGTGAGCTGGCCTCGCTGCAGTTGAGCGATGTGCGGATTTCGGCGGATCGTGTGGCGGTCGATCTGGGCGCTTCCAAATCCGATCAGGATGGCAGCGAGGGGCGGCATGTGGTGATTCCGGCGATTCCCGGGCGCCGGGTGTGTCCGGTGCGTGCGATGTCGGAGTGGATCGAAGCGCGGGGGCGCTGGCGCGGGCCGCTATTCTGCAGCGTCTCGCCGAGTGGTCTGGAGCTGATGCGTGAGCGCATCTCTGGCCAGGTGATCTGCACCGCGACCAAGCGGCTGCTGGGCTTGACGGGTGAGCAGAATCTGGGGCGTATCGGTGGGCATTCACTCCGCGCGGGCATGATTACGGTGAGCGCGGAGAATGGGGCCGATCCGATCACGATCATGCAGCGGACGGGTCACAAGAGCATGGGAACGGTGCTGCGTTATGTGCGTCCGGCTGAGGCCTTCCGGCGCGATCCGCTCGCGGGTGCGCTGTGAGGCTGCGGCTCTGGTGTAATCGCAGTGGCGCGGGAAAAACGCGCACGGGCTGGTCGGCTCCGGCTTGTGTGCGGTCTTGGCCCCGTGCTAGCGGGAGGGACCGGCGCAAAAATGTCCATTCCGGCGCCGGTCCACTGCCCTGTCCATAGTCACTGCTTTGCTGTCACTGC
>CAXTMN010000133.1:0-5475 GCA_964245395.1 uncultured Bryobacteraceae bacterium
ACTGAGGGCAGCACAACGACGCATCCGCCGCAGCCTCGATCGTAGTTTTCCTGCCCGTCCATGCGCCAGACGTTGTTACTGACGCGCATGCCGTTGAATGAGATGCCCGTGTTCGAAGTCACTCCAACCGGCGTGTTTAGCGACGGTTGAGTGGACGAGGCACCAGGAACGAGAGCGGCCAGTGACGTAAAGTTTCGGCCGTTCACCGAAAGGGCTTCGACCTGCGTTCCATTCACTACTTGGCCGACAGTGGCGTCCTCTGCCTGCACCTGCACCGAATTGGCCTGGACTTCGACCGTTTCCTGAACGTTGCCTAACGAGAGGTGCGCGTCAATGCGGAGATCGTCGTTAACATTAACCGGAATATCCGTCTGCTTATAAGACGCGAATCCGCGCGCCGAAATCTCTACGGTGTATTTGCCGATAACCAGAGATGGAGCATTGTAGTTTCCAGATTGGTTAGTAGCAATGGTTCTAGTGAGTCCTGTCTGCTGATTTGTAATGCGAACATCAGCGTTCGGAACGACAGAGCCGGTTGCGTCGGTAACAATCCCCGAGATATTACCCTGACTTTGCGCCTGGGCCGGCCGGGAGCCCATAACAACCACGGCCAAAATAGCCAGAGTAACTGCAGCGAGTGCTCTGTAACGCATCAACATGGATCCCCCAAGCGAGACTGTGAGATCTATCTCACAATAAGTCGCTATCGAGCATATTCCATTCACATTAGCGGGTCAAGATAATTCGATGATTAGATAAGAATTCTAGGAAATGTGACAGGAGTTCGCAGATTACTTCAGGATGTAATCGAAGTTCACAAGCCCGTTGCGGTAGTCAAGGGTAAGTCGAAACAGCGAGAGCAGCGGGATACCCATGATGCCGGACATGCGCACTTCCTGATGGCCGGGTGAGTTGTTGAGGTCAAATGACGTGAGACCGATAATCCGTTGCCGGAAGTGAGCGAATTCAAGCTCTGCTTTATCGGCTTCAAAGACCTGGCTAACTTCGCCGGATATTCCCTTGACTCTCATGTATGAATCGCTGTGAATCTTCGTGGATAAGCGAGCAAAGGAGGAGTCGATCATCGACAGGGTTGAACCCGTGTCGAGCAGAAAGAGCCCGTAGCGCTTGCCATTCACTCGGGTGAGCATATAGAGGTGGGGCCCGAATCGAAACACAGGGCTCCAAGTGGATTGATTCGGCTGTGGATCCCGATCATAACCTTGCGGATTGGGAGGGCGCTTCGGATGAGGTGTCAGATGAAGCGTCCGCCTCTGGAAGTCGATCTGGACGATGTAATTCGAAAAGAAATCAGCGCCAATCAGACCATCCTGATCAGGCCCGGCAACGCGGCCTTTGCCTTCCAGAGCATGAAAGATGCAGGTTTTGTACTTCAGGTTGCCGATTCCACAGCTCTCGGCGACAGTGACAAACCCGCTTCGCGAGCCCTTGTCGCCGATACCTCTGGTCTCCATCGAACCAACGTGGTTCAATCCGGCTTTATCGACCGCAGCCTGGGTTAACAGGATCCCGCTGGCCCCGGTGTCGAACAGCATTCTTAGGGGGCGACCGCCTTGAATAGACATATCGAGACCGACACCAAGAACGCGAGTTGGACCGTTGCGAATATAGACTAACGGCACCGTCACCTCAGCTGGTTCCACGCCGTCGATTTCAAAGGCGCGGCGTTGGGCAAGTTCGCTCCGAATCTCGCTCGAAGTCTCCAGTTCCGCTTCGTAGCGGTTTCCAAAGAACCAAGGATGAGCTTGCAGAAAAGGCCCGAACTCTTCCCGTCTCTTTTCGGGGACGAGATAGCGCAAGAAGGCCAAATGAATCAAGGCGTCATCAGGGTCGAGCTGGTGAGCCCGCAAACAGAGGAGCCGCGCAGTTCGGTACATCGAACGTGAAAAATAGAGCCGGTACAGGCCGTAAGCAGCCCGCGCAGTCTCTTCCTTTGCCTTCGCAGCTGCACGAAAGAGCTTTTCCGCTTCGGGAATATCACCCATATAAAAGGCGAATTCGCCCCGCGCGGCCATGATCTCAGGAGAATCCGGGAACTTCGTTTCGTAGTCGTTATACGCATCTGTTGCTTCGTCCACGCGAGCTTCATACACCAGCGCGGAAAGCAGTGCCGCCGAAAGGGCAGGGTCTTTTGGCGCTTTTGCGACAGCCGATTGCAGAAGCGGGATCGCCCTTTTGTAATCGCCGGTTTTAAAGACTGACACGGGATCAGCAGGCTCTTGAACAGCGGCAACTACGGCCAAACTAAAACAAAGTCCGGCTATGTTGAGCATGCGAAACGAGGAAGCGGTACGCATTCTGGGAAGTCATCCTAACAAATCGGCGGAGGTAACGGAACGAGAATAAGCGCTTTCTATCCGGTTCTCAATCACCATCTCCCCGTTGAATGAACGAAGCTTCAAAAGGTCAGCTACAGCCATCTCTAAGGCTTTACGCGGCATGAGCCCGATCAGCTCACTCCCGTCTATCTCGACACCGGCCGCGGCAGCCAAACGCGCCACTTCCGCAAAAACGACATGCGGCGGTGTCGTTTCAAAGTCGGTGAGGTTCATCGAGATCTGGACAAGATTGCGAGAGGCAAGGGGCAGCCCTAGCGCCTTTACTCCGGGCAGCCCGCCATCGCGGGTACGAATGAGCATGGCTATGGATTTCGCCAATGATAGATCGGTGGTTTTGAGATTGATGTTGTAGGCGATCAGAATCTTACGTGCGCCGACAATCACGGCGCCCGCTGTGGGATGAAGGCCCGGCTCGCCGATGTCAGGCCGCTTTGAATGATCTGTAAGACTTGCACTGCGCAAAGCTTCAAACCCTCCGCGTCGCACATCTTCGAGCTTGATGCGATGGGGAAGCAAGGCCGCCGCTTCATAGAAATAAACAGGAACCCCGAGTTCTTCCCAGATGCGCTGGCCGGCCCGGTGAGCCAGGGTCACGCAATCTTCTAACGTGGAGTCACCTATAGGAACAAAGGGAAGAACATCAAGCGCGCCAAGCCGCGGATGAACCCCGCGATGCTGAGTGAGGTCGATCAGTTCAACCGCTTTTGCTACTGCAACTATCGCGCTTTCAAGAACGGCGCGGGGCGGACCCGCAAAGGTGATCACGCTCCGGTGGTGATCGTAGTCGGAGGTGCGATGAAGCAAAACAGTGCCGGGGACAGAACCAATTGCGGTTTCGAGCGCCCGGACGACTGGGAGTTCACGACCCTCCGAAAAATTCGGGACGCACTCGATTAAATCAACCATGACTTGGGGTCGGCTTCCAGCGCGTCCGGTTCAACACAACTGTGCCCTGGCGCAAGGCCATTTCCACATGATTCATTCCGAACTGGCGAGGCAACTCGCGGTAATCCGGCACGTTCATGACCAGTATGTCGGCGTCCTTTCCATATTCCAGGCTTCCTGTCACATGGCCGCAGCCGGCCGCATACGCGGCATTGATGGTACCAGCAGAAATAGCTTCCTCTGGAGTAAGGTCAAAACGGACCACACCCAGAGCAATCACCATTTGCATGCTATAGCTGCCCGCGGAGGAAGATTCGTAACCGCTGGAAAGAGCGATAGCACCACCGGCATCGGCAACGCGCCGCACAGAGCGGTCGCCAACCCCTTCGAACACTTCTTTGCCCGTGGCAAAAACAGCAATCGCCGGGGCCCGCGACAGAACCGAGGTCTCGCCTTCGGAGAGGCCCGCCGCGCTGCAGATTGTCGAAGGCTGCAAACGATCAATCACCTGCGACAGGCGCTCGGGTGATCCTCCTCTCCAGCGAAGCTTGCACGCAATGCCTGCTGCTCGGGCTTCACCGAGCACCTCGTCAGGAATCGCAGCTTCCGATTCGGAGGTTAATTCCACGCTCTGCAGGAGACCGCGGCGGGCAAGAACCGCGAAAGTATCGGCAATCTGCTCTCTGCCGGTTTCCGGACGTAAAGAAGGGTCTTCAATTCGCCAGGTACGCATCATGCGAACGGGATTGCTGCCGATTCTTGCCAGCTTACGCAGAAGCGGGACATCAGCAGCCAGATCGCCCGAACGGGCTGTCACCTTCACCTCGCTGGCCAGTGTCCCGTGCTGGAGGCAGGATCGCATGAGCGACAGGCTATCGTCCTGAAACTCGGTCATTCTCTTACGCCGGCACCCATCGCCTGACCGGTCAAGACTCAACCCAAGACTCGGATCGACCAATCCGGGCATAACCAGACGGCCATTTACGGGGATTTCCAGCGCTTTTCGAGCCTCCTTGAGGTTCTCTAAGCGGCGAGTCGAGCCGACCGAAGCAATCACTCCATCTCGGATAAGCACCGATCCGTCTTCGATAATTCCAAGTTCGTGGAGAGCGGCGCCGCGGCGCTCACCAGTTGGTCCATGCAACGTGAGCAGTTGCTTAGCCCCACGAAGCAGGGTGAACTGTGGCAAGGTATCAGGCGACCGGGAGATGGCCGCCTACGGCTTAAGTATGGCCCATCTCCGCCACGAGAAAGCGGAAGGAAAAGTAGTCCTGGACGAAGGCATACAAGGTGAGAGCAAGGGCCAGACCGGCCAGCGCTTTCCAGACGTTCTCGCGAGGGGTGTTCGGAAGACCCGGAAGGCCACCAACATAGCCCACCAGAAAGCCACCGGCCAGACCGCCGAGGTGAGCAGCGATATCGATACCGAATCCGGGCAGGAAGCTGAAGATCAACGCGTAAACCGCCCAACGGCCGTAAAAGGACCGTACCGCCAGCGCGAGTGGATCGGCGCGACGCCGCGCACCCATCGCCAGCATTATGCCGATCAGTCCAAAGCAGGCCGCAGAGGCGCCGATGGAAGGGCTGCCCGGATGCCAGACGAAGCTTAGCCAAAAACCTGTGATCGTCGAGAAAATATAAGCGAAAATCAAGCGGCTGGTGCCGTAAAACTGTTCCACTTCGCCGACCAGGTCGAACAAAACCCAGCTATTCATAGCAATGTGAATGAAACCGCCATGGAGAAAGCCGGCTGTGATCAAGCGCCAATACTGCCCCTGGGAGATCAGCGGCGAGAATTTAGCTCCCAGAGTGACCAGAGTGCCGAGTTGCAGAACTTGAGGAGAGCCACCGAAGACAGTCGAGTTCACAACCAGTTCAAGAAGGAAAAAGCTGACGTTGATCGCCAGGATAATCACGCTGGTTGAATTTGCACGAGGCAGAAACGAGGCAGCAAGTTCTGCTCCCCGCAGGTCGATTGCTCTGGGCCCGAGTTGCACATTGCAGTACGGACAGACACGGTCGCTGGTGCTGATAAATGCCCGGCAGTTCGGGCACATGCGGCGTTTTTCCACGGCTTCATTGTAGCGGCGATAGCCACATTGCCTTGCTAGAATCGTGAATTCGATGAGCAAAACCGAAGGGGAGTATCGTGAGGATCTGGTCCGGGTTTGCAGCCTGATTTACGACAAGGGCTGGGTGGCGATGAATGACGGGAATGTGAGCTTCCGGG
>CAXTMN010000133.1:5485-7813 GCA_964245395.1 uncultured Bryobacteraceae bacterium
TCCGGCTGGATCACAATCGCATTTTGTGCACTCCCACCGCCGTGAGCAAGGGTCAGATCAAACCCGAAGACCTGATCGTGTGCGACATGGATGGCAGAAAGGTGGAAGGCGAGCGAGAAAGCACCAGCGAGATCGCTATGCACATCACCATCTACTCGATGCGCCCCGATATTCGCTCGGTGGTCCACGCGCATCCTCCGGTGGCGACCGGGTTCGCCACGGCTGGACGGGCTCTGGACAAAGCTCTTCTTCCCGAAGTGGTGATTCAGCTAGGGGCGGTTCCGCTGGCCGCTTACGGTCTGCCCGGGACGCCCGCTTTGAGCAACGGAATGCTGCCGCTGATTCCGAACTACGATGCGTTGCTTCTGGAGAACCACGGGTGCACCGCCTATGGCAGCGATGTGTGGCAGGCTTTTTTCCGCATGGAAATGGTAGAGCACTTCGCCCGGATTACGTTTGTTGCGGAGATGCTGGGCGGCGCGCGGCCCTTGCCACGGGATGAAGTGGAAAAGCTGTTCGCAGCGCGCGCTCGTTACAACGTGAGGTCAAATGCCTCTATGGAACCGGGCATGCCGGTCGTGGCCGAGGATCTGGTCCAGGCTTAAAACTGCTGAAAAAGGCGAGCTGACCGAGATGTGTCTGCCCGCCCTAAGTTTATCCGCCAACAGTTGAGGCTGCCCTGACCACAGTTGGAATCTGGATTGCCGATTCAATCGTGGCTGCGGCGCAACTCTCTTCATGCCCGCATTGACAATAATTGCGATCAATCCCCTGCGTGGCCGCCTCTTTGCAGTCTTGGCTGCAATAGATCTCCCCGGTTTGCACAGCCTTAACAGGTACGGTACATTGACAAGGACCGTAATCACATTTCGACGCTCCTGCGGCTCTCAGTGCGAACTCTTCTGTTCTAATAAGTTGCCTCTTTCTAACAATTGTTGGGAATTTGGGGTTAATTCCCGTTATGCCTTGTGCATCGACATTAGCAGAATTTTATTTTGGCTTCCAGTGGATTTACTAGATGGTTGCTGGTATTAACAAATTTTATACTTTGATTCTCTTGCATAAAAATCGCTTCTAGAGTACTTTGAACTAAGATGGATGCTTGCCTTGCCTGACCGGGCTGAGCTATCGTCCATCCCGGGCGCGTATTTAGGCGGCCGTTGAGGTTGAGGCTTTAGCTCCTGTTGAACACCTCGAGGCTCATACCAGACCAGCGAACAATATCCTGTAAGTGCACCCTACATCATGTCTTCCAATCTTCTTTCCGGCGCCAAAATCCTCCTGAACTGCCTGGTTCGTGAAGGCGTAGAGTGTATGTTCGGCTATCCCGGCGGGGTCACCTTGCCACTTTACGACGCGCTCTATGATCACCAGATAAAACATGTTCTGGTGCGGCATGAGCAGAATGCGGCGTTTGCGGCGCAGGGATACACGCGCGCGACAGGCAAAACGGGAGTGTGCTGCGCCACCTCAGGGCCTGGCGCAACCAACCTGGTCACCGGCCTGGTCGACGCGATGATGGATTCGATACCGCTGGTTGCCATCACCGGGCAGGTTTCCACCAAGCTGATGGGAACCGATGCGTTTCAAGAAGCCGACACTTTCGGAATAACGCGGTCAGCGACCAAGCATAATTTTCTGGTAAAGAACATCAACGACCTGCCGCAAGTGGTGCACGAAGCTTTCTACATAGCTGGGTCAGGACGCCCCGGCCCTGTGCTGGTGGATATCACGAAAGATGTGTTCCAGGGACAGGCGCATTATGCCCCTGTCACCGAGATTCATCTACCCGGCTACAAAGTATTCAGCGAAGGGCACAGTGGCCAGATTCGGCGAGCCGCACAGATGATGTGGGAAGCCGAGCGTCCCTTCTTTTATGCGGGCGGCGGCATCATCGCGGCAAACGCGAGCGATCATTTACGCGAACTGGTTGAGGTCTTGAATGCGCCTGCGGTTTGCACCTTGATGGGACTCGGCGCACTCCCCTCCCACCATCCGAACTTCATCAGCATGCCCGGCATGCATGGCAGCTTTGCGGCCAACATGGGTATGACCCATGCCGATCTCCTGATCGCTTTGGGCGTGCGCTTCGATGATCGGGTAACAGGGCGCCTCGCCGCCTTTGCGCCGCATGCGAAAATTATTCACGTCGATATCGATCCGGCGGAAATCGGAAAGAATCGCTACGCTGACTTGCCCATCGTGGGCAATGCGAACCGCGTCCTTCCCAAGCTGTCGTCGGCTCTACGAGAACTGGCGCCTGCCTGTGCCGGAAAGAACGCAGCGGCTCGCCAGAGTTGGCGGGATCAGATCGATAGCTGGAAGGCC
>CAXTMN010000133.1:7823-12755 GCA_964245395.1 uncultured Bryobacteraceae bacterium
ATCCGCTTACAGCGGAGATTTCGGACACGGAGATCAAACCGCAGCACCTGATGGCGGAAATCGATCGCTTGTCTGGCGGACAGGCTATTATCGCCAGCGACGTAGGTCAGCACCAGATGTGGTGCGCGCAACTGATTCGCTATGACCAGCCGCGGTTATGGATCAACTCCGGCGGGCTGGGTTCCATGGGATTTGGTCTACCGGCCGCCATTGGAGCCCAGTTCGCGCGACCCGACAAACTGGTGTTTGCCGTGGTCGGCGACGGCGGTTTTCAGATGTCGATTCCAGAGCTCGCCACCATCGCCAACCACGCTTTGCCCATAAAAATCATCGTCATGAACAACGGATATCTGGGCATGGTCCGGCAATGGCAGGAGCTCTTCTACAATAACCGTTTGAGCCAGGTGCAGCTGACCTCGTTTCCCGATGTTGAAAAACTGGCGGGAGCCTACGGGTTCACCGGACGGACCGTCGAAGATGTTCGCGAGATGCCCAGAGCTCTAGCCGACGCTGTTGCTGAGCCCGGCCCTTACCTGCTGAACGTCAAGGTCTCATCGTTTGAAAACGTGTTCCCGATGGTTCCGGCCGGGGGCGCTATCAACGAAATGGTCTTGCGTCCGCCCCAGCCGGTCGAGGCATAATAACGCTCGCGGAAGAGTCATCGTGCAACAAATCATTTCCCTGTTGATGGAGAATAAACCCGGCGCTCTAATGCGCGTCACCGGGCTGCTCGGCCAGCGCGGCTACAACATCGAGAGCTTGACCGTAGCGCGCACCATGGATCCGACTCTTTCGCGTATGACCATCACCGTCGATGTCGAGCCGCAAATTCGAGCGCAGGTGATCAAGCAAATGAACAAGCTCGTTAATGTACTGCAGGCTACCGACGTTACAGATGGACCCGCGGTCAATCGGGAACTGGTGTTGCTCCGTCTGAGAACCACTCAGCAGAACCGAACTGCCGTATTAAAAGAAGCAGAGATTTTTCAGGCGCGTGTTGTTGATTCAACAACCGAGGGCTTTGCCCTGGAAGCAACCGGTGACGTCGAGAAGCTTGACGAATTTATCGGAGTGATGAGCAGTTACGGAGAGATGGAAGTGACTCGCTCCGGGGTGATCTCGATGTCGCTGGACAACAGGAAACTGCGACTCTCGGCGCCAATCCCACGCGGAGCCGCACCCGAAGAAGCTTACGAATTGCAGGAGGCGGAGTGATCCGCCCGCAATCATAAATATCAACTCAAGGACACGGAAATGCCGAAGCGTTTTTACGAGGGCGACGGGAGCCTCTTCCCGCTCCAAAACAAGACCATTGCCATCATCGGTTACGGAAGCCAGGGACATGCGCATGCGCTGAATCTGCGCGATTCGGGCCTGAGCGTAATCGTTGGACTACATGCGGGAAGTAAGAGCAAAGGGAAAGCCGAAGCCGCTGGGTTGAAGGTTCTCGACGTGGCAGGCGCTGCGAAGGCTGCTGACGTCATTATGGTATTGCTGCCCGACCATGTACAAGGGGATGTATATCGCGCTGAAATAGCGCCCCACCTGAACAAGGGCAAGACTCTGATGTTTGCTCATGGGTTCAACATTCACTTCAACGAGATCAAACCGCCTGCCGACATCGATGTTTCGATGATTGCGCCCAAAGCTCCTGGCCATCGCGTTCGGGAATTGTTTGTAGAAGGTGTCGGCGTGCCCGCGCTTGTAGCGATCGCCCAGGATGCATCGGGCAAGGCACTGGAGAATGCACTCTCTTATGCGTTTGCCCTCGGCTGTCTGAAAGCTGGCGTGATTGAAACTTCCTTTAGAGAAGAAACGGAAAGTGATCTCTTCGGCGAACAAGCGGTGCTCTGCGGAGGCGTGAGCGAGTTAATACGGGCCGGCTTCGAGACTTTGACCGAGGCCGGTTACGCGCCTGAGATCGCTTATTTCGAGTGTCTGCACGAGCTGAAACTAATTGTCGATCTGATCTATGAGGGTGGTCTCGGCTACATGCGTTATTCCATCTCAGATACAGCTGAGTATGGCGACTACACGCGAGGTACGCGCATCGTTACCGAACAGACCCGGGCCGAGATGAAAAAAATCTTGAGCGAAATTCAATCCGGTGAGTTTGCGCGAACCTGGCTCGACGAAAACCGCACCGGGCGTAAGAAATTCCTCAGCATGCGAGAAGGCGCGAAGGACCAGCCGGTGGAGAAAGTCGGGGCGGAACTCCGCGCGATGATGCCTTTTTTGAAAAAGAAAAAGGAAGCGGGTGTCCCACAGGAAGTAGCCGCCTCCGTTTAACAAACGTCACTACATGTCGATCCGCTGGTCTCGATGCCTGCTTAAGTACCAGCAGGGACTATCGCCAGCTTGAGGTAAAAGAGAGTTCACGCAAGTTTGCTCGCGCGGGTCGTCGAATAGAAACTCGGTTTTATGATCCTTACGCGGCACCGCATAGTAAGGATGCACCTGCACCGTTCCGTAAGGGCTGTGGTTTGCCGCAATCCTGAAACGAAGGACCGCGTAATCAATCGCGTACAGGACAACTACAGCCGCTACCGCAATCCCAATCGCACGTAGCACCACCCAGCGCAAGTATCCGCCGTTGGAGACTGACAGTCGATCAGCCATTGAGGATGGTTGATGCTAGATCGGGTGAATGCAGATGGATGATGCCCCGCCGCAAGGCGAGCGTCACAGCGTGTGTCCGGTCTTTCGCGCCCAACTTGCTCAGAATGCTCTGCACATGCGCCTTCACGGTTCCTGAAGCCGTTCCCAGAACGCTGCCAATTTCCTTGTTTCCTAAACCCCTCGCGACCAGGCTCAAAACCTCGACTTCGCGCGGTGTGAGTGCGACATCCGGAAAAAACCCGTTCAGCTGCTGCGTCACCTCATAAGGAATGTATCGCTTACCGCCATGCACCACGCGGATAGCGCGGATTACTTCGGTATGAACCATCTCCTTTAACAGATATCCCCGAAATCCTGCCTCAAGAGCGCGGTAAATATCCTGATCGCCATCATAAGAAGTGAGTGCAATCACTTTCGCATCTGGACAGGCGCCGCGAATCTCCAGAGTCGTTTCGATACCGCTCTTATCGGGCAGCCTTAGATCCATCAGAGTCACATCAGGCTGATGCTCGCCGTGCAAACGGATGGCGTCCTGGCCCGTGTTGGCTTCGGCCACCACCACCAGATCGGATTCAGTATTGAGAATTGCAGCAACGCCCTTGCGGACAATCTCGTGATCGTCTACCGACAGAATGCGAATAGGCGCAGATGACTCCAAAATCAGATCCTACCTAACTGATGCTCAGTCGGGGACGCAGAGCTGTTTTCCGTACTCATGTCGCCGCGCACAGGCACTAGGATTGTGACCAGAGTACCCTGTCCCTGCCGGCTGACCACGGTAAGCTCGGCATCAATCTCATCGGCGCGCTCGCGCATGCCAATCAGCCCGAAATGACCGAATCGCTGCTCCTCCGGATTGGTTGAGAAACCGAGTCCGTCGTCCTCGATGACGATCCGCAGCTGTCCGGCCAAGCCCTGCGTCGAGATGTTCAGATGCCGCGCGTTGGCGTGTCGAAGCGCATTCGCGATCGCTTCCCGGACAATGCGCAGAACCTGATAGGTGACCTCTGGCGAAAGTCGCTGGGGCGCTGACTCAAATCGCAAGGAAAGTGCCAGCGCGCTCCCCCCTGTCGCCTCTCGCGCTACCTTTTCCAGCTGTTCGGCAAAATCGAGTGGCTCAGGACAGCTCTCTCGTAAGCCCCAGATCGACTGCCTTGCCGCACGGGAAGCCTTACCCGCATCGCTGATGATTTCAGCAAGAGCGCTTTTCTCTCGCGAGACCGGCAAGCGGGTCCACAAGGCTTGCAATTGCATCGTTACGCCGGAAAGGCCCTGCAGTAGCGTGTCGTGGAGCTCTCGGGCAATCCGGCTGCGCTCGGCAAGCACCAGATCAAAGCTTCGCTGAAGTTGACGAACCCGTATCCGGTACCAGCCCGCAATTGCTACCGCCATCAGTGCAACTAGTAACGGAATGAACCAAACGCGCTGGTAAAACCGGGGCTCTACGATGAAACGCAATATCGCGGGACGTTGACCCCAAACGCCGTCCGCATTGCGCGCCACCACGCGAAACGAAAAATGACCAGGCGGTAAATTTGTAAAGAACGCCTCGCGCCGGATGCCTGCCTCTGTCCACGTCTTGTCATAACCGTCCAATATGTACCGGAAGGTTACTTTTTCAGGTGACACAAAGCTCAACCCTGCATAGCGAATCTCGACGACGTTGTGAGGCCATGATTGAAGTTTGAAATCGCCATGCGGCCCACTCCTCTGCCCATTAATGACCATGGCTGTTACTTCCGCCGGTGGCGCAACCGGATTGTTGGCCAGGTGATTCGGATCTACGACGACCAAGCCGTTTGTAGTCGAGAACCAAAGCCGTCCGTCAACCGTTCTTGAAGCTGCTGGTTGCACTCCCGACTGACATTCGAACCGCAGCTGACCGGTCGTGAACGGAACACTGTTGATCGAGTGCCTCTTACCGTCAGCAAAGTCCTCCAGCTCTTGCTGTCCAACCCGGAAGATCCCCTTGCTGGAGGCCATCCACACATTCCCTCGATCATCCGGCACCATTCCATAGATTCGGTTATCGTAAAGGCCATCCTTCACCCAAATATGGTTCAGCACGCCGTTATGCCAGCGCAGCAATCCGGATCCGAGCGTGCCCATCCAAGCCGAATGGCGCGTGCGATCCAGGTAGGAACAATCTACCGGCCGCACCACATCGAGCGCATGAGTGACGATTTCATTCTTCTCGACGGAAAAGAAGGCCGGCACTTCAGTGCTGACAAAAAGCCGCGCAGCGGTAGCGCCTCCCAAAGCAACAACTCCGCTCGAAACCAGACGCGAACTGATTCCGCCGCTGATGAATCT
>CAXTMN010000134.1:0-3450 GCA_964245395.1 uncultured Bryobacteraceae bacterium
GGAATACATGGTGCGATGGAAGCGCCCGTTGCAGCCGATAGAAGAAATGCCTTTCGTTGGGGCTGAGAAGGGATTTGCGCTGGATGCGGGAAATCGATGGCCTGTTGTTCCTCGCGACGAAGACGACGAGGACCGATAACGCAAAGAGCGCCGCTGCGGCGGCGGACGCAGGTTCGCTGATGAAACTAGGCAGATTCATGGCCGAGGTTGTATAGACGCCGCCGGTTCCCGGTGCAAGCGCGATCGGGCTGGTTGTACGCGGGGAGCCGTAAGATCAGCAAGGCGACTACCAACCCCACCGTGCCCTTTTGAAAGCGCGGGTTTGCTTCGTCGTAAGCAAAATCCAGTCCAAAAAGCTTAGCTTCTGGACACGCGCGGCTAGAACTAATCTTTCACTGAGCAAGGGCCGAGACGTCACAACAAATTTTCCGAAAGGCAGGGGCTGACCCATCGAGGCTGAGAGTGGAACGGGATATGTTAACGGGGATGGCAGATCAATCCGGGGCTGAAACCGCGAGCTTGATGTACGAAGAGGAAGCCCGGCGCTGGGCGGAGACTGGCGCGCTGCAATGGTGCGGCTCCAATGCGTATGCATTCACAAAACTTCGATGCTGGCTCGACTCGAACGGCGCGAAAGCCGAAGGGGTGAGCGAGCGACTGCAGCACTATTATGCGGCTGCGGAAGCGAAGTTTGAGGAGTCAGCGCCGGAATGGTACGACAAATTTCTAAGGACGAAGGACTGGTGCAGTATATGCGGGGAGACTTACCGACTTGAGAATCTCAGCCTCTGCACGCATTGCGACGTACTGCTGGGCTACTGCCATACGGAGTACGGCAACAAAACGGCGAACGGCAATCCGAAATGTCCGACATGTAAATCGGGAGAGATTGTCGGTTAAGGAGTTGTGGGCTGATTTGAGAATCCTTAAGGCTTGGTAAGACTAGTGGCTTCTAACTCGATAAAATACATTGTCGAGTTTGAAGGTTGCGAGTGTGCCTTCCGTGAGATCGCTTGTGTCCAGCAAGATTCAGTGGAAGCTCAACGTGTGTTGGCTTTAGACTCAGGAGCTCGGGAATAATGGAGGTGCCAAGAAGGGCTATTCGGCATGATACGGCTTTTCAACAGTTCAGTGTTTTGGGGGGCCGTTGCGCTGCTCTCATTTGCAGGGACTCTTGCTCCCTTGAAGAGCGGGTTTGCAACTTGGACCTTAGTGACTCTTGCATGGTGTGCGCTATGTATTACCGCATATTCAATAAGCACATCTATTAGCGGGTGGCTTCGGCATTCGGTCGTTACCGTAGTCGCCCTTATTGCCGGATTGTGTTCTTACTCCTTCGGGTCGTGGATATTGAAAAGTGCGAACATGCAGCCGTATACGGAAACTCCGCCTGTTCTCCAGGTGTCCAAAACCAAACGGCTGATGTGACACTCCGAATGGTTGTCTTATCTGAAAGTCCCTCTGGCCCGCCGATTGCGAATGCTCAGGTGAGCTTGGGAGTCGCAGATATCAATCCTAAGTACACTGATTCAAATGGTCAAATATTCTTCGTCCTACCAAGAAATTTGGAGGGGAAAATAGGTCGGATCATCGTCCGAAAAGAGGGTTTCGAGACCTTCCAACAAGCGCTCAAACTCCAGCCTCAGTCAGAGGTGTACCAGGTGGTGTTGAGAAGAACAAGATTCACAAGCGTCAGCCCTTCAGCGTCAGATAGGGTAAAGGCTCTATTCTCTCAAGAAGCAACCCAAGTCCTTTTCCAAGCGCATTTGCGAAAGTACAATCGCTTCATTGGTTCGGCTTTCGTTAGTGAAGCTGGCGTCAGACCTAATCGTCACGCTTATACTTTTAGAATTACTTATGAGAATCTATACGTCGGTGCTTTCACAAGAAGTCAGTACACGCTTGAGTCATAGTCACTGCTGACGGAAATGGAAGTGTATACAGCTGTGCTTGGGGAAGAGATTCAAGCCCGATACCAGCGGGAAGACAAACCCATTTGGATGCTTGTAGCTTAAATGCGAAATGAGTTATCCTCCTTAGCTGAAAGCCTCCTTCCTGTCCCTACGAAGAATGTTCATTCTCAAGAATGGCTAAGCCCTGCCGCAGTGTCGCTTCAAGCCCTAGAAAACATTCCTACCGCGTTACTGAACTTGAGATTGTGTTGAGCGCGCTAGGCTCGCGGCTGGCTATGTGTCGCAGTCTCTTTTGAAATCCGGATTACGGATCGTAACGCTACGCTCAATTTAAGTTCACAGGGTAAGAGTTACGCTGTTGAATTGTATGCCTCAAATGAAGACCACTGGCATGGGCACGTAACGGGACATAGTTGAGGGATGGGTAGCGAACAAACAGAGCGGCGGAGCTATGGCGGCACCGGATCATCGAGCAAGAAAAGAGCGGCGGATCTGTGCGAGCGTATTGCCAGCAGATCGGGATTGCCGAACACGTGTTTTATGGTTGGCGGCAGCGGTTGCGAAGGGACAAGACACCGGTAACGTTCGCATTGGTGGAAACGAAGCCGCCAGCGCAGGAAGCAGCAATGCTCGAAGTAGTACTAACACAGGGAGATCGGCTTCGTATTCCCGGCGATAAGGCGACGCTGCGGATGGTGCTGAGTGTGTTGCATGATCAGCCGTCATTCATCTGCCGGCCAAGCATCCAAGCCGGTGCTCGACCAGTTAGAAGCCTATCTTTTGAAGCTTGGCAACCAACTGCTGCCCAAGAGCGACGCCGGCCAAGCTGTTTCCTATTTGGGGAAGAACTGGAAAGCGCTGACTCGCGATCTGGAGAACGGCGATTTGTCGATAGACAACAACCACACCGAGCGCTCCTTGTGGGGTTGGGCTCTGGGCCGCCACAACTGGACGTTTTTCGGTAGTGATCGCGGCGAAAAAACGATGGCTATTTTGCGAAGCTTTGTGGCCTCGTGCGAACTGCTGAAACTGGATCCCTTCGAGTGGTTCCGCGATGTTCTTTCGCGCCTCCCGACTCATTCCATTCAGCGACTCGATCACTTACTGCCTCACGCCTGGGCCACTGCCCGGACATAACATCGCCGGCCGTCAACTATCCCGCTTCCTTCCTGCTTCCCTTTCCCTGTGGTGTTCATGTGATGCATACGTTGAGTTGCATCTGGCTAGTCTCAAGTTGTACTCTTTTGGCAACTGCAAAGGAAATTTTCCCGTAAGGAAACTATTGCCGCTGCTATAGTCCTACCGGTACGTTACGAAAGATAAAATCCGTTATCTTGCGCAGCAACATGATTGTGCTTGACGCATGGGGGATATCGCGCTAATGCTATCTGATCATTAATCAGTGGGGTTGTTTATGGTTCACAAACGCGCTCATGTTTTTTTGCCTGAGGGTTTGATCATGGATATTGATCAACTGGTGGGGAAAGGAAAGCGCAGCGCTTTTCTCGCGGAAGTCGTCGAACGCGAAGTGCGCAAG
>CAXTMN010000134.1:3460-12523 GCA_964245395.1 uncultured Bryobacteraceae bacterium
CCGCCGGATGCTGGAAAGACGAAGACCATCCCGAACTTAAAGGGGGCGCATCCGCCTGGGTGCGTGAGATTCGGGGCGAATGGAACACGCGGCTGCCGAAAGACAGCTGATGACCAAGTTCCTCCTCGACACCACCTTCATTATCGATGTGCTTAACGACAAGCGTGGCCGGTATAAGACGATGCAGGACCTTATCCGGGATCAGCATGAAATGGCCTGCTGCGCGGTGAGCGTAGCCGAAGTCTATTCCGGCCTGCGCACGCCCGAAGCAAAGAAGACGGAAGCGTTGCTTCGCAGTCTGGAATATGTCCCGATCCACTGGGATGCCGCCAAGCTTGCAGGTGAACTGCGCGAGCAATGGCGGCACAAGGGACAGACGTTTTCGGTGGCCGACACTTTGATCGCCGCTGTGTGTATTACGGAGCGTCTTACCCTGATTACGGACAACCGGAAACATTTTCCGATGCCCGAATTGACGATTCACACATTGCCATAGGAGCGCACCATGACCGGAGATCCGGTGCCCTCCCCGCTCCTGCCCTCCCCTCTTCTCCCGCCAATTCTCGACGGGCAGGTCACGCCGCACGTGAAAGAGCGCGTCGAGCGGTTTTATTTCTCCGTCGCCGCTATCTTCGAAACCTGGGTATCGCGGCGGCGCTCGGCTCATACGCAGCGCGCTTACCGCGAGGACGTGATGAGCTTTATCCGCTTCGTGGGCATTGCCTGGCCGGAGCAGGCGTCATCGTTGCTTTCGGCCTCGATCATCGATGTGCAAGCCTTCCGCGATGCCATGCTGGCCGTCAACGCCGCGCCGAAAACGCTCAATCGCCGCATCAGCTCGCTGTCGAGCTTCTTTAAGTATCTGGGCGGCGCGGCGGCCGAGCTGCGCCTGCCCATCACGGTGCCGAACCCGGCGCATGCCCAGTTCATCTCTCGCGAATCGACCGACGCGCGCGAAGAGACCAAGGCCCTGTCCGTAACGCGCGCCCGTCAGCTCATGGGCCTGCCCTCGGGTGAATCCATCCTCGGCTACCGCGACCGCGCCATCCTCAAGCTCTATATCTATTCCGGCATCCGGCTCGCAACCGGCTGCCGCCTGAAAGTGGAGGATTTTCATCAGGACGAAGCGGAATCCACCTTGCGCCTCCATGAAAAGGGCGATAAACGCCGGACCATCGGACTCAATCCCGTGGCCGGGCAAGCCATCGATGAATATATCCGGCATGCCGGGCTTACCTCCGGTCCTCTCTTCCGCCCCCGCCGTGCTCCTTCTTCGCAAGAACTCGCTGACCGCTCCATGGATGAAGTGACGATGTACCGGCTGATACTGGGCTATCTGCAAGCGCTTCCGGGCGCGATGAAGGAGATGAAGAACAGGGACGGAGACGCCGTCATGCGCTGCATCTATACGCCGCATTCGCTGCGCGCCACGACCGCGACCCTGCTGCTCGATGTTGCCACCGATATACGCAAGGTGCAGGATCTGCTCGGTCACCGGCACGTGACGACCACTCAGATTTATGACAAGCGGCGGCGCGGGACCGCCGATAGCGCAAGTCATTTGCTGGTGATTTGAGCATTGGTGCAAAGCGGCCCGTAACTTAAGCTGCGTCGGCAAAGATGACACAGGAACGGCTTTAGTTAGTCCGGCGTCAGTAAGGCTTGGTGAATCTCTGAGAGTTCCGACCAAGGTCGGATCCATTCGAGGATGCCGTGCGTAAAGCGAGCCGCATACTCGATCCATTGATCTTCGACAGTGCTTGTCAGGCGGAGATCGCCGTGGAATTCTAGATCGATGTCCCCCTGCGGTATCGGAGTCATAAGAGGAAGCGCGGCGTCCTCCTCTTCTGCATGCTCATACCTGACGCTGTGGAGTACGAGTCGCCCTTCCTTGGTAATGGTCACGCGATCCAATAAGCGGAACAGCGACTTGGTTGGAAAAGACCGCTGGCCCGCAGGATGACCGGTCGGCAAGTCTGCTTCGCAATAAACCTCGTCAAACATCCCCATTAGTGCTCCTCACAGATAACATGCTATAGATCGAACCCGAATTACGTTTCGTGGCCGCAGGCAACCTCTCTATCCCTATCACTCCCCGCTCCCGATTGTCGATGTCTTCGAGATGCGGTGCGGTCATGGCTGCGATCTATCCGCTGTTTTGATTGTTTCAACACCTATGGGCCTAACGGCAGGACAAGTGAAAAATTCGGCCCGTGCCTGGAGTAAGGGCGGGAAGCTTTAAATCCGGGTAATAAAATGAAGGTGTCCTTCGTGGCCGGAGCGGGAACAGCTGCCTTAAAGGGCCGCTCAGTACTACGGGGCGTGTGTCAACGAAAGTTGAGGCGGGCCTTTACGTGAGAGTCCACACCCCAAACCTCACGGGAGGGGCAACATTCCTCGGTTTTAAGAACTGGCCCATGTGGCGACTTCAGGGGGAACTCGCCTGTCCTGGAAACAAACTTAACTGGTTACGGGAGATGGCTTCTGATTCTGCCCTCTGCGCGGCCTCGAACTTGGCCTTCTCCTCCACTTTCAACTCCTGCAACTGCGGCCTCAGCGCACCGCAACCGATTTCGTAGGCGTCTGGCATTTTTCACCAAACCGTACAGGATAGCTTGCTCGAAGATGTGTTGCTGCTCTTTACTCATGGTCATAACAGCATGTTTTAAACTTAGCCAGGGAAATGCACAAGGGGGTTGAGCGCCCGGTTGCAGCAAGTATTCTTGTTGACGAGAAAAGCGCTTAAGGGTAAGCGGACTGATCTGGGAGCTTTCTGTATCGTTCCCTGCCCTTCCTTCTCACTACGCGATAAACCGGATTATCACGTAGTAGCCGATTCTGAGAGATGGATACTTAATCGCATGTAAAGGAAATTCTTATGCGAAGAAAGACGAGTTGTATGAAGGACACGTCGGCGCTGAAGCCAACACACGTGGAAGCATTGGGCCTTTGACCACTCGACTAACAGCGTCTCTGGCAAAGGTTCGAGTCAGATGAAAAGTCGGAAGTCATAGGTCCTTGGCTCGAACCGGCCGAGGAGCGAGCCAATGCGGGCGATTTCGTTAGACGATTGCACGGTTGCAGGAAGTTTAGTGTAAAGGTCGAAAGTGTTCCAGTTCATCTTGGAGAGGCCTAGGATTTCCGCTGCCAAGTCTCTGATATCGGACTTCCCCGCGTGTCGCCGTACGCTCAACGGAGCGGGAATTCTCCGCTTACCTTGGTAGTAACGCCGCGTATTGCTGACCGCAGAGCTCACCCCGTGAACCCATATGAGTGCAGAGAAATCATCGAGTCTGACAACGCTGCCCCGCGAAACAGGGTAATTATCCTCGTGCAAGCCGCCTTTACTATCCACGGCGGAAGCTATGTACCGCAGAGCATCGTCGATCGTGATCTCCAGCATATCGATTTGCGGCACGCCGCTTAAGCCCTCTTTCAAGCCCTGTTGCTCATCCCTCGTGAAGCGTGTGCGCTTATGGATCACCACCCGATTCGGTAGAACAGAACGTGATTCGAAGAACAGCTCGCGTATCTGCTCCCCCACCCTCCTGGCGTCATCTCGCGAAAGGAAAGGATGTTTCCCGTAAAAAACCGGATTTTCGACCTGACTGAGGCGATATTGCAGGCCCTCCCCTTGCGAGCTGTAGATGTGGCTACACCCCATCACCACTTTCTTTCCTTGCTCCTGATTCAAGTCGTAACTCATCCCGAGTCCGACATAGGCGGTGTTCCTGTCCAGATCGTTAAGCAGCCACGGCGTGCGAAGCGCTTTGACGTAAAACGCCAGCGATAGCCACCACCAGACGCGGCACTGAAGCTTATCGGCGAGCGTCTCCTGATCGAGGAATTGCGTGCCGATGCCTCTTTGCACGCTGCTGGCCTTCACGAAATCGTGTACATCAAATCGCTCCTCCTCCGTGCTGAAGCGCCGGTAAGCGGCCCAGCGATCGGGATAGAAAATCAAGACGACATTCGGCGAGAAGGACGCCTGAAGCGCCTCGATTCCCCGGTTGATCGCCCTGGCGGTTTCCACCGTCCGGGCACGATTATCCACGCCCTCCGGCTCAGGGCAGGTGACCCATCCCCGGCTGCCGGGTTCGGCGACGACAAGATCGAGCCCGAACGCGTTACGAAAGCCCGGATAGGGTGGCAGATAGTCATCCTCTTGCCGGCTTGGCTGGATCTGGCGGCCCAGATTTCCCAGAAAAGAGTGCAACATCTTGGCTTCGGGCTTCGGACAGACGACACCCATGCGTATTTCGCTGCCGAACCCCTGCATGGTCAGCGGATAGTCGAAAGGACGGTTGTTAAGAATGCCCCTGACCGGATGCGCATCCCTCGTGGTCGTGGTTCCAGCGCGATTGGCGAACACCAGCTGCGGCTCGGGGATCTGCAGACCCCGATGCTTTATCAGTGGCCGGAACTTAGAGTCCAGGGAGATAGGTTGCGACTTTCTCGTACCGGTGATCTCTGCAAAGGCAGGCGTGCGGCGGACCGAGAAGCGGAAGCCCGATGCCGTATTGCGTGGATATTCATAGACGCGAAGCGGTATGGCAGCGCCCAGGATTTTGCCACGCCAGTAATTGACAGCGTCGTTAAATTCTTTGTTGTGCTGCCATCCCAGAATGCGCATCTTTATCGTTTTGGAGTCGTCCGGAAGAACCAGCTGCCCTGCGGCGTCCAGGACACGGACCGACGGTTTGAGAATGAGGAATGAACGTCTTTCCAGTTGACGCAAGGACAAGTAAACCGATTGAAAAGCCAGAAACAATCGACCATCCAGCCGCTCCTCTCTGGGCGAATCCGTCGTCCAGAGTTCCCGTTTGCCATCGGATTGTAAGCCGCTATTGTCCGCGGTCATCGCGCTGGTGAGCGTCTGCAGCATCAGAGACGTGATAGCCCCATCTTCGAAACGGAGACTGTCTTCGGGCAGAGGTCTGCGTTTCGGCTTGTCCTTCATGTTCTCGCCAAAGCAGGCAATGACATCATCGATCGTCCCGTATGCCAGGATTTGGCTCTTATAGGGCACGGCGGCAACCGCGCGGCTGCCGCACTGCTCTCGCACCCATCTCCAAACATGTTCTTTGGGCCACTGCTTAGGCTCAAAAAAGAGGGCCTCGGAGGGACATTCGACCTCGAAGGCATTACTCTTGAGAATCCCGGTAGGCTCGCCCGATTCGATACGAAATGGAACCCGCTCATCCTCACCGCCGCAGTTCTGGGCGATTATCTCGCTGGCCTCCTCCCTGGCCGCTTTGTCGAGGCAGTGCTGGGCCAAGCGCACCATGAGATCATCAAATCCCTGTGCGGGAACAAGATAGGCTGTTCGCCCCTGACTGCGGGCGTACGCAACGAGCTTGCGTACCGCGGGCGAAACGCCGGCGGGGTCCTGAACGCACCAATAGAGGCTTCCTTGCCGCCGATCTTCCATGCCTTTGAAGAAGGCATCCATAATGGAAGCATCGCGACCGCTATAGCCGGAAACGATGACAGGAGAGTCCTTTAATTCTTCTACGAGCGCGGCTTCGAGGGATTTTTCCTGCGCCTGGACTTCTCGATCTGTATTCTTTAGGTGATCGTAACGGTAATCGCCGTGAAGCGAGACGGTCATCATTTCTCCGACCCTCGTGCCGCGCACGATTCGGTGGGTGGAATCAAGGCCCACTTCTATCGGACTGATGTTGCTGCTCGCAAGCGAACGGCTGGCCAACTGATCAAAGTTCGTGGTCCAAACCGACTTGGCCAAGCGATGGGAAGCAAGCGATGCGAGGAGTTGGTAACCCGTGTGGGGTTTTGCGTTTCGGACCTTCTCCTGGAAATAGGCCCTCCGGCTTTCCGGGATCGGGTAACACGCTTCGATAAAGACACCGTATTCCTCAGGAGCGCCCTCGGCCGGATAGATGCCTTGCCGATCAAGCCAACGCTGAATGCGCTGGCGCACGCTCGCCAGCGAGAGCTCGGAGAACTGCGCTTGCAGGCCCAGATTATTGGTGAGGAAGATTTCGCGCTTCCATTCCCATATGCACATCTGGGCGGACGGCATGCCGGACGTGATTGAAGTGCCGGCGCCCAGGAAAAAGGCATGGGGCGTGCCTCGATTCACGGCGACCGATCGGATGAATGCATCCAGGGAAAGGATTTCTGTCACCCGACCTCTTCCTCCTCCTTCGCGCTGACGACCACCATGCACTCGGCGGCCGTCTTGCCGAGCATGGCTTTAAGTACATCAGGTGCGATTCTTGCCGCCTCGAGTTTCTCCGCGGCATCCGTCCGCCAGAAAAGATTTCCTGGTCCCGGAAAATCACGGCGCAAGTCACGGAGCGCCTGTAGCGCGCCTTTCACCCAGGAGCGGAAATCCTCCAGCGGCCAGCAGCGCACCTCCTTCAGGAACGGGATCGCACCCTCTGTGGTGCGTGCGCACGGGCTGATGAGAACGGGAATTATTTCGGCTTGCGAAAGGTGAGGAAACTTGTTGCGAAGCCATTGAGGATGCAATGCCGCCTGTCGTGCTTTTGTGACGGAAAAAACCGTGTCTGGCTTGCCTTCCGCATGGTCTTCGAAGACCATGCAAAGCGAATCATCCGCGATCCACCAGGGATCGGGTGCGGCCTCCTCGGACGAACTGCCGGCCGAATACCCCAAGAAATCGCCTAGGCGTTTATGGCCGCGCTCGAAGGCTTTACCGTCCGAGTTCTGAAGCAACAGAGCCAGGATCGCGCTCTCTTCAGCGTCGTACTTCCGGTCGTGGATGGTGCCCATGCTTTCAAACACCGTCTCCAATCGTTCGATCATGGTGCTCAGGCGTGGCACGATGGACCCGGCTGCGGAGGACTCGGTCTTTTCGGCACCAAGCCCCGCGAGCCACCGCAGGACTGGCGCCGCCGCCTGGGCTTTGCGGAAATAGTCTTTGGCGAACTCGTCAGTGTCCAGCTGGCCGCTTCGATGGGCAAGCCACGCTGATGAACCGGCAAGATAGAGCCACAAGGCGCGATAGCCGCGGAGATCGGAGTGATTAAGCTTGCCGATAATCCCTCGGCACTGCTCAAGGGCGCGGGCATAATCCCCATTCCACAGCGCGTACTGATACGCCAGTTCGGCGGGAGCCGCGTCGGCCAGCTCCTGCGTCGCTGCGAGCGTGTTCTGGGTCATGCCGGCGCGCATAGTTACGATGGCTTTGTCCGCCGCGTCCCAATCGGCATCCTGGGCGAAAAAATGCGTGAGATTTTCGAGCATTTCCGCAGCGGAAGCGCCTTTCGACTGGTCTAGGCCGAATTCCAGTTCAGCTTGGATCTCGGGATGAAAAAATTCGCGGCGTTCCTTCTTGAAGAGATAGCTGTTCAGGCTCTCGCCAAGGACGATCACTGCCGCATAGTCATTGGGCGAACGGGTGCAGCGGCCAAAGCCTTGAACCAGACGGGTAAGGATACGATCATCGAGCAGGAGTTGCGCCGTCACTCGCAAAACAAAAAACTTCTCCTGAAGGTTGGCTCCGCCGGGAAGGCCGTCTGCCAGCAGCAGCCTGCAGTCCTCATCGATAAGGTCGATACCGTCATACCGATTGGCGACGACTGCGACCGCTTTGTTGCTCTGAACGAAAGGGGCTTTCGACGCTTCTATCTGCCCGGCATCGAAGACGGGACAGCCTATGCTCGAAGCAATGGCCTTCCGGATCTTCTGTGCGGCCTGGTCATCAGGCACCAGATAAAGCGCACGGCCGGCGAGTTTAATGGTTTCTATCGCGAACTGCTCCGTATCGGCATCATCGAGGGACCGCTTGGGCAGCAGGAAGAACCGTCGCCCGATCCCTTGCTTGTCCCAGCCCAATGGCACTGGTATCTTATGAATCGGCTGCCGGCCGGTGACCCGTTCGAGGTCGCCCCCCGCGCCGAGCGTCGCGGACATATAAACCCGTTGTTTTGCCGCGGCAAAGGGTGCATGCGTATTCGAGGGCGGAATCAGGGGCCGGATCAGTATCGATCGTCGCGAAATGTACAAATGGCAGGCATGCAGCGAATCCCGAAGCAGGCTCCACGAATACCGCACGTCGCTGGTTTTCGTATGCTCGTCAAGAAGCGCTATGATCTCGGGCGCAATTGACTGGAAGGCCGGTGTTGGCAGTATTTCCACCCATTGGCTGTCAGCTGGACTTTTCGATTGACCTGTCAGGCGAGACCTGTCGGATGGCTGAAGGAATCGGCTTACGACACCTGCGAGCGCGGTGAATGCCGCTTCGTGTTCTGGATTCGCTTTTTCAATCAGCAAGGACCAGAAGTTGGCGACGTAATTTTCAGCCGAATGCGCATCATCGAGGATGATCAGATGGGCGTCTTTGAAAAACGGATTGGTGTTGAATAGGCTGCTATAGGTCGTGACGGCGACTGCTTCGGCGTTTTGCCAGTCGGCCGACGGGCCAGGTTCGTATTGCGTCCGCGACCCGGTGAAAGCGTGCAGGTCGATGCCATATTTCGTGCTGGCCTGGTTAGCGACCTGATTAACAAGCTGGCGCGTAGGGCAAAGATACACTACCCGTTCTGCGTATTTGCGCCGACGCCATTCTGCGATGAGTAGACCCACAAGCGTTTTTCCGCTGCCCGTGGGTAGCTGAAGCGCAATATCCGCGTGTTTGGAGTGGATGGCAATGTAGCTGCGGAGAACATCGGCCTGGTGGGAGAGCAAACCCGGTATGGTCTTCTTGCGAAGATCGCGGAATAAGGCTTCCGGATTGTCCGGCACGACATGATTTTTTTCGGGCAGTTTAAATGGCATTTACCCTCTCCCGCCCGTGTTTCACTTTGTTAAGCTTTGGTCTGCGTTGATCATAACTTCATGGGGTGGAGATAAAACTGTTCAGCGTCATCGCTTTGTTGTGTGGCAATGAAGCATACCTGTTGATCTTCGTAGCGCGAGTGCATGATGAACTCTCTTCCTAAGGTAAGGAAGATCGGCAGACTTATCCACGGTTAAGAATTCTAATTCTTTTGTTCAATCTTCTTGAGGAATTTATAACGTTATCTCAGTGTCATACGAGTGGCATCGCAACATTTTGGGGGGACAACGTTACCT
>CAXTMN010000135.1:0-12500 GCA_964245395.1 uncultured Bryobacteraceae bacterium
CGCTCCGCCCTTTCCACTCCGTTCCAAGGGTGGGAATACCCCTCGGCTTGCACTTGCTACCTCCCGCCTTCGCCAGGAGGCAGGGGTGCATGCGACGCACCCCAAATCCAAAAGCAGAACGCTAAAAACTTTGAATTTCGCTTGCCAGAGAGGTGGGAAGTCCTTTCCAATCCTGGTATCAGGAGGGGCTTTCTTGCGATCGCCTTGCCAAAAGTAGCCTGATAGGACGATCTCGCCCACAGTTTGCTCGGGGATGGTCCATACACCGAAAGCATGCCTTGAGGAAAATTGCTCTCGTCTTCCTTCTAACCAAAAGCTTCGAGCCTTTCTCGATCACGGTAAAAGACCCGTGGGTCTCGAGAGTCCTTACTTTGCTTCACTCGACCGTGATCTCGCCAGCCAGGTTGCATTTGAATATCACCACGCTTGCAGCAGAGCGCACCAGGTGCCCACGAACTTTTCATCGTCAACGAGAATCAACACGTCCGGTTCCGAAGTGGCCACGCTATTTTCGTGTTGAGCTTTGGCGGCAGTTGGAACGAAGAGGACAAAGATTATGGCTCAAAGAAACCGTTTTGGGCTGCTGAGAAGCTTGGTTATTGTTAGCGAAAACTACCATAGCAGGAGCGGGCTTTACCCAAGCGCAGGACCAAACATCCCGTGTTCAGGCAAAACCCCTGCTTAGCGAAAAGAGGAGCCGCAAACACTCAGTTCCAAATCCGGACAGTGAACTCCAACGATTCCTGCGTAGCCTTCATCCGGGAGTCCACTCTGTTGAAGCTGGAGCGCGGCCTTCATGTACTGGATGAATTCGCGACGACCCTGCAGGTTGTGCTTACAAACATCACAATTCTTCAGATGCCCTTCTAGCTTGCTGCTTTCATCAGGAGAGAGTCGGTTAAAGCAGTACTCTTCCAAAACGTCTTCATCAATATGCTCGTCAGCCTCAATCGAGGCCCGAACCTGTAATAGTGACCTCATCTTGGTCAGCAACTCTTTGTACCGAGCGCAGCCTGTCTCGGCAAGAGTCTCTTCACAGAACAGAACCGCAGCTAGGCAGTGCCGGCATTCCAGAGCGTGTGTGGTTAATACTTCGCTCATCTGCTCTATTGTTCTTGGAAAGTCCAAGTCAGCGACTTCGACCCTCAGTGTCAATCCCAATTTCGGGTTATCTGTGCGGGAAATGGTTTCAGCAAACATTTTGGTAACTGCCCATGAATAGGCATTTGAAGGCCCATTTGGATCTCCTGAAATCATCTTCGTAAGTCTTTGATTCCAGGTAATGCATCAGGAGTTTCCTTACCACGGTTTGGCATGCTGGTAGTACGAAGAAAGGTGTATTAACGGGTACTTTCTGCACGTTCGGAGGCATACTGGAGCCGGGTGCCTGCGGATCGAAAGAGCCCTACAGGATCAGCGCCGGCAACAGCCCATCATTGGCGTCTCTAGACTTAGAAACCCGCGCAAATTTTGGTGCGCCCGGAGAGGCTCGAACTCCCGACCTATTGATTCGAAGTCAATCGCTCTATCCAACTGAGCTACAGGCGCGCCTGCCAGGAAACAGTATTATTATACGACTGCGGTGTGTTTTCACACCCAAATTACTTTCTCAAACTGTCTCATATCTTTGTCGTACGAAGCCTTAGTGAGTTCGCTATCACGGATACCGAACTGAAGCTCATGGCCGCTGCAGCAATCATCGGGTTCAGCAGCAAAGCAAACGCAGGGAAGAGCATCCCGGCCGCAAGGGGCACTCCAATCGCGTTATAGATGAAGGCAAAAAAGAGATTTTGTCGGATATTTCGCATCGTGGCTTGACTGAGGCGGCGCGCGCGTAGGATGCCGCGCAGATCCCCCTTCAGCAACGTAATGGCCCCTGCCTCCATGGCTACGTCCGTACCAGTTCCCATGGCGATCCCGATGTCAGCCTGGGCGAGAGCCGGAGCATCATTCACTCCATCACCAGCCATCGCCACAACCGAACCTCGTTGCTGATGCGCTTTAACGACCTCTGCTTTTCGTTGAGGCAAGACATCGGCCTCGAACGCAATTCCGAGCTCCTCAGCTACAGATCGAGCTGTCGTAGCGTTATCTCCCGTGATCATAACGATCTTGAGGCCGGCCTCTTTTAGCTCGCGAATAGCCTGCCCGGTCGATTTCTTGATCGGATCGGAAACGCTCACGAGCCCCAGTGCTTTGCCGTCTGCGGCCACCAGCATGACAGTCTGGCCTTCCTTGCGCAGTGATTCAGCCCTGTCCAGCAGGGGAGCAGGATTTACAGAGAGTTCGCGAAACAGCTCAGCATTCCCGACCGCGATCCGCTTGCCGTCAACACTACCGCGCACGCCCTTTCCCGTTGTTGAACTAAATTCCCGCACATCGGTCAGTACGAGTCTTCTCGCCTCGGCGCCTCTTACAATAGCCGCCGCAAGCGGATGTTCGCTCGAACGTTCAAGACTGGCGACGAGCCGTAAAAGCTCGGAATCGCTGGTACCAGGGAGCGGGATCACGGACGATAAAACTGGCTTGCCTTCGGTGAGGGTTCCCGTTTTGTCGACCACAAGCACGTCCACCTTACCGAAGAGCTCCAGTGCTTCAGCATTGCGGATAAGAATACCGGCGCCCGCTCCGCGTCCGGTACCAACCATAATTGCCATTGGCGTAGCTAGTCCCAGAGCACAGGGGCAGGCAACAATGAGAACGGCCACCGCGTTTACAAGAGCATGAGCGAAGCGCGGCTGAGGACCAACAAAGAACCATATCAAGAAAGTAATTACAGCTACCAGAATCACCGCTGGAACGAAGTAGGACGCCACTCGATCGGCCAGCCGCTGAATCGGCGCACGGGTCCGTTGTGCCTCGCTCACCATCCTCACAATCTGTGATAAAAGCGTATCCGCGCCCACGCGCTCCGCGCGCATAATGAAGGCGCCAGTCCCGTTGATCGTTCCCCCTGTGACCTTCGCACCTGTATCCTTCTCTACAGGTATCGGCTCGCCGCTCACCATTGACTCGTCCACTGAGCTATGCCCCTCAAGCACAACACCATCGGCAGGAATCTTTTCTCCAGGCCGGACACGGAGCCGGTCACCCACCTGAATCTGATTGAGCAGTACGTCCGTTTCGCTGCTTCCATCCGCAAGTCTTCTGGCAAAATTTGGAGCTAGGCCAAGCAGAGCTCGAATGGCGCTGCTGGTCTGACCGCGTGCGCGCAACTCCATCACCTGGCCTAGCAGAACAAGAGAGATGATCACAGCTGCAGGTTCGAAGTACACGTCCATTTGCCCTCCCTTTCCCCAGAAAGTAGCGGGGAAGATTTGAGGAGCAAGCGTAACTGCAACGCTGAAAAGATAGGCAGCACCCGTTCCCATCGCGATCAATGTGAACATGTTCAGACTACGATTAACGACGGATTGCCAGCCCCTGACGAAAAACGGCCAGCCACACCAGAGCACCACAGGAGTCGATAGCAAAAACTCCATCAGAGCCCATGTCTTCACTGACAGCAGGTGCCATAGAGGCGCGGTTGGGAGTAGCTCGGAAATCATAAGCGCCAGCATTGGCACAACGAGCGCGACGCTGATCCAAAACCGCTTGGTCATGTCGGCCAGCTCTGGGCTCGTCTCTTGCCCTGTTACCTCGCGTGGTTCGAGCGTCATGCCGCAAATAGGACAATTGCCCGGCTCGGAGCGAACAATTTCCGCGTGCATCGGGCAGGTGTATTCGGTGCGGGTCGGTGGCGCTACAACCGTCGCCGGTTCGAGTGCCATGCCGCACTTCGGGCAGCTGCCCGGGCCCATGTTTCGCACCTCCGGGTCCATCGGACAGATGTACTCCTTCTGCTGCTCTGCGCTCGTCGGCGGATGCAAGGCCGCGACAGGTTGCTCGGGCTGAAGGTACTTTCCCGCTTCGACCTGGAATTTTGTGGCACAGCCCTGGCTGCAGAAATAGAAGCTCGCGCCTTCATGCTGTAAGGTCGCCGCTGCTTTCCCAGGATTTACAGTCATTCCACATACCGGATCGATTGCGGGTTGATTGTCCCCCACCGACAATGCGGCGCGCGAATCCCCAGGCTTCAGATACCGATCGGGTGCGGTATCAAATTTGCGTTTGCATCCAGACGAGCAGAAGAAATAGGTCGTGCTTTGATACTCGCTTGCGCCGGCAGCTTTCTCCGGATCGACGGTCATCCCGCAAACTGGGTCTTTCGTCATGTTGTTCGACTCCTTACAGCAGCACCTGGTCTCGTCTGCTCTCTGTTTGCTGCTGATGCACCGGCACGCGCTCTAATGGTCGTTCTTAGAGAGCGGCCGCAATCGAATGAAAACGTTGACTCCGACCGGATTAGACCCGTAGATCGGTTGAAGTGGTCGACCAACGTCATATGCCGTGATCTGCGCACCGATCGCCGATGCCACATGAGGAAGTAAGTCTATGTCCCGGTCATACCCGAACGTGTAAGCCTGCACATGCGTCAGCGATGCTTCTTCTAAGCCCGGCGGCAAGGGATGCTCACCGTTCAGTAGCTCGTTCGACCGTCCTGCGTTCTCGATTCGGGTCCAAATATAATTTCGGGTCTGGAAGCGCAGCGTCGATTCAAGGAGGTAACTATTCTCCTTTGCAGAATCACGGAGTGAACGCGTTCTGCCCCACAGCGCAGTATTCGCCCAATTTCCCTGCGCGAGCGGCTTATTGTACATCACGGAAGCAGTCATCCGTTCCTGATTCTCAGAAGGAAACAGAGCTTCCGGGCTCCTGATTCGCGCATAAGAATATTGCGCGCTCCAATTCTGCCCGGGTTGCAGCGTCAAACGTGTAGCCCAGGAATCTAACTTGCCCTGATCGATGTTCCAGCGGTGCTCATCCGGCTCCCGTCCGTGAAAGCCGCTTGCCTCTACCCGCACCATGCCGTGGGTCAGACCGACCGTGACCACATCGTTGGCGATGTGCGTCGAGTCTTCCTGATGATGCCCGAGTGTTCCCACCGGATTTTCGGAGGCTGACACCCGATGCGGATAGGCGGTCGGTCCAATGGCTGGATCGCCTTCGGGCGCGAAGTAAAAGCTCAAGAGGTTCTTCTCGCCCACGTTCAAGTCATAAAGAACGGCGAGTTCCATAAAGAGATCATGAGGATGCTGACCATCTACAATCGGCTTTCCGTAAGCAGTCTCGCCTTGCTGGAACAGCAACGGATAGCGCTCACCGGTGATGGTTGCGGGCTCCAGGCTGAACATGCCGCGAATGGTGATCTGGCCTGGCCCAAGCTTGCGCTCTGCCATGGGCATGAACCAATTGATCGAAAACAATTTGTCTCCACCACGCGAACCAGTCTGCCGAGTGTCATTGATGAAGACCTTTGCGTGAAACATCAACATCCAAGCGCCCTTCATGGTCATGAGCATCGGTGTCGGTGTCGAATTTGGTTCGGCACTGGTGCCAGACGCCGCGTGATGTTGAATCTGCTCGACGAAGCTGTCTGGATGCATCTGCTTCATCAGAGCCTTCATGCCGCTGTCCATGCGCTCCATTTGGCTGTGGTCCATGCCTCCCATCGGGTCTTGCGGTTCCTGCTGTGAGGGAGCATTCATCGGCATGCCGGCCATACCTGGCTCGCTCTGAGCTTGTTGACTCAGCAGGGATGCTGGAAAAAATAAAAATGTAAAAGATAAGAGAGCACTCTGTATTAATAAGTGGCACTTCGCCATACACACTCCAGGGGCACTGTCTGCAGTGGACAGGGGAAAACGGATGGAAGTGCAGCCCGGCCTTATATGCGAAGGACTGTGTGGCGGGGGACGAACAACGACGCTCGCTGCGGCGATATTCCGGCGAATGGAGCTTGCCAACCCAACGCTCTAGGTGCAACTGTTACGGCGGAACCTTCCGCAGACTGGTTCAGAGATAAATGACTTACCGTTCCGCGCTTTTCATTCAACAGAACGGGCTGTTGTGTGAATGCGTGTTGAGAACAGGAACTGAATCGTGGCCTAAGGGTAACGTCTGTCTTGTTTCCGTGGTCGACATCCATCCCGCAATGCTGCATGCCTGTATTCGGCATACGGACATGCTGATCGACCCTAAGGTTGTTGTGGCCGTGACAAGACTGCCCGAGACTCGTTAACTCGCAGCTTACGTCGCAAACTCCGGCAATACACGAGAGCGAAAGCAACATAACTGCCACTATGCTCGCTACTGTCGCCCGAAGCCCCACCGCCTTTATCCTACACCTCCCTTTAAGATGAGCCAACATGCGGGCGTGTCCACCTTCGAACGTTCTTTCAGCCTGACTTGGGGCGGACTCCGGCATATTGAGAAAGGAAGTTCGTCCATGAACAGTTCAGATTTAACGCCGTTTCCCGTTCGCCCGAGCTTAGAGCAATTCAAACACAAGGCCAAGGACTTCGTCAAACTTGGCAATGCTGGGGACGCCGAAGTTCTAGAGCGAGTTGGCAAATGGCATCCGCACTCGGGTCAACTGCTCAATTCCGGGGCTTTAAGAAACACCTTTGCTCTGCCGGATGCTCAACTGGTGATTGCTCGCGAGCATGGGTTCGAGAGTTGGCCGAAGTTCGTTAAACACGTTAACGGGCTGGCCCGCGAGAGGTCCCCGATTTCCAGCTTCGAATTAGCGGTAGAAGCAATTGTGACGGGTGATGTCGGCGCGCTTGAGTCGTTGCTGCGCGAATATCCGCAACTGGTCCGAGCGTGCTCGACCCGCCTGCATCGGGCCACGCTTCTTCACTACCTCGGCGCAAACGGGTTTGAGAACTACCGGCAAAAATCTCCGGAGAACGCCGCCGAGATTGCGAAGATCCTGCTCAATGCTGGCGCGGAAGTAAATGCCGTAGCGGCCATATATGGCAAGAGCACGACTTTAGAATTAGTAGCGACGAGCATCCATCCGAAAAAGGCCGGCATCCAGATTGCACTGCTGGAGACTCTTCTGGGAAGCGGCGCGGCTATCGACCGGATTTCGGGAAATCGGAGCCTCCTAATTCGGCGCTGCACAACGGGCGTCCGGAAGCAGCCGAGTTTCTTGCCAGGCAAGGTGCAAAGCTGAACCTGGAGGGAGCGGCGGGTGTAGGACGGCTGGATGTGGTTGAAAGCTTCTTCAACGTAGACGGTGCTTTGAAAGCAAATGGGACGAAGGCGCAGATGGAATCGGGCTTCATGTGGGCGTGTGAGTATGGTCGAAACGAAGTCGTCGACTTTCTGCTGAAGCACGGCATGGACATCGGCGCACAAGACCATCGCGGGATGACCGGTTTGCATTGGGCCGTGATCGGCGGGCAGCTGGAAACGATCAAGTTGCTTCTAGAACGGGGTGCGCCTCTGGAAGTAGTGAATGGTTATGGAGGAACGGTTTTAGGTCAAGCGCTGTGGTGTGCTGCTAATGGTGGTGCTGCTCTAAACTATCTTCCGGTCATTGAGATGCTTGTTCGCGAGGGTGGCAAGGTTGAGAAAAGCTATAGGGCGACTCTGGGAGGACAAGGCGAAGCGTGATAATGCCCACCTACAACGACCCTGTTAGCCCACAAATCGCGGCAGTACCACGGAACGGCCCGGCTCGGCGACGCTCAGCGGCACTTTACGTTGTGTTAGCTGTGCTCTTTGTTGTTGCGGTGGCCTACCAAGGCCGAACGCTGGAGGAACGGTTCCCGCAGTGGTTTCAGGCGAAGATCACGGCCTGGCCGTTTCTGCTCGATGCGGAAGATCGGCCGCACTTCGACCTGCAATTTCTTCAAGAGAATGCGGGGAAGGCGGGACTGCAGGAACGCGACACGCTGATCGCCATCGATGGTGTTCCCGTCACATCACGATCGATTTACTCCGATGCGCTCATCGCTGCCAATCCGGGCGACACCATGAACGTGACTTTTCAGAGGAAAGGAGAGCAGGTCGAAAGGCATGCCCGTGTGCGGCTGGAGAAGTTAGAGGGCAAAACGTCCCCGCTCGCGCTGATACTGTTCCTGGGTCTGCCGGTGTTCTGTTTGGCGCTGGGCTTCTGGGTAGTGAGCGTCCGGCTACACGATCTGCGTGCTTGGCTGTTGCTGGCCCTGATGTTAAGCCTTGCGACATTCTTCAATTCATTTACCGATTTTTGGGGTCCTTCGATCAGGACGCCAGCCAGCATTTACTTTCATTTTGAAAGCAATAGCTGGTTGGACTGGCTGCTCCTCCTCGGAATCTATTTCCCCGAACCCTTTCCAGACACGAATGGCTGGAGATGGTGGAAGCGGCTAGTGTGGACTGTCGTGAGCCTGTGGACGGTTTTTGCCCTTATCAACCTGGTGGCCCTGGTGGTTGAACTTCACAGCATTCGGGCCGCTATACCGATCAATCACCTCATCGGGCAAACGCTTCCGGTAGGACGGCTTTTGGGATTCTTTATGGTGGTAGGCTTTCTTGCCTGCATCGGGGCGAAGTACCGGATGACGCTTTCGGCCGATGCTAAACGTCGGTTACGCGTACTATACGCCGGAAGTGCAGTTAGCCTCCTCCCGCTCATCGCCCTATTCACCGTTTCGAGCCTGAAGGGCGTTCCTCTCGAGCAGTATTTCCCGGAGTGGTTGACGGTTACAGCGTACGTGACATTCCTCCTGCTGCCTCTGACACTCGCTTACGTGGTTGTGGTGCAGCGCGCGATGGATCTTCGGGTCGTTATCCGGCAGGGATTACAGTACACGCTGGCGCGACGCGGTGTTCTGATCCTGCAGGTCGTTCTTAGCGCGGTGCTATTTATCACGGTGGTTACGCTTTTGACATCTCACGCCATGAGACCGCTGAGCACAGTCTTCATACTGGCAATCGGCGTTTGCGGTATCTTTTTGCTCCATGGCATCAGGCAGCGAGTGGCCGTGTGGGTCGACCGCCGCTTTTTCCGGGATGCGTACAAGACTGAACAGATCCTCAGCGATTTAGCGCAGGAAGTACGGACGATTGTGGAGACGCAACCGCTCCTTGAAGTCGTTTCCCAGCGCATCGCAGAGTCTCTGCATGTGAGGCGGGTAGCCGTGCTGCTTAACGGCAGTGGGCAGTACCGGCCTGCCTATGCGCTCGGTTACAATGCCTTGCCGGAAATGGCATTCGCCGGGGATGCCGGAACGGTTCAGTGGCTAAAAAGCGAGAGCCAGCCCGTCCGAGTGTATTTTGAGGATACCGATTCATGGATATATCAAACCTCGGAGATGAATGACAAGGAACGCCACCATCTCGCGACACTTCAGTCGGAACTGCTGCTGCCGCTTTCGGTCAGAGATGACCTGATCGGATTCGTTAGTCTAGGCCAAAAGCTTTCTGAGGCGCCCTATTCTGGAACAGACCTGCGGCTGCTGAGTTCGGTCGCGGCACAGATGGGATTGGCGCTGGAAGTTGCGCGCCTAACCACTGCCATTGGTCGCGAGGTTGCCCAGCGAGAGCGGGTTAACCGCGAGCTGGAAATTGCTCGCGAAGTACAAGAGCATCTTTTCCCGCAGCATTTCCCCATTGTTTCCGGGCTCGAGTACAGCGGATTGTGTCGGCCCGCTCGCGAGGTCGGCGGAGACTACTACGACTTTCTGGAACTGCCCGATTGCCGCTTCGGAGTGGCCCTGGGCGATGTTTCGGGTAAGGGCATCGGTGCAGCACTCATGATGGCGAGCCTGGGAGCGTCATTACGGGCCCAAGCCTCGGTAGTAAAAGATTTGACTGAGCTGATTAGGCGTGTGAACAACCTGGTCTACGAAGCCTCCTCAGCGAATCGCTATGCAACTTTTTTCTACGCCGAATACGAACCACAAAGTTGCCGTTTGTCGTATGTGAATGCAGGCCATAACCCGCCGGTCATCCTGCGCCAAGTTAAAAGTAACTACGAGGTTTACCGTTTGGAAGCTGGCGGTCCGGTGATTGGCCTCTTTCGGGACTGCCAATATGAACAAGGCTCTTTCACTCTCCAATCCGGAGACCTGTTCCTGCTGTTTACCGACGGAATCTCTGAATCAATGAACAACGAGGATGAAGAGTGGAGCGAAGAAAGGTTAATCGACTTTGCCAAAACCTGTTATGACCTCCCCGCTGTCGAAGCAATGGGTCGAATCATGACGGCTGCGCAAGATTTCGCAGCCGGTGCCCCGCAGCACGACGACATGACAGTGGTCGTACTCCGCGTTTCCTGACCCAGCCTTTAGGAGGCAATAACTCAATTCCGTTTGACAGCTTAGGAGAGTTTGCACTTACCCCTGACTAGCTTAGGAGAATCAAAGCAAATCCCGGACCGTATAGAGTTGCACGCCTGCCGCGAAAAGCTCCTTTCCATTTCCGGGCACGGTGGCCAGCGCCGCCAGGCTCATCACGGATCGACTGGTCAATAGAGCGGCAGGGATCATGTATGCCAGTCAGTCTAGTATTTCCAATGGCATTCTGCTGTCCTGCGGTTGATTTTTTCGCGCCCAGAGCCAGTTACCAACTCCAAATAGAGCAGTGACAGTCATCAAGCCGAACTGACGGGACTCCAACTGGGTTAGCAGCGCAGCAGAGATGCCAATACCTATAATGGCGAGCAGGGGCCCGAAAGGCACGCGGAATGCCGTTGCCGCAGGTTGTGAGTGCCGTAGTCGAATCAGCGCCGCGCAGGCAACAGAGTAGAAAATCGTGAGAGCCCCTGCCGTTAATGCGATTGCCCAAAGAAACGATCCGGTAAGCGCAAGAAGCAGGACGGTTGCGCCATATGACACTATTCCAACGGAAGGCGTGTGGAAACGGGGGTGCAATTTACCGAAGAATGCCGGGCAATCACCTTGTTGTGCCAGGGCGACCGGGAATCGCGGCCCATTGAGGAAGGCTCCAGATATCCAACCGTAGGTGGAAAGCATAACCGCAATGGCGACGAACGATCCCGCCCTACTTCCCAGTAGCGCCGAAGCTGTTTCCACCACCGGCCGATCCGTAGGACTTGTTCCAGTTGTCCGCAGAATTACAAATTGGAACAGTATGTAGACGGCCCCGCACACCAGCAGTCCGGCGATTAACCCAAACGGGATCACACGGTCCGGCCGTTGCACTTCGCCCGTCGGCACCAGCGTGTCCTCCCAACCGCTGAACCCGTAGAAAAGGATCAGCAGAAGTTTTAGCCAAGCGCTCCACGAGGAGGAAAGGACTTGTACTAGTGGGTGACTGGGCAATCCTGTCTCGAGCAGTCCCAGGCCGATCACAAGAGCAATGGGCAACATTTTCGCGAGCGTGAAAAGGACACTCAGGTCTACGCCTTGACGGACACCTAGATAATTAGCTGTGGTGGGTATCATTATGACCACGAGAAGCGTAACAACGCGGGCCAACCGTGAGCCACCCATGGGAGGAACTGCGCCAGGTACGTTAAAAAGAGGTTCGCCCCGGCTGCCCCGCCGCCTATGATGGCTAGCAACCAAAACCATCCAACCTGCAGGCCAACAAATCTTCCGAAGGCGGTCCGAGCGTACAGATATACGCCGCCTGCTTCGGAAAACTGCGATGCTACCTCGGCGATTGGCAGCATGATGATGCCCATCAACAAAGCAGCGGCGAGCATCGCCAGCGGGCTCGAATTGCCCACCAGCCGTATCGCTTCAGAAGGCACACCGAAGATTGCACTCCCAATGATGCAGTTGATCACCAATGCGGCCATTCTCCATCGCCCGATTGGGCGGGCGTCGTTCATAGAGTCGCTTAGTCTAGCAGAAGCGGCCAGTGCCCCTCGCGTAAGTGTTGCGCCACTATGATTCTGAGCCGGATCTCCATTTGCCCGTTAATTGGAGCGTGGCCGAACCGGTCTGTCATAGGACGCACCAAATTCTATCGCCATAGCTGACAAACGCGAATCCGCGGTCCACAAGGGCAATCGTCCTACAAGCGCAGAAGCGAGCAGATGAACATCAATCCAACCGACGCCCCAGCAACGCAAGTTTCGATTGCGAACGAAGTCTACAACGTCCCGATGGGGAATGGTACTCACTTGCTGTATGCGCTCGTATTCGGCCAAAAGCTTTCGCCGGCCGCCGCGATCACCCAGGAGGAGTTCTCCATAAACCATTTCGTGCCCTGCGACTTCATCGAGAGCCAACAGCTTATCCAATTCGTCTGAGTAAGGCGCTCGGTTAGCCAGGAAGCGAATCCAAACCGATGAGTCGACCAAAACCATCAGGCGATCTTGCGTTTTGCAATTGCTTTCTCACGATGCCTCGGAACCTCCTCCGCCTCGGGCTCACTTCCGCGAAGAGCTCGAAGGCGCTCATAAGACGCGTGGCGTACCAGGGCTTCCAGTCCCAAACGGACAGTCTCGGTATCAGTAGCTGCGCCGCATGCGACCTTAGCCTTTTCAATAAGCCCGTCGTCGATGTTTAAGGTCTTCTTCATACATCTAGTCTTGCCATAAGCGTACGGTTAACAAAGCCAGCATCTTCGCCATGAGGAAACGGCCGGTTTGGAACCAACCTAAATCCTTGTAAGTCAATCCGGAAAATGATCAACCACCGATTAGTCACGGA
>CAXTMN010000136.1:0-12243 GCA_964245395.1 uncultured Bryobacteraceae bacterium
CCATAAGATCGGCGCGAAATACAAGTATTGAATTGTCACCTGTTCGCCTGGCACCAGCACAGGGAAGACAATCTCCTTACCGCCGCCCGGAAGGTCCTCGATTTTGAACTGGATATTGGGGTATACGCTAAAGGCTGGTAGGGTGTTGACCTCTCTCAGCGGGTTGTGACCTAAGCGCACATTCGTTGTTGGCTTTCGTCCATTGTTCTTAACAACAATGGTGTGAAGCCGGACCGATACCGGAGGGCCTTCAGGCGGGTTCACCATAACGGCGGACGGATGCAGGAGGTAGGAGACCAGCTTCGATTTGCGTTCAAAAAGCCGTTCCACCAGTGGCCTTGCAAAAAACGGGGCGATCCATAGCGCCAGTCCTGAAACAACGAGCCAATCAGGAACGAAATAGTTAGGCGTCAAACTCCGATCATGTCCTTTGCCCGATAGTATCTCTGAAGCCTATTGCCTGCAATTTTCCGCCTGTTGTTACCACCTAAACCAAGGTCAGAGGAGTTGTAACCGCCTAATCGGTCGTATAACCGATTTTCATTCCTTGCTGCACATAGCTTTCCGGTGCAACGAGTGGGTAAAAGATGCCGTCTTGATTGCTTCGAACGGTCGTAATCGCGCCGATCCAGACTGGGTGCTCTATCGCCGTTACCTGGCCGGAGAGCATCTTCAAGTAGCGCATGACGTTTATACAGCCCTCGACCAAGACATCGATATCCTCAGCATTGGTGGTGCCGGCATGGCCGGCTTCCGCAGTGACGGTTGGTTTCCCCAGATCCTCGGAAAATCGAGAAATTGGTGTCGCTCCCGGGCACGGCCTTTCCTTCCTTTTTCTGGATGACGATGTGGTCCAGTCCGAAGGCCATCACCATGCCACGGGATGTGGCATCGAGCTCGGCGATACCGGTCTGCATCCAGTAGGTGTAACGTCGTAGATTTTCGTCCAGATCTCCACCGTGAAGGTCAATCAGGTAGTCGGACGGCTGGACGACCTGCCGCCCGATCTCCCACGAAACTCTGTCAGTCTGGGTGCCATTTGGATCCCCGGGATACATCCTGTTCATATTCTTGCCGTCCGCGGGATTGACGTGCGGCACTTTTTGAGCAAACGAACCCAGGTTGATCAGCGGCACGATAACCACCGTTCCAGAAAGCACCGCTGGGTCGATGCTCCGCGCCAGCTTCTCAAGCGCGATGATCGAAGCATATTCGGTTCCGTGAGAACCGGCCACCAGAGCCAGCCTAGGTCCCGCCTTCGCTCCCTGAATGACGATGACAGGGATGTTCGCAGGCGCATCAACCCCGCTTGCCACTTGGAGGAAACCTGTTGCTCTTTCTCCTGCATGCGCGGTGGCGGTACCGACGGTTACTTCGGCGCCCCGGATTGATGGCAGGGTAAACGCCAACAGGGTCAGAGTACATTTCACGACAGCTGCATTGATCTGCATCCACATCACCTCACGGAAAGAAGACCAGGATAGCTAGAGATGAGCATCCACTGTCCACTCTAAATGGAAGGATGGCATACGCAACTGGCATTCGCGGTCCAGACGCGATGCGCATTCCTACCAGGCGATCTCGCCACCGGCCTCAAGAAACTTGCCGCTGACGGGCGGGTCGGTAAGGGCTACCCGGACGATCTCGGCGGCACCTTCTTCAACCGTCTGCGGCCCGCTATGCCCGTTCAAATCGGTGGCTGTGTAGCCCGGGTTGACTGCGTTTACGGCAACACTTCCGTCGCGGAACTCGTAGGCCAGTTGGACGGTGAACATGTTGAGCGCGGCTTTCGAAGCACAATAGGCAAGCACCTTTACCGAAGCAAACTTCCAGCTCGGGTCGGTTTGCAGACTTATCGAACCGAGCTCGCTGGTGACGTTGATGATCTGAGCCTTCCCGGCACCTTGGAGTAGGGGCAGCATGGCCTGAGTGACCGCAACCGCACCTACATAGTTGGTGCGCATGACGGTCTGCAGGGTTTCGAGATTGACCTTGCTCGGCGGGCCGTCGCTCTTACTCGTAATGCCGGCATTGTTGATGAGAAGGTCGAGTTTGCCAAATCGATCTCGAATGGTTTCCGCTGCGGTGAGCGCGGTCTCTTTCTGATTGAGGTCAATGTGAACAAACTGCACATCGAGACCTTCAGCTTGAAGCGTTGCGGCGGCCTGCCTGCCGAACTCTTCGTTGCGGGCGGCGGCGAGCACCGTCCAGCCGGCCTTGGCAATCTGGCGGGCGACCTCGAAGCCGATGCCCTTGTTTGCTCCGGTAATCAGAGCCACTTTCTTTGCTTCCTGCATATGTTTCTCCTGAACCTGACTATCCTTACTGTTGTGTCTTGATGAGATCCATCAGAACGTGACGCATCGAGACCGGAGGACGGCATAGGAGTTGTTCCAGTGTTGCGTCGACTCTGGCAAATTCGTTTGCGCGACTCGCCTTGTACAAGCCCTCGAAGAGATCTACCAGAGGCTGAGGCGTTCCGCGAGACAGCATTAAACTCCGCTGCTCCTCATCCGAGATCGTGATGCGGGTGGTCTCACGGCCCATCAACTCCGACGCTAAACCGGCAAGCTGCGCCAGATTCAGGGCCTCTGAGCCCGTTAGCGGCGCCGTAATCCCATCCAGCTTGCCTTCCCCGGTGAGGGCAAGAACGGCCGCGTCCGCAAGATCCTCATGGGTAGTCCAGGACACTGGACCATCCGGCGGCGCGACCACTTTGCCGGTCTTCAGAAACGGCCCCATCATCATGACGGCGGAGCTTGCGTAGAAGCCGTTTCGCAACGAAGTAAAAGCAAGGCCAGAGGACTTCAAGGCCTCTTCTGTGGCGGCATGGTCTCGCATGGGCGCAAACGCAGAGGAAATACTAGCGCCCATGTGACTGGTATAGAGGACACGCTGCGCACCAGCTTCCCTGGCAGCGCTGATGGCATTGCGATGTTGCTCAACAGCCGCAGCACCACCGCTGTTGCTGGAAATAATAAGCACTTGCGAAGCACCCTCGAACGCATGAAGCAGCCTTGCCGGGCCGGTGAAGTCAGCTTGGCGGACTCTGATACCCCGATCTGACAGAGCTGTCGCTTTGCTGCAATCACGCACGCTAACGCCGATCTGGCCTGCGGGCATCTTTGCGCTGAGCTTTTCGACAATAAGCTGGCCCAGTTTCCCCGTGGCCCCGGTCACAATAATCATGGCGTCTCCTATTACCATTGATAACATATAATTGTTTCCAGTGGAAGCACGGGCCCGTTCTGCTCTTAACGAGCTACAATCTGATGCAGTTGGTGATCGAAGCGAATTGCGCACTCGCATTCTTGACGCCGCCATGAAGCTGCTTACCGGTGAAGGCCGGGACGCGGTTACCACCCGAGCGGTTTCTGAGGCTGCGGGAGTTCAACCCCCGGTTCTGTACCGGCTTTTTGGGGATAAGCATGGCTTGCTCGACGCTCTAGCTGAGTACGGGTTCAGGGCATACCTCTCGCAAAAGCAATTGCTTCCAGCGGGCGACCCTGTCGAAGCTCTTCGAGCAGGCTGGGACCTGCACATCGATTTTGGTTTGACCAATCCGGCGATATATCTTCTGATGTACGCCGAACCCAGTTCAGGAAAGAAGTCTCCTGCTGCGGAAGCCTCCTTTCAGATGCTTCGCAAACACATTCGCAGGGTGGCCTCGGCTGGCCGGCTGCGCGTGACGGAAGAGCGTGCGACCCACCTTTTCCACGCTGCCGGCTCGGGAACGGTTCTGACGCTTCTGGGCATGCCTCAAGGCGAACTGGACATGACCTTATCCAGCATGGCGCGCGAGGCGGCACTTGCCGCGATCACCACGGAAATACCGATTTACAAGAAAGGGGGTAGTGCCGAGGCTGCGATCGCACTCCGTGCGGTGCTCGACGATACTGCGCCCCTCTCGGAAGGGGAACGCTCGTTGCTCCTTGAATGGCTTGACCGTTTAGCTGCGCGATGACATCAAACTTTACCGAGGCACTCCTGATCAACACTAACGACTACACGTTCTCAATAAAGGAGTGACTGTTGCTAGATACCAGTCTTGTTTTGAGCGCGCCACTCGAGCGGGGATATTCCAATCTGGCGTCGAAATGCCGCCGTGAAGTGACTCTGATTAGAGAACCCCGTTTGTTGAGCAACATCCGCGACTTTCAGGGTTGTCGTACTCAGCAGGTCCGTTGCTCGATCAACGCGGGTCTCCAGAAACCAGCGGTAAGGCGCGGCACCCGTGCTCATCCGAAAACGACGGGTAAACTCGTGCGTCGCCATATGCAATTCGCTTGCCCAAGCTCGCACGCTTAGGCCTTCATTGAACTTTGATTGGGCGAATTCCATGGCCCTAATGAGCTGTTTCTTAGTGAGACCACCCTTTGCGAGGAATGTATGGTTCCCTGCGTGGTTCTCAAGAAGATAGGACAGCAAAGACAGGGTCACGCCTTCAGAAAGCATCTTTTCATGGATGTCCTGCATTTCGGGAGCTGTGACTAGCACTCGTGCTAATCGCTCTACGCCGGAAAGTGGATGGAGGAGAGGATCGATATAAGTTAGCTTTCCCGGGCCAAGGGAGTCCGTAATGCGGTTCAATAGCTTCCGCCAAACAGGACCAGGAATTTGGAGTTGCAACAGGGGAAAGCTTTCGTATACCCGGACGTTCCATTTCTCGCCCGGAGCGATCAAGCGAAGCATCCCAGGGCGAGCAATACCCTTGAAGAGTTCGATTCCATCAACTTCTAACGAGAGTGTGCCCTGTCGGAGAGGCGTGAGCAAGATATACAGATCGTTCCCAAGCTGATTGTGTCGCGCTTTGGGCTGATCTCCCGTTGCTTTCGCTTCGAGCTTTGTTCGTATGATTCCGCCAGCCATCGCCACTCACAGAAGAGACACCCGTGCACGCACAAGTTAATCAAGTCGATTAGCGGTGCTCGTACATGTCTTCCAAGGTCTTTTACAGCAGGTGAGGAGCAGACTTGGAACGCTCAAAATAATTTCTGGATTTGAACAAATTGTTTGCAATTGGTGAGACAAGCCTTCCGAACGCGATTAGTATCGACTGAGAAGAGCGCATGGGTCTTCTGACTCTCGAATCCGTAAACCACAGGTAAAGCGATGTACGAGAAAAACCGCATTCTCCAAATGCTTGAGCAGAAACAAATCCCCCTTGGGATGCAATGTTTCAGAGGCGATCCGATCTTGATTGAGATTATGGGACTCACCGGATTCGATTGGGTTATGCTCGACAGCGAACATTCAGGCAATAACCCGAGAGCAAAGGAATCCCTTATTCGCGCGGCCGAGTCTGTGGGTATTGTGCCGTTCGTGGTTGTGGGCGAGACGAATGACGGATATTTGAACGACATTCGTGGATTCCATGTCACTCAACAGACCGTGTTTGAAGCTATTAGAAATGCAAGAGGCGGCCCAGTGGACGAGGGCAATGTGGGGGCCGGCACCGGAACGGTCGCCTTTGGTTGGAAAGGTGGAATTGGTACCTCGTCACGAAGGTTGCCTGCCACTCTGGGTGCGTATACAGTGGGTGTGCTGGTTCAGACGAACTTTGGAGGAGTGCTCACGATTGCCGGTGCTCCGGTCGGCAAGGAACTGGGCCAATACTATTTGCGTGAGGAGGTAACCCAAGCAGCCAAAGACAAGGCAGATGGATCTTGCATGATGATCATCGCCACCGATGCGCCGGTCGACCCGCGGAACTTGAAGCGGCTGGCGGCCAGAGCGTGGTTCGGGATGGCGCGGGCCGGCAGTTCTGCCTCCAACGGGAGCGGAGACTACGCTATCGCATTCTCCACGGCGCCCCAGAACCAGATTCACACGTCTGACAAGTCGCTCGCGCAACATGTCGAAGCGCTTAGCAATGACGCCATGTCCCCGCTGTTTCTTGCCGTCATCGAAGCGACGGAGGAGGCGATTTAAAACTCGATGTTCCGGGCCGTGACGACGACCTCGAACGGACACACTGTAGATGCCTTACCCCTCGATAAGACTCTCCGGATCTTACGAGATCATCGACTGATCAAATAATCTTTGTGGCCGATGTTCATCACGAAGAGTCCGGATCTTTCGGGCTATTTTCCCGGTCGTTCGCAGAGGAGTATCGGAGGGACATACATAGCCCAAGGCGCAGTAAACCCCAAGCTGGAACCAAACTATCTAGGGCGTGTCGGGCAATCTGATTAACAGAACTTGTCCTGGAGTATACTTTTTCGCCTGTTGAGATGGAAACACGTAGCCGTAGCCAATGGGATGATGGACGACTCCCTTGTCGTCTTTGGTTATTTCGGACGTGTCGTACAACGGGCCACCATTATCCGGACCTGAATTTCCATTAACGGACCAGATTGCGCCATTGGGCTCGACTTTGATGATCAGGCCAATGTGGTTATTCGGTACCGGTTTGTAAAACATGTCACCAGGCTGAGGAGTCGCTTTTTCCAGCGGCAGCGAATCGTAGCAGCCGCCCATGCTTTTGATAAAACGGGAGCACGAATTCAATTTGCCCAGAGAATTCGAATCTCCCACGTGAGGGGTTGGCGAAACCCCAGCTCTCACCAGCACCCAATGAACAAAGTAGGTGCACCAGGATATTTGTAGCGCGGTATGCTTCGTCCAATCGCTTCTGCCGGTCGAGGTCTTGAAGTAGTCAAGAATGTTCTGCTCGTGCATCTTCCAATTCACTTGAGCTAATCCCTGCGACGTTGTAAGACTGACAACCCGGTCACGCATTGCTCCCATAAATTTCTTCGCTCCTTATTTAGTAAGTCGTACGTCAGATTTATTGGCATTTTTGAGACCAAGTTGAAGAGCAGCGTGACTCCCCCATTGATGGACGCTGGGCGGCATCAAGCCGGAATGAGTTCGACAGCCTTGAGAAAGGACTCGACATGGGCCATGACTTTCTTCTTGTCGCTGTCAGTCTCACTCGCGCTATACTTTGCGACTTTGTGCAGGGTCCTATCGTGGGCCAAGTTCATCAATGCTTTTGGCCCTGCTTCATCGAGAGAGTGCACGATGGGGCCTCCTGAATTTCCTTTACGATTCGCGTCTAATTGTTGGAGCAGCGTCTGCTTCTCCTCGTTTTTGAGATTCAAATCGGCGGCTAGCTTGTGGTGCATTCCGGGGTTGGCATCGAGACAAGTATTCGCTGCTCCCTCGCCAAAGTCGTCCTGGCCGAAAACAACGTGAATCTTTCCAGCGCCGCAAGCTTTGATCATGGCAGCGCACATGCCACAGGGTTTCAGGGTGGTGAACAAGTAGGTCTCTTCGCTGCTCAAAGCGGCAGCTCGGGCGGGATTGTTGACGAAAAGACTTTGTATTGCGGTAACCTCGGCGTGGAGGATGGAATTGTCGGAACTCTTGACGCCGTACGAGAGGATCTCGCCACCGCTGGTGACTATCAGGGCAGCGACACGGCCCCGATCCTGGGCTTTTTTGGCGGCCAATGAGAAAGCAGTCAGCATATAAAGCTTCTGCAGCTTTTCAGTAGGTACGATGGCAGGGCCGGCGGCAACGTTCACTAGTTTGAACTTGGCCAGATCACCCGCTAGCGCTTTCGCCGGAATGTCGACCCGTTCAGATTTGTTTTTGAATTTCAACATTTCAAGCTGAGCGAGTTGTTTCTCAAGCGGCTTCTTATTAGCGAACCGTACGAGGGTCCAATTGTTCTGCCTGGCCATCTCCAGTTCGTGCGGGAGGGGATCTTGCTTCCCCACGTAATAAATGGGTCTGCCTTTAAGAGCAGCTGCTTTTGCGCCATTCTTACCTTTGACATTCAGCCATTCGATGAGGTCGATGATTGGGGAAAAGGGGGCTGTTTTATCGTGAGGGTTGTCTTTGGCAACGTAATACTTGGGGTCGTCAGCAATCATGGCCGCGCATTCATTGGCTTCAATCAGCGTTGGCGCTTCCAGTTGAAAAAACTGCTTGTCTAAAGCCATTTTCGGGTCCTCTCTCCGGAATCTGTTGACTCCAGCATTCGTGTGGCACGTTGGTCACCGTTTCGGGAAGCGAGGCTAGCGATGAGCGTAGACGCCAGGCGTTTCAACATTCCTGGATAACGGCCCGGGGTTCACAAAGCTTTCGGTTAACCAAGACGAGTGGCCACAGGGGACGTCGCATGCACGCCACGGTAGGCTGAGAGATCGTGACTCGACTCTTCGCCCTTCTTCTCTGCGGTGCATTTTCGTTGACTGCTGCGGAACCGGACTGGATTAAGTGGAACCGTTACGCGCTGGATCTTCTGCAGCGTTATCTGAGGATTGCTTCGGTCGATCCGCCAGCTGATACTCGCCCGACTGCTGAACTGATACGGGGTGAATTCGAGAAGCGCGGCTTTCACGTGACCGTTTATCCTGCCGGGCCGGCGGGCCAAACAAATCTAGTTCTCCGGCTCAAGGGGCGGGACGGTTCGCTGAAGCCTCTGCTGCTGTCTAATCACATGGATGTCGTGCCGGTCGATCGCGCGGCCTGGCGGATCGATCCGTTCGGAGGCACGGTGAAAGACGGCTTTATCTGGGGGCGGGGCGCTCTGGACATGAAGGGGGTTGCGGTGGAGCAGATGGTGGCTCTGATGGCTCTTCAGGAATCCGGGACAGTACCGGCCCGCGACATCGTTATGCTCTGTACGGCGGATGAGGAGGCTGGTGGAGTTTACGGAATTCAGTGGATGGTTAAGAACCACTTGGCAGACATCGATGCGGAGTACGTGCTGGACGAAGGAGGCCTGGGTTCGCGAGAGGCTCTGGCTGGCGGCAAGCTGACGTTTGGTGTGTCGGTCGGCGAGAAGCAGTTGCTTTGGTTGAAGGTGAAAGCGAAAGGAACAGCAGGCCATGGCTCACAGCCAATAACCGAGAATGCGAACGTGATTCTGCTGCGTGCGCTCGAGCGCGCTTTGGATCTGCCTCCATCGGAACGGAAGAACGAAACAGTGGCCGAGATGCAGAGACGGTTTGGAACTCTGGCCGACAATAAATTCACGGCAGCTATTCAGAAGAACACGATTTCATTGACGACGTTACGAGCTGGGGTAGGCGATCCGCCGAAAGCGAATGTGATTCCTTCAGCGGCTGAGGCGACGCTGGACTGCCGGCTGCTGCCAGGCGCGAATGGCGATGAATTTATTTCGGAGATCAAGGCTCGTATCAACGACCCGCGGGTTACGGTGGAGACGATGAGCCGCTCTGCCGATCCGGGCTCAAGCAATCCGAACACACCGTTGTTTGCAACGATCGAGAACGCGATCAAAGAGAATTATGCGGGTGCGATTGTGTCGCCGATGCTGGTTCCGTATGGAACCGATTCGGTGAAACTGCGTGAGCGCGGAGTGACGGCTTACGGGCTGATTCCTATGGTGCTCGATACAGCGACTCTGGCGACTATGCATAGTGATGAAGAGCGGATTCCTGTGGACTCGTTCTATACGGGAATTCGAGTGTTTTACAGCGTGCTGGGGCATTTGTAGGAATTGCGGAGATGAGGCGGCAAGAGAGCGCGTAAGTGAAGTCGAAGGTGAGGAGCGGAACCCAGCGCGTTGCGGTTGTTACCGGAGGGACGCAGGGGATTGGCCGGCGGACTGCAGAGTTGTTGGCCGAGCGGGGTTATCGACTGGCTCTCATCGATCTGCGTCAGCCAGCGGACACGATAGCAGCCATTGAAGCGAAGGGCGGCGAGGCTTTTGGCTATGCGGGTGACGCTGCGGATGAAGTGACGGTAGACAAATTTGTAAAGCAGGTGTGCGGCTCGTACCAGCGCGCGGATGTCGTGGTGAATAACGCCGGAATCAGCCTGATTTCCCCTGCCGAGCAGACGGCTGTCAGTGATTACCGCCGCGTGCTTGAAGTGAATCTGGTTGCGCCATTCCTGATGGCGAGGAGCTTTGGAGAGAAGATGCTCGAAGCCGGCAACGGGTCGATCATCAATGTTGCTTCGGTAGCGGGGCTCTTGGGCATTGCGGACCGTGCAGCCTACAATGCATCGAAGCACGGCTTGATCGGCCTGACCCGTACTCTTGCTGCTGAATGGGGTGGGCGGGGGGTGCGCGTCAATGCGGTTTGCCCCGGCTGGGTGAAGACCGAAATGGACCTGACCGATCAGGCTGGTGGGAGCGCCAGTGACGCCGACATTGTCGGGCGTGTGCCGATGGCCCGTTTCGCTACGCCGGATGACATTGCGCGAGCCATTGCGTTTCTCGCCGACGGGCAAGAGAGCGGTTTCATCAATGGACAGGCGCTGGCGGTTGATGGAGGGTGGACGGCTGACGGGAGCTGGGAATCGCTGCGTTTGCGAAAGCGGTAGCGACGGTGGTGTGTGACCGGCGCAGCACCGGTCGGATAAAAGCTGAATCCGCAATAACCGAAAGATTCATAATGCGCCGGTTTTCGTGTAAAGGCTCGTGGCGGCAAAGCGAGTGCTACCGAGAGTCCTTATAAGCCGCGCGCCGATTCAGGCGGTGGCGAGTTGCTTGCGAAGACAAAACAGAGATGGAACCGGTTTCAGAACTCGCGACGCGTATCACTTCGCATCTCTGGCTGCTGCATGAACTCGATCCGGAGCAATCGGATGTCACCGCTGTTCTGTCGGGGAAGTGGCGCGAGGATCTGGAGCAAAGTGCAGCGAAGGATTGGTCGCTACTCCAGGCATTGCTCGACCTTGTTTGTGACTCGATGAACGGCCCAAGTGCTGGAGCCAGTTTGCAGGTCAAGACGGGGAAGCTTTGGCGGCAGGTGTTTCATGGGAAGTCCGCGAGGGTCGCGGTAAAGAGAGGGGACGAAGCTGCTCAGCCAGACAGGCTCGCCAGCGTAGCCGTTAGAACACTGGCGGCTCGCATGAATGCTGTGCTTCAGCAGGGTCTCGCCCAGAATCTGACGTTTGCTGCCCAGTGCGCGGGGCAGGCCGTATCGCAAGAAGCTCAAGTCTCCCCTTCGCAGTTGCTCACACGAGAAGAGCTATTCCGGAATGTCGCTAACTGGCTGCTGAATGTTGAGGTGTCCACACTTCGTGTATTTGCTGATGCGTTTCTCGGGAATGCGCCGTTTCTGATGGAAGAGGAGATCACCAAATGCGCGCGGGAGATTCAGCAAGCTCGCGGGAAGCAAGTTGTTCGGAAGGCCGCCGATGCATGGCTGGAGAAGAATCGAAAAGGCGAAACCCGAGACCTGGTTCTCGATCGTTCTGCACTGCGCGCCATCTGTAAGGAGCTGGCAGTGCCAGTACCGTTCTCGATCGTTTTGAGTGATGAGCTGGACGAGATCGCCCGCTCGCGAATGCTCCGCCTGTATGGACATAAGGCAGACCCTGCGCATCCGCCGCCAGCGGTTGAGGCGCGAACCGAGTGCGGCGTACCCGTTTCGTTGTCTATCACGCAGCAGCAGGCGTTCAAAGCCTCGCTGTTTGGCGTGGCGTTTTCCGGCGGTGGGATTCGCAGCGCTACATTCGCGCTTGGCCTGTTGCAAGGGATGGCGGACCGCAACATCCTGCCATATATCGACATACTTTCGACGGTTTCCGGGGGCGGGTACATAGGCAGCTGGCTCATTTCCTGGATTAAGCGCAGTGGCGGGATCAACGCCGTTCAAAAGTCACTGCGAGGTTCGGCTTCGCATCTCACATTGCGCCCTGAGTGCCCTGAGCGCCGCCCGGAAACTGCCGGGCCGAATCTTTCGAGGCCACTCGAATGGGTTTCGCAGAACTCCGATCCTCATTCGGACCACGTGCGTCCTGTCCGGCTACTGCGGGATTACGCTCGCTTTCTCGCGCCCGAGGCCGGCTTCTTCTCAGCAGACTCCTGGACGATAGGCGCCACATGGTTTCGCAACACGTTGTTGAATCTGGTGGTGCTTGCTCTTTTTTTCGGCGCGGCGTTGCTGCTTCCACGCATAGCCATTTTCCTCTTGTATCACCTGGGAAGCCTCATCGAGCCCATGCTGAACGGTCCTACCCTGCTGCTGGCGAGCGTTGTTGCGAGCGTACCGCTTCTGGCCGGTTGCATCCTGATCCGGCTGCGAAATTTGAATAAGCTCCGAAGTGGATACCATCCTGCGAAAGACAGAGATCGACTTTCACGTGGCGACAACGACACACAGGTTGTCTTTGGAATCCTGCCATGCATTTGGCTGGGTGCTTTTTTTGAGTTGGTAGTGCTCTGGAGTTCCGTGCGTAGTCAGGTTGACCCGTGGCCCGTAGCGGGCGGATTCGCCATTACGCTTGCACTCGGGGTGGGAATTCTGGGGG
>CAXTMN010000137.1:0-6058 GCA_964245395.1 uncultured Bryobacteraceae bacterium
GTAAGTGCGTCAGCCTGCGCATGGAATCTAGAGATTCCGATTAAGTTGGCGCAATTGGTGTATGCTCATTGAGAATCTTTAGCCAATAAGCGGAAGGAGTTATTAATTAGCTTCCTTTCGCCAGGGGTTGTCCGTGTTAGCGCACCTCGAGAGGTTATTTATGTCGAATATCCAAACACTCACTCAGCGAGTGAGTCTCCTTTCCCTCGTTTCTCTTGTTTTTTGTTCCGCTCTCTGTGCCCAGGAGTTTCGCGGCACTATTACGGGTGAGGTCACCGATCCGTCAGGGGCGACTGTCTCGCAAGCACAGGTGCAGGCCATCAACAGCGCCACTCAGCAGGCGTACAATGCGACCACCACTGACAAAGGCGTCTATTTCATTCCGTACGTTCTCCCGGGCACTTATACGGTTTCGGTCACGGCTCCCGGCTTCAGAACGCAGGTGCAGGACAATGTTCTTCTTCAGGCCGGCAAATCTCGTGGCCTGAATTTTAGTCTCCAATTAGGAACCACAACGGAGACTGTCGAGGTCTCGAGCGCCCCTGCTTTGATTGAGACCGCGAATGGCTCAGGCGGCACCGTGCTGACGGAGCGTGAAATCGAGAATGTTCCAATGAGCGGCCGCCAGATTTACTCGCTGCTCGGCACCACTCCCGGCTCGCAATTTCTACAAACGCAATTCGGCGCGGGAGGTTATTCGGGCACGCGCGGATGGGATGTCTCAAATAATTACACCCTTGGCGGTGGCGTGCAGGGATACCAGCAATTCACCTTGAACGGGACCAACATTACCCTGCAAAATAACGGCAATCAGGGGACCTGGCAGATTGCCCCTAACGTGGATGCTCTTCAGGAAGTCAATGTCATGACGACTACCTATGACGCGCGCTACGGGCGAACGGGCGGCGGCACGGTCAACATGGTCACTAAGTCCGGAACGAATGCGTTCCACGGAGATGCTTATGACTACCTGGAAAACGGTGCTTTCAATTCCAACAATTTCGAAAATAATTTAAACGGCATTTCCCGGCAAAACCTGCACCAGAACCAGTTTGGTGGAACCTTTGGCGGGGCCGTCAGAAAAGACAAGATTTTCTTCTTCGGAAGCTACGAGCAGTACAAAGAAGGCATTCCTTTTACGACAGTGAACAGCGTTCCGCCGGCTTACCTGCGTCCTTCGAGCGCCAATGGCGGCGCGGTCGACTTCACGCAAAGCGGTTACACGATTTACGATCCAACAACGACTGTGTGTACCGTTGCGGGCGGCACCATCGGCAATTGTCCCGGCAACGCCTACGCCCGTACCGAGTTCCCGAACAACACGATCCCGGCGAGCCGCATCAGTCCGATCGGCGCGGCGCTACTCAACCTGTACCCGCTTCCCAACACCGGCAGCAGCGGTTTGCAGAATAACTATACGGCTAACGTTCCGGACAAATACAATTACTGGCAACCAATGGCCCGGGTCGACTACGACACCAGCGACAAGACACGCTGGTACAGCATGTTTGCCTTCCAACACGGCACGGAATTTCGCAATTCGAGCGGCTTTCCCCCTCCCGCTGAAAACGGCAACATCAACACTATGCGTCAGGAATTAATGGCCAGCCAGGACATGACTCACATTTTTTCCCCAACGCTACTCGCCGATTTCAAGCTATCGTTCTCCAGGTTCCTCGACAGCTTCCCGAATGGAGACCTGTCGGCCCAGGTGAACCCGAGTTCCATCGGATTGAACATGCCGAACGTTCCCACCACGACCCAGAAACTGCTGCCCGAAATCAACAGCCAAAGTGGCGCTTTTTACCCGCAGGTTGTGGGTAATCACATCAATAACGACACCTACAACACCATCACTTTCGATAACGACTGGACGAAGACTCTGTCGAATCACACCGTTCATTTTGGCGGTGAATTGCAGGAACTGCAGTATGCCAATCCGGGTTCGGTTGGCCGCCCGAACGGTCACTTTGAATTCGGGAGCCAATACACGCAGTACAATCCGTTGCAAAGAAACACGCTCGCCGGCATCAACGACGGATTCATCGTTGCTGATATGCTGCTTGGCTACCCGGACAGCGGAGGCGTCGACTACAATGACACACTCTTTGAAGGCTATCCCACCTGGGCGCTCTACCTGCAGGACGACTGGAAAATCACCAAGAAGCTGACGCTCAACATCGGTTTTCGCTACGACGTGCAAATCGGCTTGCGCGAACGTTACAACCGGCTCAACCGGGGAATTTGTTTCACCTGCGTCAACCCAATTTCGAATACTCCCGCTTATCAGGCCAACTTGGCAGCCGACGGTCCTGCTTTGGCCGCTGCGGGCATCAACCCGGCCTCGCTCTCGACCGTTTATGGCGGTCTCGAGTTTCCCGGCGTGAACGGCAACAATCGTGACGCCTACAACACCGATTGGACCAATACCCAGTCGAGGTTTGCATTTGCTTATGCCCTCAACTCGATAACGGTCATTCGCGGCGGTTACGGAATCTTCTACACCGTCGGCCTCGAAGGCGGCTCGAACGACGGCTTCAGTATTTCGACGCCATACACCAACTCGACGAACGGCAACGTAACTCCCACAAGCTATTTCGCTTCCGGAAATCCATTTCCATCCGGCTTCCAGACCCCCGTCGGAAACACCCTGGGCCTGGAGACTGCGCTCGGAAACGGAGCGTCGGTCGACTTCCCTGGCCGCCGCATTCCGCGGTCGCAGGAATTTTCCATCGGGTTTCAGCGCGAACTGCCAGGCCAGATGGTTTTGGACGCTCGCTATACGGGTAACTACACCGACCGGCTTCGAGTGTTTGTCTGGGATAACGGAACGCTTACCTATAGTCAAGTTCAACAGGGAATTGCCAATCCAACGCTCTTCAATCAGCAGGTTCCGAATCCTTACTACAACGTGCCAGGAATTCCACCAAGCTCAACCTGTGGCTCGAACAAAACGATCTCACGCATCACTTTACTGCTGCCCCTATCGCAGTATTGTGGTTTGATCGGGCAATACAACGACCCCCTTGGCAAACAGAATTACAACGGCCTAGAGGTCAAGCTCAACAAACGTTACTCGGCAGGGCTGAGTTTCCAAGTGGCCTATACCTATTCGAAAACAATGCAAGCCACCGGTTACCAAAATGGCTGGCCTTACCAGGATGCGAATCTGAAATATCAGATTGCCGGAAGCGATCGCACGCATGTATTCAGCGTGACTGGCGAGTGGGCGCTTCCCGTGGGTAAAGGAACCAAGTACATCGCCACGAACGCCGGCGGGGTGCTTGGCGCATTCATTAATGGCTGGAGCGCAAACTTCATTGTTTCAGCACAGACCGGCGTGCCTGTCCATCTAAACACGGGCTATTACTACAACTGCGGTCATAGCTACACTCCCAATGGCGGGCCCTCGCTGAACAACTATCTCTATAACGATTACAGCAGCGGAAACCCGCTCGGGTGCTATTCCTCAATTCCGCAGTATGGGCTGGCGAATCTTCCCAACCAAATATCACAAGTGCGGCAGCCGTCGATCACTAACCTCGATTTAGGTGTGCACAAAGACTTCGCAGTCACAGAATCGATGCGGCTTCAGTTCCGGGCAGAAGCACTGAATCTGACCAACACCGTGCTGTTTCCGGGACCGGATAACAACCCCGGCGACGGGCCTCCTAAGGTACAGAAGAATGGCACTTACACCGGCTTTGGGACAGTAAATCTCTATCAACAGAACTTCCCCAGAATCGTTCAGCTCGCTCTGAAGTTTCTGTTCTAATGAACGGTACAAAGGAAAGAATGACGGATTTTGATTGGTCACAATGTCCTTTTCTGGAAGTCAATCCGCAAATCCAAATAGGCGTCCCCGTGCTCCGAGGAACTCGCTTACCGGCTAGCGCAGTGATCGGCAACTTCGAGTATGGCGCTACCATACCGGAGATTTCGCAATGGTTCGATGTCTCTCAAGACCAAGTTCAGGCAATACTTTCGTATTTTGAGAGCCAACAGGTTGCTGGTACTGTTCGATAAGATAAACCGGAGCCGTTACGTGGATTTCTTATAGGTCACGATGTTCGAACCACTCAAAGATATGGGGTGGCATCCTCGTATCGGAAACGGCAATGCTGACGCCTTCCCCGGCACTCTCATGCACATCCAACTTCGCCCCCTTCTCATTAGCATTGCGCTCGCCTCGATCTCGCTTCTTTCCGGGCAGGTCCCTCAACGACCGCACCTGACTGGAGTCGCTCACATCGCCCTCTATGCGCACGACTTCGAAAAATCCCGTGCCTTTTATAACCAGTTTTTTGGATTCGAGGAACCGTATCAACTGAACAACCCCGATGGTTCGATCTCGATGACCTTCATCAAAGTCAATGAGCGTCAATACATCGAACTTTCTCCCGAGCGCGAGGTGAACACCGACCGCTTAAGCCACATCTCCCTGGAGACCGACAACATAGAAGCACTGCGCCTGTACCTTGCCTCGCAAGGAGTGAAAGTTCCCAGCGAAGCGCATCGCGGCAGAATCGGCAATCTCAACTTCAACATCACCGACCCGGCCGGCCACACCGTCGAGATGGTTCAATATACTCCGGATGGCTGGACCGTTCGCGAAAAGGGAAAGCACGTCAGTGACGCCCGCATCTCCAAACGTATGATGCATGTCGGAATTGTCGTTACAGATCTGGATCCCGAGTACGAGTTCTACACCCGGGTGCTGGGGTTTAAAGAGACCTGGCGCGGCAGCAAGTCCGGTGATGTTCTCTCCTGGGTAAACTTGCGCGTTCCTGACGGCGATGACTACGTCGAATTTATGTTATACAAAGATGCGCCCGCTCCCACCCAGAGGGGCTCTGCACATCATCTGTGTTTGGAAGTGCCGGATATAGACGCGAGCGTGGCGGCACTAAGGACCAAAACATATTACGCGCAATACGGGCGACCTATCGAAATTCGGACAGGCACGAATCGCAAGCGCCAAGCGAATATCTTTGATCCTGATGGAACCCGGACCGAACTGATGGAACCGGTCACTGTCGATGGAAAGCCAACTCCATCCTCGAAAGCAACTCCACCGCGATAAACCCGATTCGCTCGCTCCAAGTGTAGGGATCCGACGCCACAGATCGTCTGTGATAATCATTGTCCAAAGCAGGGGGTTGCGGTGACGACCTTACCATCAGTAGGCATCGATCCTGAAGAAAAACGGCGAGAGATGGAACGCGTCTTAAGAAGCCATGCTTTCTCCCGGTCCGATCAGCTCAAACGATTCCTTCAATATATTTGCGAAAAGGACATTGCCGGAAAAGCCGAACAGGTAAGCGAATACTCAATTGCTATAGAAGCGTTAGGCCGACCTCCCGGGTATTCGCCAACTGACGATTCCTCAGTACGTACCAGGGCCCATGCACTCCGGCAGAAGCTTCAGGAGTACTACGAATTGGAGAGCCCGGAAGCAGGCTTGAGGATCGATGTACCGAAAGGTGCATACACGGCGCATTTTTCAGCCCACTCACATACTGGCATCTCCGGAGATACGCCCCTGTCTCAGCCGGCGCCAAGCTCACCGGCCGCATGGAAGCCTTTTCTCCTCGGTGGCCTCACTGTCAGCTTGATCACCGGACTGATTTTGGGATCGCTCCTCCTTCGGCAGAGTGCCGCCATCACAGCCTCGGCCATCGATCCCGTGTTACGAATGGCCTGGGGATCAATGCTGAACCCAGGGGCTCAGGTAAAGGTTTGCATTGCGACCCCGCCGGCGATGCTGCTGCATTCCTATAAGGATGGCGAGCTACCGCCTATGCCGGCGCTTCTGCCACCCGCTCCGAAAGATGTCGCCACCTGGTATGAGGGCTTACAGATGTTGGACGGCGGTGGCAAACTCTACATGCATACCACTCAGGACGTGTTCCTCTTTGGCGATTCTCTCGCAGCGACTTCCGCCGTACAGCTACTTTCCAAGTGCGGGGCAGTTCCCCAGGTTTTCCCCGAATCGAATCTCCGCGCCTTCGCCCTGCGCGGGCAGAATGTTCTGCTGATTGGGTCGCCGAATTACAGT
>CAXTMN010000137.1:6068-12086 GCA_964245395.1 uncultured Bryobacteraceae bacterium
CAGTCCGCTTGCCGCCCGGTTCTTAATGAGTATGCCCTTCTCGGTTCACTATGATTCGACTACCCGTGAGGAGGTGGTGAGCGAGGGTCCACCCGGCAAAGGAAGCAAACGGATCTTCCGCCCTGCACATGACGAGCTCGGCATGCTAACCAAAGCTTATGGACTGATTACAGTCTTACCGAGCCAGCCGGCCATTGAGAGCGGAACCCAGATTTTCATCTTTTCCGGCATTACTTCGGCCGGTCCACAGGCAGCGCTGGAATTCTTCCAGTCTGGCGAAGGTCTACGGATCCTTCGTGCAAAGCTGCTCAAGGAGGGATACGAGCGATTCCCTCGGGCCTATCAAGTTGTCGTCAGGTGCGGACTCGACCATAACTTGGCACTGAATTGGCAGTACGAAACCCATCAGATAATCAATCAGTCGGCTCTTCTTAATTAACCCGTTCTTCCCTTCCAAACAGCGTTTCGTAACGTTATTTAACTTCCAGGTGCTTCCCCGGCAAGGGGTTTGAAGGATAACTTCTTCTTTGCGGGATGTCAATTTTTTATCGACATTGCAGGAGAAGTCGTGAAAATACTCAGGTATGCGCAAGTTACTTTGCTGGTGTTAGCGGCACTAACCTTTAGCTCGTTCGGCTTCGGCCAGACCGCCACAGGATCCATTACAGGTACGGTTACAGATTCGAGTCAGGCGCCGGTAAACGGAGCCACGGTTACTCTGATGAACCAGGCCACCAATGAAACCCGGACCGCAACGACTAATAGCTCTGGATTGTACTCATTCCAGCTGTTGCCGCCCGCCACGTACCGCTTTGAAGTCAGGATGGCCGGATTTCGGAATTTTGTGGTGAGTCGGATTCCACTCGACGTCGGACAAGCCGTCCCTCAGAACGTAAGTTTGCAGTTGGGTCAGCAGACCCAGACCGTAACCGTGACTGAACCGGACCACAAATTGAGTCTGAATCGTCGTCACTGGGAACAGTTCTAGGAAATACCAGCATTGTCGATTTACCCACCAATGGGAGAAACAGTTACGGCTTCGCCCAGCTTGTGCCCGGCGTGCGCGCCCCCAATCTCTTTACACAGGTGGCGTACGGGAACTACAACGATCAGTTTTTGTCGATTAACGGGAGCCGCGTGAACGTAAGCATGTTCCTGCTTGACGGCGGCTGGAATTCGAACTCCGGCTTTAACGGACCCGGAATATATCCTCCCGTTGATCTTGTTCAGGAGTACAAGGTACAAACCAGCAACGTACCTGCTGAATTCGGCAACACCGCGGGTGGAGTTATCAACGTCGTCACCAAGAGCGGCGCAAACCAGGTTCACGGCAGTCTTTATGACTTTGTGCGCAACGACGCTTTCGATGCAAACAACTTCTTCGCCAATTCAGCCGGAGAGAAGATTGCCCCTATTCGCTTCAACCAGTTCGGCGGCGCGTTCGGCGGCCCCGTTTACATTCCCAAGGTTTACGACGGCCGCAATAAGACCTTCTTTTTCGTTTCTTATGAAGGCTTGCGGTGGGTGCGTGCCTACACGACAAACGGCACCATGCCGACTGCACTGCAGCGAGCAGGCGACTTCTCTCAAACTTTCAACCAGGCCGGACAGCAAATCACCGTTTACGACCCGAATTCTACTGTACTTGCCAACGGACAATACTCCCGGACGCCTTTGCCGGGGAACAAAATGACTCCATCACAGATCAACCCGGTATCTGCGATCCTGGTGAACTATCTGCCTTTACCGAACACAACCGGCAATGCATTAACTGGAGCGAATAACTTTACCAGCACCATGTCGGCACCCACCAACGAGAACACCATATCGCTTCGTGTCGACCAGAAGATTACCGATAACCAAAAGATCTTCGTCCGCTGGTCTCAGAACACGGGCACCGTTGACCGTCCGGATGTCTATGGGAACAGCAATCCAAATTTTGCCTACAGCCAGCCCACCAACGGCGTCGACATCTCGCATAACCAGGAGGCAACGGCCAATTACAATTACGTCATCAACCCGACCACGGTTGTAGAGCTGAACTCGAGTGTTCTCCATTATTGGCTGGGGCGAGAGAACCCTGCGCTCGGATTCGATCCCACTCAGGTCGGATTACCGTCTTATTTGAAGAACGTTGGACTGACTCCCTGCTTCCCCAGCATCGCGGTCAGTGGCATGGGTACCGCCATCAACGTTCCGGATACTGGCGGTGGGTTCATTGGAGATTGCCAGTATACAAATCAGTCATACGACACCTTTTCAGAATACGCCAACGTTACAAAGGTTCATGGTGCTCATACCTTCAAGATGGGTGCCGATTGGTTTTATAATCGCTGGTCGCAGCGTGCTCAACCGGCGTACAACAATTACTCTTTTTCATCCGATTTCACGCAAGGTCCTAATCCCGTGGCAGCTAGCTCCGCTTCCGGTGTCGGTTTCGCTTCGTTTCTGTTCGGGACCGGTGATAGCGGAAGCATTCAAAGCACGTCACCCGGCGAATTCGTTGGCTATCACAGCTATGGATTCTACTTTCAAGATGACTGGAAGGTTGCGCCCAAATTAACTCTGAATCTGGGACTGAGATACGATTTCAACGCGCCTTGGTCAGAAAAGTACAATCGCATCAACGACTGGAACGGAACCGCCATCACCAACGTGAACGGCGTCGCCCTAAAAGGCGGGCTGGAGTTTCCCGGGGTGGGCGGCTTACCGACAGGTCAGTTTCAAAACAATCGTACGAACTTCGCCCCGCGGTTCGGCTTTGCTTACTCGCCCGATCAGAAGACCGTTGTGCGCGGCGGATTCGGCATGTACTATGGCCCTACTAACGGAGCGGCATTTGCCGGCAACATGTCACCGTATACGGGCTTTTCAGCTTCAACGAGTTGGATCAGCACGGTCAACGGAGTTACACCAGTTAATCTGCTGAATAACCCTTTTCCCAACGGATACCAGCGGGCTCCTGGCAGCAGCCAAGGTTTGTTGACGCTGCTGGGTCAAAATCTCAACACGATGGATCGTGGCCGTCTCAATCTCTATTCGGAGGAATGGAACTTTGGCATCGAACGCACCTTGCCTGGCTCTTTCTTGTTAGGAGTTGCGTATGCCGCCAGCCACGGCGTTCATTTGTACAGTCCTGTGAACTACAACCAACTGCCCGACCAGTATCTTTCGTTAGGCAACTCCCTACTCAATCTGGTACCGAATCCGTACTACGGCCTGATCACCAGCGGACCGCTGAGTTCAGCGAATGTCCAGCAAGGACAACTCCTGCGACCGTACCCGCAATTTGGGACGATCACCGCTGAATCAAACTCCTATGGCAATTCGCTCTATCACTCCCTTCAAGTTAAACTGGAGCGCCGCTTTTCACACGGGTTCGGAATGCTTCTTTCTTACACCTACTCGAAGCTGATCGACGATGTCCTCCCTTCGGATACGTATGCCGGTTTTCCCGGTGAAAACTTCAGCGCCGGTTACATACAGGACTCCAACAATCGGCGTGCGGACCGTTCAGTCGCCAGCTTTGATACACCAAACTATCTAGCGATTAACGGGAACTGGGCTCTTCCGTTTGGAAAAGGGCAGTCTTTCCTGGGGCACGGTGGACTGACGAACGCGATCTTTGGCGGCTGGCAGCTCAACGGCATTTTCAACATGCACACCGGTGCCCCTCTGGGACTCACCACTCAATCCAACACACTCTACAACTATGGAAGCTATGGATACGCGGGCAACGTGGAAAGGCCGAACTACGTCGGAGGGCCAATCTACACTCCTGGATCTGTCTCCAGCCGCTTGAATGACTACTTCAACGTAAATGCCTTTGCCTTACCCGCACCGTTCACTTACGGGAATGTGGGCCGCTTACTTCCCTACCTGCGTGGTCCCGGAGCTGTGCAGCTCGACATGTCGCTGTTCAAAGAAATACCCATCCACGAACGCCTGCATATGCAGTTCAGAGCCGAGATTTTCAATCTTTTGAACCATCCTCAATTCGATAATCCAAATACTGTGATCGGATCTCCGCAAGCCGGCGTCATATCGAATCAGGTAAACTCGCCGCGAGATATACAGTTGGCGCTGAAACTCCTGTTCTGATTGGAAAGCAAATGCACAAGAAAACGTTCACGCTCACCCTGGCCACCCTGTGCGTAGCCGTCTGCTTTGCCCTGCAAGCACGGATGCAGGCGGACCATTCTCCATCCGCGCAGCGGCCTCCCATCATTGGTCTGGCTCACGTCGGCTTCTTTGTCAGTGACATCTCCAAAGCCGAAGAGTTCTACGGGCATGCTCTCGGTTTCGGGCATTTCAGCCTCGACAAGCCGGCCGGTGGACTCATGCTGAATTACTACAAAGTGAACGACCATCAGTACATCGAGATCTACCCTGGATTGAAAGGTGATGACCAGGACCGGCTGTCTCACGTTGCTTTCGAAACCACTGACGCGCCTGCCTTGCGGGATTACTTAGCTGGAAAAGGCGTCAAGGTCCCAGCGGTGTTGAAGCCCGGTCTGGATAAAAACCTCAGCTTTATGGTTGATGATCCCGAAGGGCGTCGCATCGAGTTCGTGCAATATATGCCCGGCTCCCTTCACAACCTGCAGTCTGGGAAACTTACGCCAGACACACGCGTATCGGACCACATGAATCACGCTGGATTTGTTGTTCACGACCGTGACACGGAAGATCGATTCTACAAGGACGTCCTTGGCTTTCAAGTGATGTGGTACGGCGGCATGAAGGACGATCAAGTGAACTGGGTCGACATGCGCGTTCCTAATGGGACCGATTGGCTGGAATACATGCTTAATGTCAACAATCCGTCTCCCAAAACACGAGGAGTGATGAATCACATCTCTCTAGGCGTGAAGAACATTCAGACGCCCTATCAAACTGTCCAGAGCCGGCTTTCGACCCCTCCAGAAAAGCCCAAAGTTGGCCGGGATGGTAAATGGCAGCTTAACCTCTATGATCCCGATCTCACACGTGTTGAACTGATGGAATTCAAGCCTGTCCAAACTCCTTGTTGTTCGCCCATGATGGGCCAGTAAGCGGCAAAGGAGCAGATGTCAAGTGGGCATCCCTATTCGCATTTGGGGAGCTATGGCGTGCATCGCCCTGGCGGCTTGCGCTCTGACCCGAATGTTCGCTCAAGAAGATTCAGCCTCGATCGGAATCTTTGGAGGGCACAGTGATATCGGAACCCTGCTCCATCCTGGTACCGCTGGGTTCGACGCTTCTTCGAAGACGTATACGCTAACCGGAAGCGGCGAAAATATGTGGTTCGCGAAAGATGACTTTCATTTCGTCTGGACAAAAGTCTCAGCCCACGATCTAAGTTTGGCGGCAGACATTTCTCTTCTTGGTGCAGGCGGAGACAACCACCGCAAAGGCGTTCTGATGGTCCGTCAGAGCCTGGACGAAAATTCACCCTACGCGGATGTGGCCCGGCATGGGGACGGGCTAACGTCGCTGCAGTTTCGCGATGAGAAAGGTTCCGCTACGCATGAAGTCGAGTCCAATGTGTCCGGGCCGGATCGGTTGAAGATTGAGAAAAGAGGCGACCTCTTTTACATGTGGCTCGGTAGTTCCGGACAGGAACTCCAGTTCGCCGGTGGCTCGACTCGAGTCGCGCTGAAAAGTCCGTTCTACGTGGGCCTCGGCGTCTGTGCCCATAACAAAGACGCCATGCAAAAAGCCGCCTTTGCGAACGTAGACTTGGAGACTGATGCTGGCGTCTCCAAGAGCCCTCGTACGAGGTACAGCACCCTCGAGACGATCACTGTCGCCTCGACTGATGCACGAGTCTCCTATGTAGCCGCTGAGCATTTGGATACGCCGTCCTGGAGCGCTGATGGAGCCTCTCTCATCTTTCAAGCAGCACGCAAAACAGAGCGCGTTTCGTACCAGGGTGGAAGGCCCGAAGCGGCCGAGCCAGGCACTGGAGGAACACGGCAGTTGGTCAAAGACTCTCAACCGCGACCCTCTCCCGATGGCAAACAAACAGTCCTGCTG
>CAXTMN010000138.1:0-1148 GCA_964245395.1 uncultured Bryobacteraceae bacterium
GCTTTAAGGGTTTAACTCCTTAACATCAATCCTCCGGGTCGTCCTCGTCGTCGTCCTCGTCTCCAGCTTTCTTCGTTTCGAGATCGTCGTCTTCGAGATCTTCGTCAATGTCCTTTGGAATGGGCATGCTGTCAGCGTAGCCTAAATATGAGCTGTGCTCTTGTTCACCTGCTCCGGGCACAGTTCGTCGGAAGCGGTCGGGCGAACCCTCCGAACGCCCGGCCGTTCCTTTCAGTCCTGCTTGTGAGTGATACCTTCGTTTGTCATGAATCGAGTCAGCTAAACGATCATGCCTAAAGTTCTTCAAATGAAAGTAAAGAACCCGGCCGACCCGCGAACGGCCGGGGAGTGGCAGCATGCCGTAAACGCTGCGGCCTTCCTCCTAGGGCTAGACAGCGCGCGAAAATACGGCCTCATCGAAGGGGGCCCGGTAGCGGAACGTTGAACGTTGCGATTGGATCTTGAGAAAGGGCGCGTCACTCGGCTACCTGCCTGAGACCGAGTAGCGCTCAGAGAACGCCAGACAGTGGGTTGAACCGAAACGCTTGTGCTGGGCGAACGTACTTCCTGATCATTGCTATATTTTTGTGACCCGTTCGGTCCATGATGGCGAGTTCCGGTGCGCCATTCGAAGCTGCGGCCGTGATCATTCCTGCCCTGAGCGAATGCGATCCGAAATTACTCTCGTCGACCCCGATTCGCTTGAGCGATCTCTTTACAATGCTGCACACAGTTCGGCCGCGGATCCCATGTGCCGAGATGGTGCGACGATCCTTTTCGAATCTCAAAAACAACGGTCCTTCGGAAGAACCGCGCAGCAACAGCCATGCCTTGAGTGCTTCAACAGGGCACGTTATGAAGCACCCGCCCGGCTGGATGCCCACGGTTCGCCCCTGTGATAGTTGATCGGTTTTTGAGTGTCGAAGCTGTAAAGTCACCCCTTGGTCCGAGAAAGAAATATCGCTCAGGAACAGCGAGGCAATCTCATCACTTCGCCATCCCGATGCAAAACCCAGCAACAAAATCGACCTGTCTCTGACTCGCATCGGCAGTTCGTCACCATCGCCGCAGATCGCTCGAAGTTGCTGCACTGTTAAGGCCGATCGGCCTTGCGGCCGCTCTCGCAAGTACCGCGAACAGCAGGTCAG
>CAXTMN010000138.1:1158-6796 GCA_964245395.1 uncultured Bryobacteraceae bacterium
GGAGAAGGAAGGCCCTGAGCTCGGTGCCTTTCAACGATCGCCGACATCGTAATCCTGACCGTGCCGATGCGAAAGGCGGCTACTTCCACCGCCCAGGTAATGTAGAGTTTGATCGTCTCATGCGATGCCGGCAAGTTGGAGCGTTGCGCTTTATCGCACCAGGCCGTGAAGTCCTTCCAGCGGTACGCATAGGTCTCGATGGTGTTCCTTGCTTTTGCGGCCATGGCTAACCTCTGCTGCGACAGACGAAGGCTTTCTATGTTGAGTCCAGGATTGGATAGGCAGTACTGCTTTGGGGGAGGAATGATAGACATCCCACCGACAATACTGCCTATAATCCCAGTGAGGACCTTATGATTTCAACCATTCAAAGGGGGATTTTAGGCAGGAAGAAGTGATAAGTCTCGGTCGAAAGAGCGGCCATACTTACACTGAACACAGGGTACTACGCTGGGTTTCGCGGCGTTAGGTTGCTGGTAGGAAGTGCGCTTGCCGGAAAGAACAAGATCGTGGTCGGAATAGCGGAGACGGGAGAAGTACCCGACTTGACTTCCCCCGCGAAACGATCACTTACTATTCACTACGGTGTCGGCGACATTTCTGTGCCCGCGAACAAGATCAGTGCAGAGCCCCCAGGCTTGCCTAAAGGAGTAACGCTCACATCTCTCGTATCGGGCGCTAGCGGAAGCATAGACATGATGTTGACAGCCCTAACTTCGCCATCGTGCAACCCAGCCACTTGAATGTGCTCAGGCACAGGACCGCCCGTGATATCGATTCGCATGTTTTTCAAGCCCGGGGTCATGTTTACTACTGTAATTATTCCTTCCGAGCGCTTCACATGCTTCACTGGATGAGATACGGGAGCACCTTTCTGGCGTTCTGCATCAAGAAAGAATGCATCAACGTACGAAGAGTTACCCGCGACGTCGGTCAATTGGAACTTCACGTAGGATGACCAGCCACTCTCCGTAGCCGAAAAGCTAATCTTATTGTTCGTACCAGGGGTAAAGGGCGGGATTGAGACGGTAGCGTCGACCTGCTGGACGGCAACGATGCTCTTCATGCCCGATTGAGTATCCCAAGCCGAAAAGGTGATGGTGGACGAGGATCCCGCGGTCGAATAGGTGCAGCATGTCCATTGAGGCGGCGTGGTATCAAGTGAAATCACTGTTAGAACCACGCTAGCTGTACGCGTGACGCCACTGGCGGTCCCGCTCACGAGCAGGTTGTAGGTTCCTGGTTGCGTAGTGGGAGCTGTGACAACAGTAAGCACCGAGCTTCCGGAACCGCTGACTGATGTAGGGCTGAAAGTAGCAGTCGCGCCAGCCGGCAATCCGCTCACGCTTAGGGCCACGGGAGCCGTGGGACCTGAGCGGTCGTCAATGTTGACCGTTAGAGTAGTTGCCGTGCCGGCATTCCCACTGATCGAAGGCGCCGAGGTCGAGACCGTGAAGTCGCTTAGCAGACCGTACACCGTCAACTGCCCTGATCGTGTCGCAACGTAAACCCGGCCGTTAGCAACAGTCGGTTCCGTGTAGTGAGGGGCGGAAGGCAAGGCATCTCGGCTTGCATTCTGATTGCTGTTCCATAGCTCGGTGGCAACGTTGGTGGCCTGATACGCGTGAAGAGCGTTATCCGGGGTCAATGCCCAGACAATGCCGTTCCCAGCTTGGTAGCCCGAGACTGCCAGCGATGCAGGAGTATCAGCCAGTTTAAGCGTGTTCTGAGACGAGGGAGTCGTATTGAAACGCCCGTTCGAAAAGCTGTAGCTTCGCAGAACGTCATTGGTGCCCCAGATATAAAGATTCGAGTTCCAATAGGCAAGATCGTGGATCTGATTACAGCCATTAAAGCCACAAGCACCGACTCCCGTCGCTTGAAAACTCTGTACCGGCACTCCAATGTTGCTCGGATTAAAGACGTAGAGATTGCCATCTTTGCCACCAGCCACCACAAGATTCTGCCCGGGAATCAAGAGCGGCCCGCTGGAGCTGAAATCCAGGTCATTGTCGTTGAGTGAAGCATAGTTCGCTGGCGGATACGACCCTACAAATTGGCCGCTCGAGGTAAGCTGCATGAATCGCATTGGGTAGTTACCGATAGACGCGTCTCCCGTGCTACTACGGGTAGTTACGTTGGCATCACTCTGGCTGTACTGTGTGGCATTGCCAGTAGTGAAGTACAAGTCGCCAGAGGCATCGGCCATCAGCCCGCGGCCAGACTGCCAGATGCCGCCTTGCCCACCATTTGGGGTGCTGTTGAACACCAGTGTCTGCCTCTGTAGATTGGATGCGCTGTATCCAACAACCCAACCATGCCATGGATCATTATCGGGACCGCAATTTCCGAACCCGGCGTACACGGAGCCGTTTGAGAGCAGCAAAGCTGTACGTTGTATATCGGTGCTCGAAGGACTCAAGGTCACCGTCCCACCCTGGTTGTCGTATCCGGTTCCCGGAACGCTGGCCTGAATCCGCACGGGACTGCCCGGGTTCTCCTGGCCGGTGAGTATATTAAGCGCGTGAAGATAATGCACAAACCCACCGGTCACGGGTGTAGCCGCGACTGCATAGATTGTCTTTGAACTTTGATCGATGACGGGCGTACTTAGAATGCCAAGCTCTGGCCCGGTGAAGTTAGAGGAAGGGCACCCATTTGCATTCGGCGCTGTTACGGGCGACCCCAGATTAACGTGCCAGAGGGGAGCTGCTCCGGGCTGATGGGCGTTAAACGCATACACGCCGTTGTGCATAGTAGCGACGAAAACCACATTCGTTGATACTCCATTAATACTCAGGCCGGGTACATACAGGGGCTGGGCGAAGATCGACCCATCCACAGGCCAGGAGAATAACTTACCGAAGTCACTTACGTTGACGTTTGATGTCGTAAGTATCGCTTCGTCCGTGTTGGCCGATGTACGGCCGTTATCGTACTGACCAGTTGTAACTGCAGGATTCCCTGTTTGTGCGAACGCAGGAAAGACTGTGGCTGCCACTGCAACCACGAGATGCTTAAACATTTTGAGGCCTCCAACTGAGAGTGAACCAGCATTAATGTCGGCCGTCCGATAGCTGACATTTGCTGCGTAACTGCCAGTGAGAGTATCACTACCTTGAAAGTGGGTTACAGTACAACTTCTAGGTAGTTTGCCGCTTAGAAAACTGCCAGTACTTTGTTCCGACACTCAAAAAAGGTGAAGGGAGGGCGACGGACAAACCCGCGAGGCCGGTGGGCAGACGGGATATGACCGGATCAAGTGCTACGGAACGGTGGGCTCAGAAAACATCGGCTTCACCGAAAGATTTCCTGTGCTTCAACGCTGAGTCCGAGTATCGATTGGAATACACCGGTTCGTCTGCAGACAAGCTCCGTATCGCCCGGACTCTTCGAAACGTGGATTGTCTTTGTCTTGTCGTATACGATCCAAATTTCCTTAGCACCAGCGTCGAGGTACTGAAGCCTTTTCGCTTCCAGGTCCTCGGGATCGTCAGAAGGAGAGACAACTTCTATCACAACGATGGGGGCTTCTCTTACCAAGCCCTCTTCCGGCTGATCGACGTGATTGAGGACGGCGACATCGGCAGCTCGAACCACCGTTTGGGGATCGGCCCCAAGTATAAAACCAAGTTCACCGGTGAGGATGTCGAACCTGGTTTCGTCCAAATGCTTGTAAAGGTAACGAAGAATGCGATCGATACGATGGGCGTGTGGCCGTCCCGTAGGTGACAATCGGACAAGCCTCCCTTCGCTCAATTCGAAACGCGATCCGTCAGGGTTTTCTTCCGGCAGCGCGAGGAACTCCGCGAGTGTCATTCGCGGTACTGCTACGCTGCTTGTTTCTGGCATTGAGCTTCCTGCTTTATTCTGGCAAAGTCATGGAGGCAAGCACGGCCTGGAACGGGAGTTGATACTTGAGCGAACAACCTTTCAACGAGCCGCGCGTGGCTCTGAACCGCATCTATACCCGGGTCGGCGATAGCGGTCAAACCCGCCTGGTAGGTGGGCAGACTGTACATAAAGACGACGACCGGATCGACTGCTACGGAACCGTCGACGAGTTGAACGGTTTCGTTGGGGTCGCGCGCACGTCGGCCGAAGATCTATCAGGAAACATCGACGGATTGGCTTCGCTTGCCCAAATTTTGAAACGGGTGCAACACGAGCTATTCAATCTCGGGTCCATACTCGCCACTCTGCCAGAAGATGTTCAACCGAAGCAGCCGCGTGTTACCTCCGCAGAAGTGGATCAGCTGGAACGTGAAATGGATGAAGCCAACGCATCTCTTCCTTCCCTGCGATCCTTCGTGCTGCCCGGCGGCAGCCGCCTCGATGCCGAACTGCATGTCTGCCGTACCGTTTGCCGGCGGGCCGAGCGGCTGCTGGTTCGTCTGGCTCGGGAGCAAAGCGTTCCCGAAGACGCCGTTCGCTACCTGAATCGTTTAAGCGATGCTTTTTTCGTATGGAGTCGCTGGGCTAACCATCTACTCGGTGTTCCAGAAACCCTATGGGAGCCTAACGCGACCGCGAGCGCACAGGACTAGTCTGCCGCCTCATTGGACCGCACATGGTGCCAGAACAACGAACGTCCAGGTCCGGTACATCCTGGGCTGCTCTCTGGGCGAGCTTCCTCGGATGGACGCTCGACGCTTTCGACTTCTTCTTAGTATCTTTTTGCTTAACGGCAATTGCCAAAGAGTTCCATCAGTCCGATAGAGCAGTCGCTTCGTCCATCTTTATCACCCTGGCATTCCGCCCAGTAGGAGCTTTTTTCTTCGGCTTACTGGCAGACCGGTATGGGCGCCGACTGCCTCTGATGATCGATCTGGTTTTCTACTCGGTGGTCGAGGTCGCGACCGGATTCGCTCCTACGTTCACTTCGTTTTTGTTTCTCAGGGCTCTGTTCGGCATTGGGATGGGCGGCGAATGGGGCGTAGGCGCGTCACTCGCCATGGAGCAGGTTCCGGCGAAGTGGCGCGGAGTTCTGTCGGGTCTGCTCCAGCAGGGTTACGCTCTCGGCAACCTGCTGGCTGCGCTTGCCTATCTCTTCGTTTTTCCTCACTGGGGCTGGCGTCCGCTTTTCTTCCTTGGCGGCCTTCCCGCGTTGCTGGCGTTGTTCGTGCGATTCAAGGTCAAGGAATCGGAAGTCTGGCTCGAATCGAAGAGGGAAAGCTGGGGCCAACTCGGCGCGAACATCACAAAACACACTGCTTTGTTCCTATACCTGGTCCTACTTATGACCGGGATGAATCTCGCTTCACACGGCACGCAGGACATGTATCCAACTTTCCTCGAACGGTATTGGCATTTTGGCACCGCTCAGAGATCCGTGATCTCAGCGATTTCGATGGTCGGAGCCATTTTCGGCGGCATAACGGTGGGTTTGCTTTCCGATCGCATCGGTCGTAAACGCGCAATCGTCTTCTCACTGCTAGCCGCTGTTGTCCTCACGCCTCTCTGGGCTTATGCTCCAGCAATGGGTCTTCTCGTCCTCGGCGCTTTTCTGATTCAGTTTTGCGTGCAGGGTGCCTGGGGCGTCATACCCGCCCACCTCAGTGAGCTCTCTCCGAATGCGATACGCGGCTTCCTGCCCGGCTTTGCGTATCTTGGCGGCCTGCCGCCGGCGCTGGCCGTG
>CAXTMN010000138.1:6806-11933 GCA_964245395.1 uncultured Bryobacteraceae bacterium
GGTGCAGTCGGCACGCTGGAGGCGATTTTTGCCGAGCACATGAGCTACGCCACCGCAATGGCCATCACAGCCGCCACGGTCTTTGTTGTCACGACCGTACTTGCAAGCCTCGGACCGGAGAAGAAAGGAATCGACTTCGGCGGCTCTATGGCGGTCTGATTCTTCTAGACGTTGATCCCTAATTGCCAGAGAACAAAGCCGATAGCCTGTTTTAAGTAGAGCCCGCTCAGTTGCATGCGGGTGAGTGATCCGGCAGGCGGGCGAGGCGAGCCATAGACCTTGATTCCGTGCGCCTGCAACATACGCTTTACACGATAGATGTGGTATCCGTCGCTCACCACAATGCAGGAGTGAAGATTCATCCGCTCCATCGTTTCGGCTGCATAATCCAGACTTTGCGCAGTCGTTGCACCTTGGTTTTCAATAATGACTGCCTCTGGGCGGACTCCGTGCCTCGCCAGGTAGGCTCGTCCGACTTCGCCTTCGGTAAAATCCGGATCGCCCCCTGCACCCCCGGTAGTTAATACGTAGGGAGCCAGCCCTTTCAAATAGAGCGTCAAAGCGTGATTCAGTCGGCCTTGCAGAACCTGTGACGGCCTGCCGCGGTACTCAGCAGCTCCCATTACGAGAATGACATCCGCCGGGTGGGTCTCATCGGTCATCGACTGCCGCTCGATTTCTCTTGCTACGTAAAACAGGTAGCCTAGAGCGAGAATCGAGAACAGGACAAGAATCGCAGGTAGAGCACGCTTCGTGGCCTTCTTTTCAGCACTCACATCTATCGCCGTCGCCGAATGAAAATCCCAGTCTACGACTACATACATTTAGAGCCCCCTTGCACCTGACCAGCCCCCATAATCCGTATCTTCAAACCGTACGAGAGGCAGCCAAAGCGGGTCGACCAACTCCCGATGGACTAATCGTGGCGGAAGGGCCGCATCTTCTCGAAGAAGTTGTCGGGAGTGCCTGGACAGCAGAACAGATCCTCTGTACCGAGCGGGCTCGAGACCGCTTTGGACGACTGCTCTCGTTGCCTGCAAACGTCACCGAAGTGTCAGAGCGTGCTTTTGGCTCCCTTACAACGACCGAGTCTTCCCAGGGAATTCTCGCGCTCCTCCGTCCCCATCCGTGGACATGGGAAGACATAACCAAAGGACAGGCACTAGTGGTCGTTTTAGATGCGATCCAGGATCCTGGCAATGTAGGTACCATCTTCCGCTCAGCGGAGGCGTTCGGGGCAAATGGCATCATACTTGCTCCTGATTGCGCCCGAGTGTCGAACGGCAAAGTCCTGAGAGCAGCGGCCGGATCGCTTTTTCGTCTTCCTTATGTTGAGGCCTCGGGACAGGGCGAGATTCTTACGCACATGAGAGCAGCAAAGCTGGAGGTTTATGCATTGGCCCCTGCCAGTGGGAGGGAGATTTCTCAATGCTCTTTGAGCCAACCCTGCGCTCTCGTTGTGGGAAATGAGGGTTCCGGCTTGGCAGTCAAGTCCTGGGAAGGGGTGAATCTCGTATCTATACCGACTGCCCGCGTGGAGTCTTTGAACGTGGCCGTAGCTCTTTCGGTCGCATTGTTTGAGGCCGCCCGTCAGAGAAAAGCCTCATGAGTTTATTTGATACGCCGCTCGCTTCGAAAGCCGAGGACCTCGCGGGGCGTCCTTTGGCCGATCGTATGCGCCCTCAGAGCCTCGACGAATATGTCGGCCAGGAGCACATACTCGGGCCGGGTAAACCCCTGCGGGTCCAGATTGAAAGTGGTCGTCTCACCTCCCTTATCCTTTGGGGACCACCTGGATCGGGCAAAACTACCTTAGGCTCGCTAATGGCCCGGCAGAGCCAAGCCGACTTCATTCCTTTTAGCGCCGTTCTCAGCGGTATCAAGGAAATTAAGGCCGTCATGGCTGATGCCGAAAAGGCCCGGCGCATGGGCCGTAAGACGGTCCTGTTTATCGACGAGATTCACCGGTTCAACAAGGCCCAGCAAGACGCCTTTCTGCCTTACGTCGAGCGCGGCGATGTCGTTTTGATTGGCGCTACCACGGAAAATCCATCTTTCGAAGTGGTTTCCGCACTCCTTTCGCGAACGAAAGTGTACACACTGCATGCACTGAGCCTGCCGAATGTAATCGCGGTACTGAGACACGCCCTAGACACTCCAGTACGCGGTTTGGGTGAATTTGGGCTAAAGATTTCGACTGAATTGCTCGATGAGATAGCAAGAGGCGCAGATGGTGACGCCCGTTCCGCTCTGAACACACTGGAGCTGGCTGCAGAACTGGCCCAGGATGGTGTGATTGGGCGTGAGGCCGTTGCCGCTGCTTTGCAGCGAAAGTCGCTGCGCTACGACAAATCGGGAGAAGAGCACTTCAATCTGATCTCGGCGCTCCACAAGTCGGTGCGCTCGAGCGATCCGGATGCGGCGCTTTACTGGCTTGGGCGCATGATGAAAGGCGGCGAGGACCGGCTCTACCTGGCGAGGAGATTGATGAGGATGTCGATCGAAGATATTGGAATGGCTGACCCCCGCGCGGTTGAGCAAGCCATCGCGTGCATGCAGACCGTGCATTTCCTTGGTACTCCCGAAGGAGATTTAGCGCTCGCTCAGCTTACTACCTATCTTGCAGTGGCCCCTAAATCGGACGCCGTTTACCAGGCTCTCAACAAAGTTGAAACCACCATCGATTCGACGGTTGCCGAAGCTGTACCCCTTCATCTGCGTAACGCACCAACTCGTCTCATGAAAGAAATCGGCTATGCCAATGGCTACCAACACGCTCATAAGCAGGAAAATGCGGTAACGGCGATGCAGTGCTTGCCCGATGGTCTTGTCGGTACGCAGTTTTACGAACCGACCAACCGGGGCTTTGAGCAGCGAGTTCGGGAAAGACTCGACAACCTGAAGGACGAACGAAATAGAAAGGCTGCCCGGAAAGAACAATGAACATAAGAACTACAATCCCCGCTTTTATGTATTACGATTCAGAGATCGGAGTGCTCTAAGTTGTCGGAAAACGTTCTGTTGTTAGGTAAACGTGGAATGTCTGATACAACGAGTACGGAAAGACGTCGGTCGAGTCGCTTTCCGATTGAGCGCGATGTACGCTACAAAACCCTGAATCAACGGACCGAGACTCTCGCGGGCAACGGCAAGACCCTGAATATTAGCAGTTCGGGTGTGCTTTTTACATCGGATCATGATCTGCCAGTCGGCACAAGGCTGGAGCTTTCGATTAGCTGGCCTGCCCAGTTGAATGACCGATGCCTTCTAAACCTAGTAGCTAGGGGGCGAATTACCAGGCATAACCAGGGCGAGCTTGCCCTGCAGATCCAGCAATATGAGTTTCGCACGCAAAGCCGTCCTGGAAAGTAGGCTATAGCCGCCGGCCAGGGATAGGCCAAGTCATGGTTTTAGGTCCGAGTGGGACGCTTCTAAGCAGGAGGCGGCACTGCCACCGTCGCTGGTTGACCGTCTTCCTTGGGCTTCTCTGCCTTTTTCTTGGCGGGAGCGCTCGCCTTCACCGGGCTGATGATTACGTGAGCGTTTCGGCCTTCGAGGCGTGGCTGCCCTTCGATCGTTCCCACCCCGGTTAGGTCTTCCGCAAACTTCAGAAGTAACTTCTTTCCAAGATCCGTGTGTGCGATCTCGCGACCACGAAATTGCACTACCGCCTTAACGCGATTCCCATCTTTCAAGAATCGAATGGCATGGTTCTTCTTGAAGTCGTAGTCGTGGTCATCCGTGTTCGGACGGAACTTAAGCTCCTTTACCTGGATGATGTGCTGCTTCTTCTTAGTTTCGTGCTGCTTTTTCTTCTGCTCGTATTGCCACTGCCCATAGTCCATTGCTTTTGCAACGGGTGGCTCAGCAGTCGGCGCAATCAGAATAAGGTCGAGGCCGAGATCCTGCGCTTTTCTTACGGCGGCGGGTGTCGCCATCACCTCGACGGAGCCGTCGGGGAAAACCGCACGTACTTCTTTTGCTCTGATCGCTTCGTTTACATTTTCTCGAATACGGGGCCGGCGAGGCGGGAAATTTCTTGGTGGGTACATGCCGGCTAACGGTTGGCGCTAACCCGCGCCGGGGATGGGGAAAAAAATAAGGTCAAATGTTATACCTATCTTGTAGTGTACACAGATTTACTAGTAGGCGGGGTTTAAGATCTGTTCTAAATCTCCCGTGGCGCTTGGTAACGCTCTTAACAACTCCTTCGGACAAGCTCTAGCGGAGGATTTCGGCTGGAGTGACCTCTGACCTGAATGAGCCGGAAGACCGATGAAGACGCAGAGGGCCAAGCCTCGCGCTATTGACCTGTCAAAACCGCCCATGTTAGCGTGAATGCAGGGGATACCCACTCCAGGGTAAGTGTGCTCTCTGCGGAGCACTGGCAGAATCGCTTCTCACCCGAAAATTAGCCTCGCATGGATGAAACGCTCAAGGACCTCGCCGACCTTTTAGTCGAATCCGTTCCCACGATTATTTTCTTTTTATTCCTGGTCTGGTATCTGAGGCGGGTTTATTTTCGTCCTATCGCCAAAATATTGGAAGAGCGTCGGCAATCGACAGCAGGCGTTCGCGATTTAGCCCAGCGCGCCTTGGAAGCGGCGGACCAAAAGCAGTCGGAGTTTGAACGCGCATTGCAGCTTGCACGCGCACAGATTCACGAAGACAACGAGAAGCTGCGCCGCCAGTGGGCGCACGAACAAACCGAGACTATAGCCAAGGCTCGCGCGGACTTGGATGCACAGATAGAAAATGCTAAACAGGACCTCGCGCATGAGAGTGACGTCGTAAAATCTCAGCTCGACAGCGAAGTGGAACGCCTGAGCGACAGCATCGTTAACTCACTGCTTGGGCGGAGAGCGGCATGAATCGGCTTCGTGTTACTTGTAATGAGCGCGCGCTTATCCAGCTTTCGTTAGCGGGGCTGCTGCTAATACTTTCATCTCTGCAAGCTGTCGCGCAGGGAACCAGCGAGCAAGCTCAGGAAACTGCCGCGCTGGATCGTGTCGGTCCGTTGAAGCTCATCAATTTTGGAATCTTCGTTGCGCTTGTTGCCTGGTTCCTCGTGAGATACGCACCGCGCTTCTTCAACGCTCGCTCAGCGGATATTCAAAAGGCTATACG
>CAXTMN010000139.1:0-11886 GCA_964245395.1 uncultured Bryobacteraceae bacterium
CATTTGTGGTCTTGACATAGAGCTATCCGGTATCGGGATCGAAGGCACCGCCTCCCCAGTTCGCCCCACCCAACATGCCCGGCAACATGATCGTCCCCTCGTAAGACGGCGGGGTGAAGAGCGGACCCATGCGGTATTTCTTCATCTCTGTTTGAGCTTCGGCCTTTAACTCTGGCGTGGCATCGAACGCATCGTCGAGGGTCACTCCTTGGGGGCTCAAGGCAGGTGGCTTCAAGGGGAAGGGCTGTGTGGCAGCCGCATGCTCACCGGGAACATCGCTGGCCGGCACCGTACGTTCTTCGATCGGCCAGACGGGCACGCCGGTGACACGATCGAACACAAAGGCAAAGCCCTCCTTGGTTTCCTGTACAACCGCATTGGTTTTCTTTCCTGCGACCGTAATCGTGGCAAGCGTGGGAGGAGAGGACAAGTCGTAATCCCACAAGCCGTGGTGAACGATCTGAAAGTGCCATTTCCGCTGGCCGGTGGAGGCATCGAGACACACGAGCGTCTCACCATACAGATTATTTCCCGGACGCGAGCCGCCAAAAAAATCGTTGCTAGGTGTACTGACCGGGAGATAGACGAGCCCTCTCTGCGCGTCGAGGGTCATCGGCGCCCAGACATTGGTATGTCCGGTGAATTTCCAAGAGTTTTTTTCCCAGCTGTCGTTTCCGGGCTCACCCGCCTGAGGAATGGTGTGGAAGCTCCAAAGCTGCTTTCCTGTTCGTGCGTCAAAACCGCGAACATCGCCCGGCGGATCGTTGTGGTAAACCAAGCGATCACCCACACCGTTTCCGATGATAACGATGTCTTTGTAGACGACCGGCGGAGACGTTTCCGTGTAGTGGAGCTTATTGATGGGCCAAATCAGTCCTTGGCTTAGATCGACAACTCCGTTGTCCCCAAAGGAGTTTACGGGCTTGCCAGTTGATGCATCGAGACAGATCAGGCGATATCGGCTGTTGATAAAGATACGTAGCTTGCTCCCGTCGCGCCAAGCCGCGACTCCACGATGGACGAAGCCTGTTCCGTTTGCTGGTTGGCCTAATTTATAGGCTTCGGGGTCGTACTTCCAGATAAGCTGGCCCGTTTCCGCCTTTAAGGCGACAACCTTGCTGTACGGTGTACTGAGGTAGAGCACTCCGTCGATCATGAGCGGCGTGTTCTCGAACATTCCGGGATGACTTCCATACTCTTTGTATTCGGTTTCTTCCGTTTTCCACGTCCAAGACAAACGCATCTGAGAAACGTTTTTGGTGTTTACGTCGGCTAACGAAGAATACTTGGCCCCGCCCTGATCACCTCCGTAGAAAGGCCACTCTACGATGGCCGAAGAGGAAGGAGTGCTGGAATGTGCGATGCAAAGGAGGCTCGAGACGCCAAGAATAGCGAGTAGAAGGACCTGTTTCATCGGGATACCTGAATGGTAAAGCTTCAAAAGGTTCCGGAAAGCTTGGTGGCGTCGGGGCGCGAGGAGTCCTCGCTCGCGTTGGCTTCAATGAGTGTTCTCTTAGCCGAACGTGCCAGATTTTCGAAAACCTGACCGCCTTTCATGACGAACACGACACGCCGGACAGAGGTGATGTCTGTAAGCGGATCGCCATCCATCGCAATGATGTCTGCTTGCATGCCGGGTGCAATCGATCCGATCTCGTTCTGCAGGTTGAGCGACTCGGCTGCAATGGATGTAGCCGACATTATGGCGGCCATGGGTTCCTGGCCGCCGTCACGGACACGCACGATGAACTCTTCGCAATTCCTGCCGTGGGCGCCGGCCGTTGCATCGGTCCCAAAAACAATCTTCAGGTTCTGATGCCGTAAGGCTTTCTTGAAGGTGTCTCGAGTGATAGCGATTCCCTTCTCCATAAAGGCAAATCCCTCCTCATTGTAATTACCGATCCCGAGGTACTTAGGCTTGTTTTGCAGATAATTTTGCAGCACAACTCCGATGTTCGGATCGTAATAGGTTCCGCGTTCCGCCATCAAAGCGAAGACCTCGTCTGTGACATACGCTCCATGTTCAATGGACGTGCAGCCGGCGAGGGTCGCGGCCTTGGCGGACCCGGCAGAGTGGGCATGAATCAGGGTGCGCAGGCCGAGCGCTTTCGCCTCCCCGCAGGCCGCCTCCAACTGAGCATCGGTCATGGTTTGCCCACCGCCCTCTCGGATGCTTTTTGAAGCAAAGATTTTGATGAAGTCAGCACCCTGCTGCTTTCTCTCTCTGACCAGCTCGCGAAGCTGTTCCGGAGATCCGCTCGTAGCTGTTAGAGGGTCAAGTGACGTGAGAAGGCGAGGACCCGGAATGACGCCTCGCGCGAGGGTATCGCGCAGGTCCCGGTCGGCCATCATACCGGGACTCTGAATGGTGGTGAAGCCGGCATTAAGGGTAAGGACGGCATTTTCGACACCGCGGAGCATCGCCTCGACCGGTGGTTCGTCGGTCCCAGCCAGGCGATTGGATTTGTCGAAGTGGTACATGACATGCGAGTGAGTGTCGATCCAACCAGGAGAGACGGTGAGTCCTGTCAGGTCGTAAACCAAGGCCCCGGAAGGTATAGAACCGCCCACGCGAAGTATCTTCGAACCCTCAACGAGGATGACTGTGTTTCGAATGATCTTGCCCCTGCCATCGAGAACAGTTGGCGTCTTGAGCGCAACCAGGCGACTTTGGGCAAGAGCAAAGGCGGGTAGCAGTGCTAGCGCGCTCAGAATACGGTGGAGAGTTCTATTCATGTTTCGCTCTGAATTCCCATGTCAGATCAGATTGAATTATGGGAACGCGGTCAGGACCCAAGTAGTTCTGAGCGCCCTCGCCCTGCCCCAACCCGATTGTCTTCGTTTGCCGGAAAGAAGCCGCTCGAAGCAAAATTGAGCCGCTTGTCCTTTGGTGCACTCATGCAACCGCGTCAACGGGTCGTGACCTGGACCTCTAGAGGAGCTACCTAGCTTCGTCCTGAAGCATACGTGCAAACTAGGTGATTGTCAACGTCAATGCAAATGTCTGCCACAATTCGAAACCCGATTGTGGTCCGAAGCGTGATTTCGCTGCAAGTGTCTATTATGAAAGGCGAAGCGGTCTCAACGTGGTTGCGTCGAAGTTGACTGATGGTCTGCGGTTTGGTCCCAAGCGCAGGCGGCTGAAACCGAACGGAAGCAATTGCAGCTATGCAGAAGAAAGTTCTCTTTGTCTTTGGAACGCGGCCAGAGGCGATCAAGATGGCGCCAATCATCCGCTATATGCGGAACGGCGGAATGGATGTACATGCCCGGGTGTGCGTTACAGGGCAGCACCGGGAAATGTTGGACCAAGTTCTCGAAGTCTTTCAGATCGAGCCAGACCGTGATTTAGACGTGATGAGTTCAGGTCAAACTCTGTTTCAGTCAACAACCCGCATTTTGAGCGGGTTAGAGGATGTGCTGACCATTGAAAAACCTGACCTGGTGGTAGTCCAAGGAGACACGACAAGCACGTTTTGTGGCGCATTAGCTGCTTTCTATAGAAAGATTCCGGTGGCGCATGTCGAGGCCGGGCTGCGAACGGGCGATATCTGGCAGCCCTTCCCTGAAGAGGCCAACCGATTATTGACGAGCAAACTTACTTCCTTGCACTTTGCGGCAACAACGGGGGCAGCGAATAACCTCCGTTTTGAAGGTATTGATCAGGCAAGCATTTTTGTAACTGGTAACTCTGGAATTGACGCCGTTTTGCATATTGCGTCGGAGTTGGAAAGGGGCACATTAAAAGGCCGGAACTGGTCAACGCTCGACCAGTCAAGAAAGTTAGTCGCAGTAACCGCTCACCGGAGGGAGAATTTCGGTATCCCGTTTGATTGCATTTGCAGAGCAGTGATGCGACTGGCCGATCGCTCGGATGTTGAAGTCGTGTTTCCCGTGCATCCCAATCCGCATGTCAGTAGCACTGTCTACAGATTTTTGTCGGGTCATTCACATATCCATTTACTCGAGCCACTTGATTACATATCATTCGTTGAACTCATGAGTCACAGCTATTTACTCCTGACAGATTCGGGCGGAGTTCAAGAAGAAGGTCCCTCCCTGGGTAAGCCCGTACTGGTTATGCGAGATAAAACCGAACGACCCGAAGCAGTGGAAGCCGGCACTGCGCGTCTTGTCGGAACAAATGAGGACGCCATTTACAAGGAAGCATCTCTTTTACTTGAGAATGCGCAGGAGTACGACTCCAGATCGCGGATTCAGAATCCGTATGGGGACGGGTTCGCAAGTAAGAGGATTGTAGACCATATCCTTGACTTTCTGACAAGTTAGCCGATTCAGGTTGATTAATGACTTTGTTCGACTCCTTTCGGATTCCGAACCGGTCCCTTCCTTACATATCAGAGTTGGGAAAAGCTGTCGCGTAAGCATAAGGCAGCTAGTTAGCTGGAAGGGCCCAAAGTTTTTTCTATGGCGATCCGAGAATAATCTTATTTACTGGTCAGTTTTGTCATAAATCGATTTATCAGTACAAATCAGTCCTAGTACCCGATTATGTCTAAGTTTGTGTAGCAAGGGGTCTTAGCGTGTTATCAAGGAATAGTTCATAAAAACACCGACGCTGCACTCAGTGCAAGATGATTCTGTGTTTTTGTGACGAAAAGGGCGGTAGCCTGTACGCGAATCAATGAAAGCTCGATTGACTATTCCTGTGTCTAGCAACGCATCTTCATCCTTACGCTGGTATGGTATCCGGACCAAGTCAAATTGTGAATGGATTGCCGCACAGTCCTTAGAGAACAGAGGTTTCCAACAGTTCTTACCGGCTTATAGGTCGCGGCGCTGCTGGTCTGACCGCATTGTTGAAAAGGAACGGCCTTTGTTTCCGGGTTACGTTTTCTGCCGCTTTGATGTTTCGAAGCGCTTACCGATTCTCATGACTCCCGGCATCGTGCGCATCATTTCCTTTGGGGGCGAGCCAGCACCGATTGATGCCGAAGAAATTGAGACTATACGGTCCATTCTTGATTCCGGTTTAGCGGCTGAACCGTTTCCCTACCTGCGGGAAGGCCAGCGCGTGCGGATCACCCAGGGACCCTTGAAAGATGTCGAAGGCATTCTGCTCAAAAAGAAGTCAGAATTTCGCGTCATCGCTTCTCTCTCCCTGTTGCAACGGTCGATTTCGGTCGAAGTTGATAGTGCATGGCTTCGTCCCGAATGAGTGCACCCCGCAACAGGGGATTCATAAGCAGTCTGGTATTTGATGGGCGAATAACAATGCGCGTTGTGTTTCTTGCACCAGCTTCGATGATTTTGCTTTGCGGGCTACTCCTCGGTAGGGCCACTACGCCCGGATCATCTGAAACCAATGGAAACTATGTTCTTGGAGCTGATGATCAGGTGATGCTAGCAGTGGCGGATCTGGATGAAATCTCAGGTAAACCCTTTCGAGTTGATATGCAAGGCGACGTCAATCTGCCCCTGATTGGACGATTACACGCTGCAGGTCTTACCGCGAATGAGCTAGAAGCCGAAGTAGCGAAACGTTTACTGCAATTTGTCAGAAATCCGAATGTTGTGATCAGTATCACAGATTTCCGTTCCCAGCCGGTCTCTGTTCTGGGTGCCGTGGTCACTCCGGGCATCCACCAGATTCAGGGCCGGAAATCCTTGTTTGAGGTTCTTTCTTCAGCGGGCGGACTGCGACCGGATGCAGGCAACAGCGTACGGATTACTCGCGAACTCCAGTGGGGGCCGATACCGTTGGCCAACGCTCAGGTTGACGCGAGTCACCGGTTTAGCACGGCCTCTCTCGACACAAAAGGAATCATGCGCGCCACCGATCCGACAGAGAACATCGAGGTAAAGCCAAACGACGTGATTTCTGTTCCGACCAGCGAGGTGGTGTATTGCGTTGGATCGGTGCACAAGCCAGGAGGATTTACTTTGGGTGAGAACGAAAGTCTGTCCGCGCTTCAGGTACTCTCCCTGGCAGAGGGACTCGATCCCACGGCGGCTTCCGACAAAGCACGAATACTCCGCGCCGTGCCCGGCTCGAGCAAACGAGCTGAAATCGCCGTTAACATCAAGCACTTAATGGCTGGCAAAGGAGAGGATATTGCTTTGAAGGCGCAGGATATCCTTTTCATTCCGAACAGCGCTGCAAAAGGTCTGACCACGCGTACGCTTGAGGCGGTTATTCAGACAGCAACCGGTGTAGCTGTTTACGGACGCTACTAAGCCAATACGATGGACAACGGAATTACAAGCTCTGCTGAATTGTTGGCGTCCGGGAGTGTGCCCGACGCGCTTGAGCGTTTCTTAGATGCCCCGGAGGGCGTTTTGCGGCCATCTGGTCAGAGCGAGTTGAAGGCGACTGGCTTTTACAAGTACTGGCGCATCCTTTCCATTTATAAGAAGACGATTTTCTGGTTTGCACTAATAGGCTTCCTACTCGGCCTTCTCTTGACATTTCTGGAGAAGCCCACCTATCGGGCAAAAACCGCGATCGAGATACTAAACATCAACCAGGATTTCTTTTACAATAAGCAGACTAGTCCGCTCTCGGACAGCGACCCGAGTTCTGACACTTCCGATCTGCAAACGCAGGTGCGCATTCTATCGAGCGACGCTTTACTGGACAGGGTGAGATCGGAGTTGAACCCGGAACAAAATCGTGATTTGCTGAGACCGGGGACGCCAAAGAAGACGCTCGACCTCGCTGCCCGTGACGAACTTCTGGAAACCGCTGGAAAGAGCGTTAAGGTACGCGCTGTCGGGCGGACGCGAGTGATCGAAATTTCTGTGGATTCTGTCGATCGTAACTTAGCGACTGATTATGCGAATACTCTGACCTCAGAATTCATCAAGGAAAACTTAGATTCGCGGTGGAAGGCCACGGAAAAAACCAACGAATGGCTGGGGCATGAAATAGAATCCACCCGGAATAACCTGCAGAAGTCTGAGAACGCCTTGCAGGCATATGCGCGCAATTCCGGCATCCTCTTTACGAATGACAACACAAACGTATCTGAGGAGAAATTAAGCCAAGTACAACAGGAGCTTTCGGCGGCGACTGCGGATCGGATTGCAAAGCAATCCAGATTTGAGCTTGCCCGGACGGCATCGCCTGACACCGTGCCCGAAGTGGCAAACAGCAAAGAACTGGCCGATGCACGGGCAAAGATTGTGGATCTGGAGCGTCAGTCTGCTGAGCTCAGTACGACATATACTCCCGATTACATCAAGGTCAAGCGCCTGCAAGCCGAAATCGCCAGCTTGGAAGCAGCCTTCGCCAAGGCTAGAAGTACGATTGTCAGCCGGATTGAAAACGATTACCAGGAGGCTATCCGCCGCGAGAAATTGCTGCAGGCGGCCTACTTCGCCCAGACCCGAGATGTTACTGACCAGGGTGAAAAGTCGATTCAATACGGAGTTTTGAAACGGGAGGTTCAATCGAACCGGCAACTCTACGACAACATGCTTCAGCAGTTTAATGAGTCGCATATCGCTTCGGCTATGAGGGCCAGCAATGTTCGAGTGTTAGAGCCGGCAAGTCTGCCACGCCGGCCGAATTCGCCTGACATTCGCATCGATGGCGGAGTGGGATTGCTTCTTGGTCTGCTGCTTGGCGTTATCTACGTCGTTCTGAGAAAACAGGCCAATCGGACGATTCAGGAGCCCGGCGAACTGCAACTGTGGAGCACTCTTCCGGAGCTTGGCGTTGTTCCCACTGTGCTGAAATCCCAGGCTACCTTTCAGCGATCCCCAAAATCCCTTGGTTCTCCATCGGGCTCAGAGCCACTCGATCGACTCGCTCGCAGAACAGGAAATCAGACCCTTATTGCTGAGGCATTTCGCGCAATCGGCACGTCGTTACTATTCAGCGAGGCGGGCAGCCAGTCGCGGGTGCTGGTAGTCACCAGTGCTCATCCTTCGGAAGGTAAAACGACCGTAGTCAGTAACCTGGCAAGGGCTTTAGCCGATATTCGTAAAACAGTTCTCGTGATTGATGCGGACCTTCGCCGACCGCAGATCCACAGATTCTTTGGCCTTACTAACGAGCTCGGGCTCAGCAACTTGCTTTCTGAATCCTTTCATTGGGGGGATCATCCAGCTGGTTATATCCAAGAGAGTTCAGTGCGGTTTCTTGATGTGCTCACTTCGGGACCCTCGACAGATGATCCGGGCATTGAGCTACACTCACCCGGGTTCGCTCGCCTCATCGCGAGGATGCGATTAAAATACGACATCATTCTGATCGACACTCCGCCTATGCTGCAAATGTCCGATGCGCGGATTGTGGCCCGATGGTCAGATGGCGTAATTTTAGTCGCTCGCGCCGAACAAACACCCCGTGAGGCCATCATGGGGGCTAACGATCAGCTGGTTCGGGATCGTATTCGGGTCTTGGGAACGATCCTGAATGACTGGGATCCCAGTAAGTCTGTCGACGGTCATCATGGCTATAGAGGAAGCGCTTACTACAAGGCTTACGAGCGGTATAAGACGGTCCGGTAGAGGACTTACCTTGCAGCTATGGCTTGCTTTCCGCCTATTTGTTCGGCACTAAATACTTATTGCCTGTTGCGAGGCGCTTGCCCTCGTATCAAGCCGTCGCTGTCCTCTTGTCAACTTTAATTCCGATATTCTGAGTTCACTTGCAATCAAGTCTCGCTCATGAGAATCGGTCAGCAGCGGAGAGGCCCTCGCGACCACCGACAAGGAGGCGATCCTGGGACTCGATCCTGGCTCTGGCTGACCAAGGGGTGGTTAGTCTGGGCAATTTTGGGACGAACCTTGCCATTGCCAGAACCTCCAGTCCGGCGGACTACGGCCGATTCGTATTAGTGTGGGCTCTTTTACTCTTCTTCAATAACCTTTTTGCCTCGCTGATTATTTATCCCTTTTCGGTTAACAAGGCCCGGGAAGGGCCACAGGCTTCGAGCCGCCTGGTGAGTTCGGCTCTACTCCTCACCGGAGGATTCTTACTGGCAGAATTACTGCTTCTGGGCTTAGGTCTGCAGCTGTTTCATCTCTTCGCCCTGCTGCCAGCCGTCTTTGGATGCTTGCTCGCCTGGCAGCTTCAGGAGTTCTGCCGGAGATCATTGATGGCGGTTTCGGCTTTCGGCAAAGCCACACTGGGCGATGCCCTCAGCTATCCGGGTCAAACACTGGCCGTAATTCTGCTTGCCTGGACTCACCATCTCTCCCTGGCGAGTATTTTCTGGGCGATGGCTGCCACATCGGTGCTGGGGGGGATGCTGCAATTCGTGCAGCAATACTCGGGGTGGCAGGTAACAGCCTTAGGCGACTCTATGCGCACTTTTTGGCGGCTCGGGCGGTGGGGTTTTGCCAATAATTGGATGGGATTAGTTGCCGGACCTGCTCTGATTTGGGTGTTAAGTGCTGCGCATGGAACGGAAGCTGCCGGCTATTTACAAGTGTTGGTCAGCCTGCTAGGAGTCACTCACCCTATTCTTTTCGGGATTGGAAACGCCATCGTTCCTGCGGTTGCTTCCGCTCACGCCAAGAGTGGCCTCAGGGCGGCCTGGGGCGAGGCAATGACGTTCGGGTTACATGGCTCTTTCCTCTTCGTACCGTATGTAGCGGCGCTTTTATGTGCCCCAGCTTTTTTCCTCACTTTGTTCTATGGGCATAACAGCCCTTACCTATGGTTGTCGACACTAGTCAGGGTCATGTGTCTTAACTATGCCTTTATGTTTGTTAGTCAGATACTGGATGGACTAGCTAACGGCTTACAAAGGCCAAGAATCAATTTTCTGGGCCAGGCATTTGCTACAGGTATTGCAGCGTTGGTTTCTCTCCCAGGAGCTTTCTTTTACGGCGTGTCCGGAGCAGTTACGGGCATTTGCTGCATGAACTTTGCACGAATGATTGCTCAGTACACCCTTCTCCGTCAGGCCGCAGCAGAGCAGATTTAAGATGACCGATTCCAGTTACATCCTGGGTATGAAGGTAAGCCACACCAGTTATTGTCACGTCATTGATACAGTCTGCGCCTGGGCAGGAAAAGCTGAGTCGAGATATGTCTGTGTGGCGACCGTGAATAATGTCATGGAATCGTATGATTCGAGTGAATTTCGTCAATTGATGAATGAAGCCGATCTAGTCACTCCGGATGGTATGCCCGTGGTATGGGGCATCAAGCTCCTCGGTTACCGGGACGCAACCAGAGTGTATGGCCCAGACCTGACTCCTTTGTTACTGCAGCAAGCGGCACGATGCGGATTGCCTGTAGGGTTCTACGGCGGAGCTCCTGCCGTTTTAGAAAAGCTTGTTCAGGTCGCCCAGAGCCGATATCCCGAGTTGATGGTTGCTTATGCTTACTCGCCACCGTTTCGCGCCCTTTCCCGGCAGGAGGATGAGCAAATTATCCACGATATTAATCAGTCGGGCGCCCGGATTTTATTTATAGGGCTTAACACTCCCAAACAGGACATCTGGATGGCCTCTCACAAAGGTTCTGTGCAGGCCGTCATGGTGGGCGTGGGCGCTGCTTTTGACTTCCTGGCCGGCTCCAAACCGCAGGCTCCGCGCTGGATGATGCCCCTCGGTCTTGAATGGGTATTTCGGCTTATCACGGAGCCGCGACGGCTTTGGAAGCGGTATTTAAAGCACAATCCGCGCTTTCTCCTCCTGTTTTTCTTACAACTTCTGGGCTGGAAAGAGCGGCCTAAGTCGACCGTGCCGCAGTAGCTTACTCCGATTTTCGTTGCGCCATTCGGTACACCTGTCCAGATGTGCCGCCTCTTCGCCTGAAGTCACGCCTCCCTTACCTCTCATGGCTGCTCCCGCTTCCACCCAGATCACTATTCGATCGACCCCTTCGTCGGCATTCCCGGCAATGCGAATGTCTGTCGGTTTGCTGATTGCCGACGCCTGCGCCTTGAGTCTTTCTGTCCTGGCAGGGTTTCGCCTGTGGGCGGTGATCAACCCGAGCATTCCTCGCCTACATCCGGCGATGTTGCTGATGCCGCTGTCCACGATTGCCGCCTTGTTCTTCTCCGGCCTATACCCAGGAATCGGTTTCACAGCCGTGGCGCATATCCGCAAACTCTCGCTGAGTACTACGCTCAGCTGTCTTCTGCTCACAGCGGCTATGTTTCTGGCGAAAAATTGGTGGGCCGATTCGAGAGGGGGATTCTTTCTCACCTGGCTTCTCTCTCTTCTTCTGGTTCCGGCGGGGCGCTGGCTGTGCGAAGAGGTTCTTGATTCTTGTTCCTGGTGGGGCATCCCGGTCATTGTGATCGGCGCCGGTCAAACCGGACGAGCAGTGCTGCAAAATTTACGCTTAAACCGCATTCTCGGCCTGAGACCGGTAGCTTGTGTAGACGACGATGCGGACAAATACGGCATTCTGGAGGGAGTTCCGGTTACCGGATCGCTAGCCGATGCCCCCGCCCTGGCAGCCTCGCACAAGGCGACGTACGCGATTGTCGCGATTCCGAGCATGCCTAGAGAGCAGCTCGTATGGCATCTGCAACGCTGGTCACGAGTCTTTCCTCACATTCTTCTGATTCCGAATCTGGCGGGGGTTTCGAGCTTGTGGACCGAGCCACGTGATCTGGGAGGGCTCTTAGGACTTGAGCTGGAGCAGAAGCTTCTTCATCCTTGGAACAGGGTGATCAAACGTTCTCTCGACATTCTGATTGCCTCGATTGGGATCTTACTAACCTGGCCCATTCTCCTTCTGTCAGCCATCCTCATCAAGAAAGTGAGTTCCGGCAACCCGTTCTATCTGCAATTGCGGGAGGGGCAAGGGGGTCGGGAGATCGGCGTGCTAAAGCTGCGGACCATGTACGCGGGTGCAGCCAGCATGCTGGAGCAACATCTAGATCAGAATCCGGCAGCACGGGCGGAATGGCTGCAATTCTGCAAGCTGAAGGACGATCCGCGGATCTTACC
>CAXTMN010000140.1:0-11787 GCA_964245395.1 uncultured Bryobacteraceae bacterium
CTAGCGTCCCTACCCAGAGCCGTCCCACCCCATCCTGAAGCACAGGCCCGACGTCGTTACTCAACAACCCTTCGTTCGTTGTATACGGAGTAACATTGCCCTCCGTAAATTGATCCAGCCCGTCCTTTGTGCCCGCCCATAAGCTTCCCTCGCGATCGACAGAAAGAGACAACACCTGGCTGTGTGAAAGGCCATCTCGGGTCCGGTACACACTGGTCCCGCCGTTGCGATAGCGGCTAACGCCTTTGTCAGTACCGATCCAGAGGCTGCCATCGGGCCCCTCGGCAAGTGCTGATACCGAGTTGTCCGGAAGTCCATCTCCTGCTGTCACTGCCCGAACCCTATTTCCCTGAATCTGCTTAATCCCGTCGTTGGTTCCGAGCCAAACGCTTCCGTCCTTGGCGCAAACCAGCGCAGTCACAGCCCCTTTTGCTGGCAGGTCAGGGGTTGCATAGCTCTCGAAGCGGGACCCGTTGAAGCGCATCAGTCCGAAGTCGAGCCCCGTTACCCACCGCACTCCGTCGGTTGACTCACAGGTGCCGCGGATCTGATTTGACGGGAGCCCATCAGCGGTGGTGTAGGTATGGAATCGATTGTTTTCCCACCGCGTAAGGCCCTCCCGGGTACACGCCCACAGCTGGCCCTGATCATCGGAGTCCAGGCAAAAAATGGCGTCGTCAGGCAGGCCATCTTTGCGCGAGAAGGTCGTAAGTACTCCATCCTTAGAGATCCGCCCCAGCCCTGCACCGATGGACCCCACCCACAGGTTTCCGCTGCGATCCTCGAGCAACGACCGGATTAAACTCCGGTGAAAGGTCGCATTTGCTGCGGCGTCAAATTCCCGGAAATGCACACCGTCGAAGCGGATTAGGCTGTCCTGGGTGCCTAGCCACAGGAAACCGTCACGGGTCTGTAAGATCGAGTAAATCGTCGGCTGGAACAGGCCCTCCTCCTGTCCCCAGATGCGATGCGCATATTGCGTCAGGGTTTTATTCGGGTCTAATGCAGCACCGGGCAAAGTGCTGATTAACAGCAGCAGGACGGGAGCAGCAAAGCGAAAATACAGTTTCGAAACCGTACTTGAAGTCTAGCGAAATTACCGTGCAGTTGGCCGCCGGTTTATCGCCAACGGCGACCCTCACGATAACCAAACTCGAGATAGTGACTCTTCGGATCAGCCTTCGCCGCCGCCACATCGGGGTTCGCTTTCAGATAGGCAGCCGGGTCGAAATCCGGCGGCAATGTAACAGGCCGGATTTTGTGTTTTGCCGGCGTCGTGTATTCCCGATGCTGCTTGGTTACTTCTGTTCCGTTCACGGAATTTGGGACCGGCTTTCCAGTTGAGATGTCGGTCACATCGCGAAAGTGAACCGGTCCCAGGAATGGCACCGACCCCAGCGGGGTGTAGTAAGAGCAGTTCTCGAAGTAATAATGCGTAACCTGACTCCAGCGTGTCCTGCTCGTATCAGTCTGCGCGGCGCCTCCGTGTAACAAGTTCGCCGCCCAGATCAGCGCTTGCCCTTTCTTGGCATAAAAATGCGCCGGCTTCAGACTAAGCGCGTCCACTATGGCTTCCCACGCTCTCTCATATGCGGGGTAATGCGAGTAAGGATTGGGCCCCTGCGTATCGGGACTCATGCCCACGTGTTCATTAGTAAAGATGGGAAGCGTCTGTGAACCGGGATAGTAGACCAGCGGCCCGTTACTGGCATCAATATCCTCCAGCGCTACCCACACACCCACCATAAAACGTTCTGGAAGAGAGCTGAAATGAACACTGTCAGTGTGAAAGTGCTGCTGGGTGCCAACGGGGAAGTTCAGCGTCTGAAAGGGGAATGCCCGGCGTCCGTACAGGTCCGAGAGCAAATGCAGCAGAGTCGGATTACAAGCAATTCGCTTTACTTCCGGAACACTGCTCCAGGCGTCCTGCACCCTTAGATTCGGAGTGGATCCCTTACGCCAACCCGCCCAGTCATATTTCGGGCTTAAAGTGTCGATGATTCGTTTCGCTAGCTTGTGGAAGTCCGGGTCGGGAAAGTCGATTACAGCAAAACCATCGCGGCGAAGGCGGCGAGCCACGTCCAGAGTCTCGGCCGGCACCTGTTTGGCCTTGAAGATTTTCTCGAATAACGGAGACTCGACATCGGGAACTCCGGGTAGAGCATTTACCTCACTCATCTGATCGAACGGTCCTTTTCAGTGTTTTCGTAGAATCGCCTATTTTCTCACGCAGTTCGAGTATGCCGAATGGCATACCATGCGATACCTCTTCCGGCAGTCGCAGGAATGTTCTAGAACCTTCACACTCGAGGTATGTCCCCGGACCAGACCAGTACCGCTGCCTCACCAGAGACGGGTGCAACACGTCCTCGAAAGCGCCGGAGAGGGGTCATGCTGATTGCCTTACTCTGCACGTTTCTCGCGGCAGGTTACGTGCTTTCTCAGAGTACTAAGCCCGCTTCGGCGAGCGGAAAGGGCGCCTCTAAGGGAAACGGCGGCGGAAGAGGCGGGAGAGAGGGCGGTGGCGCAATACCTGTCTCGGTCGAAAAAGTGAAGCAGGGAGACATGGGCGTTTACATCAACGCTTTGGGGACGGTTACTCCGGTCTACACCGTCAATATCACTAGCCGCGTCGCCGGACAACTGATGGAAGTGAATTACAAAGAGGGCCAGATTGTCCACAAGGGCGAACTGCTGGCCGTCGTGGATGCCCGCCCGTACCAGGCCGTCGTTACCCAGGCTGAGGGCCAGCTTGCCCGTGATCAGGCTCAGTTGAAGAATGCCTTCATCGACCTTGACCGCTACAAGGGCATCTACGCGCAAAAAGCCATTCCGGAACAAACTCTCGCGACACAACAAGCCTTAGTGGAGCAAGACCAGGGCACCGTAAAAACCGATCAAGGCAACCTTGATGCCGCAAGGGTGAATTACGATTACACCCACATCACAGCACCCATAGACGGTCGCGTCGGTTTGCGGCCAGTTGATCCGGGAAATATTATCCAGGCAGGTGGCCAGACGCTTCTTACCATCACTCAGCTTCAGCCGATTACCGTCATCTTCACGATTGCTGAAGACTACATCTCCGATGTCACGGGTCAACTGCGTGCAGGACGCAATCTCCTTGTGGATGCGCTCGACCGTAACAACCAAACCAACTTGGCGCAGGGAACCCTGCTGACCGTGGATAACCAGGTCGACACCACTACCGGAACGGTAAGAGCGCGAGCAAGCTTTTCAAATCGCAAGTACGAACTCTTTCCTAACGAATTTGTAAACGCCCGGCTGCTGGTGAAGACTCTACGGAGCGTCAATCTTATTCCTACAGCCGCTATTCAACGCAACAACGACGTGGCGTTTGTTTACGTCGTCGCGCAAGGCAATGCGGTTGAAACCCGCAATATCAAGATCGCTACTCAAGATGGAAATACAGCCGCAGTCACCGGTGTACGCCTGGGCGAGACGCTGGTCACCGATGGATTCGACAAACTTCAGGATGGTACGAAGATCTCAGTCCGCCGTGTAGGCGTTCCCGATACGGAGGAACCCAACGCCCAGACTGGCGAAGCGGGCAAAACAAATACCGGAAAGGGCAGCAGTGCCGCAAGAGGGCCCCGTTAATGAATCCTTCGCGCCCGTTCATTCTGAGGCCAATCGCGACCTCGTTGCTAATGGCTGCGATTCTGCTGGTCGGAGTCGTTGCCTACAAACAGCTGCCTGTCTCCGCGCTGCCGGAAGTCGATTACCCCACCATGCAGGTGGTTACCTTCTATCCAGGCGCGAGTCCCGATGTCACTGCCTCTGCAATTACTGCACCTCTTGAGCGGCAACTCGGCGAAGTGCCCGGCCTGAACCAGATGCTTTCAACGAGTTCAGAAGGAGCATCGGTCATCACCCTGCAATTCGCGCTCAGCCTGAACATAGACGTCGCCGAGCAGGAAGTACAGGCGGCCATCAATGCTGCTCAAACCTATCTGCCCGCCGATCTGCCGCTGCCCCCTATCTATAGCAAGACGAATCCGGCTGACGCACCGATTCTGACTCTCGCCCTGACCTCGAAGCACATGGCGCTGCAACAGGTGGAGGACTACGCCGATACCCGCATGGCACAGAAGATCTCACAGCTTGCCGGGGTAGGCGCAGTTACCATCAGCGGCGGCCAGAAACCAGCTGTCCGCATTCAAGCGAACCCGACCCAGTTAGCCTCCTACGGTTTGAATCTCGAAGACCTGCACACCGCTCTTACACAGACCAGCCTCGATTCGGCGAAGGGCAGCTTCGATGGCCCGCACCTGGATTATCAGATCAACGCCAACGATCAGCTGCTGAGCGCTAAAGATTACGAGCAGGTCATCGTCGCCTACAGAAACAACGCCCCGGTCATGTTGAAAGAGGTTGCCAACATTATTGACGGCATCGAGAATATCCGCCAAGCTGCATGGATGAACGCAACGCCTGCCGTGATCGTCAATATTCAACGGCAGCCAGGCGCCAACATCATTCAAGTTGTCGACCGCATTAAGGCTTTGCTTCCCAGACTGCGCGCTACCATTCCGTCGTCTATCAACATCGCCGTCCTGACAGACCGTACACTCACCGTTCGTGCTTCGGTTTCTGACGTTGAGTTTGAGCTGGTCCTATGTATTGCCTTGGTTGTTCTAGTCATCTTCGTCTTTCTCCGAAACCTCGCTGCGACATTTATCCCTAGCGTTGCTGTCCCTTTGTCCATCATCGGCACTTTTGCAGCCATGTACATGTTGGGCTACAGCCTCAACAATCTGACACTAATGGCCTTGACGATATCGACCGGCTTTGTGGTCGATGACGCCATCGTGATGATCGAAAATATCATGCGCTATGTCGAAGAGGGCGAGAAGCCTCTTCCCGCGGCGCTGAAAGGCGCAGAGCAGATCGGTTTTACCATTGTTTCGCTCACAGTCTCGCTGATCGCCGTGCTGATTCCGCTACTCTTCATGGGCGACATCACCGGCCGTCTCTTCCGCGAGTTCGCCGTTACTCTCGCCGTGACGATCCTGGTTTCTGCCGTGGTTTCGCTCACTTTTACGCCAATGCTCTGCGCCAAACTTCTGCGCCACAAGAAAAAGGGCGAGGAAGGCCGCTTTTATAAGGCGTCAGAGCGTGTTTTCGAGAAGACCATCGAGTTCTATGGCACTACCCTCACCTGGGTCCTGCGGCATCGTCTTTCTACACTCGTCGTTGCGGCGGCTACCCTTGGTCTCACGGTGTTCCTGTACATCGTCATTCCGAAAGGTTTCTTCCCCGTTCAAGACACAGGCGAGATCCAGGCGGTCTCGGAGGCCGATCAAAGCGTTTCCTTTGAGCAAATGTCGGCGCTTCAACAGAAGCTTGCGAACGTCATCTTAGATGACCCCGCCGTCGACAGCCTTTCTTCTTTTATCGGCGTCGACAACACGAACACGACATTAAATGCCGGCCGGATCCAGATTAACTTGAAGCCTCTTGAAAATAGAAACGGAAGCGCGACCGATGTGATTCGCCGTCTGCAACCCGAACTGGCCAAGATCGACGGCATCACCTTGTACATGCAGCCGATTCAGGATCTCACCGTCGAGGACATCGTCAGCCGCACTCAGTATCAATACAGCCTGGAAGACCCTGACGCAAATGAACTCTCGCGCTATACACAGAAGTTCGTCGAGAAGCTGAAAGGTCTGCCGGCCCTGACCGATGTTGCCAGTGACCTCCAGACCCATGGATTAGGAACGGCCCTGAACTTTGACCGCCAGACCGCTAGCCGCGTCGGTATCACGGCTCAGAGCATCGACAATACGCTGTACGACGCCTTCGGCCAGCGGCAAGTCTCCACTCTCTTCACCCAGTTGAATCAGTATCATGTGATTCTCGAAGTTCAGCCGCAGTTCTCCATCAATCCCAAGAATCTCCGGGACATTTACATTAAGTCTGCCAACGGCGGCGCAGTTCCGCTTAGCGCGTTCACGACCACAACCAATCTCTCCACTCCGACTTTGATCAGCCACATCGGCCAGTTTCCCGGTACCACGGTCTCCTTTAACTTGGCCCCTAATGCTTCACTGGGCGCGGCGGTAGACGCGATCCGCAACGTTGAAAAAGAGATGCCCATTCCGCCTGCGATGCAAACATCATTCCAGGGAACGGCGGAAGCGTTTGTCGCTTCTCTCTCCAATGAACCCTTACTGATTCTGGCCGCTCTGGTAACGGTCTACATCGTTCTCGGCGTTCTCTACGAGAGCTACATTCATCCCATAACGATACTTTCTACGCTGCCTTCCGCGGGTGTTGGTGCGCTGCTGGCGCTGATGGTCACCGGCTCCGAACTGACCGTGGTCGCCATCATCGGTATCGTGTTGCTGATCGGCATTGTCAAAAAGAACGCGATCATGATGATCGATTTTGCACTCGAGGCAGAGCGCAAGGAAGGCAAGAGCCCTTACGATTCGATTTACCAGGCCTGCCTCTTGCGGTTCAGGCCCATCATGATGACCACTATGGCCGCGCTTCTCGGTGCGGTTCCTCTGGCCTTCGGCCGTGGCGTCGGCTCAGAGTTGCGGCGTCCGCTTGGCATTACCATCATTGGGGGACTGCTTGTCAGTCAGCTCCTCACCCTGTACACGACACCCGTCATCTACCTGTTTTTTGACGGCATTGCCCGCAGATTCGCAGGATTTCGTCATCCCGACAACGCCCCGGGCGTCAACACCCAGACCGCGCAAGAGGTGGAGAGCAAAGCATGAGCCTTTCTTCTCCCTTCATTCATCGGCCCGTGGCGACGGCGCTCCTTACGGTCGCGATCGCGTTAGCAGGGGCGGTAGCCTTCCACTTGCTGCCAGTATCGCCTCTGCCCCAGGTCGATTTCCCGACTCTTTCGGTGCAAGCCTCCCTTCCCGGCGCAAGCCCCGAGATTATGGCGTCATCAGTTGCCACTCCCCTCGAGCGGCAGTTCGGACGTATTGCCGGCGTTACCGAGATGACCTCCTCGAGTTCTCTCGGTCAGACAAGTATTGCTCTGCAATTCGACCTGAGTCGCAACATCGATGCCGCTGCACGCGATGTCGAAGCCGCTATCAATGCTGCGCGCGGATATCTACCGGCCAACCTTCCCGGTAATCCCACCTATCGAAAAGTAAACCCTGCCGATGCGCCGATTATGATCCTCGCGCTGACATCGGATAAGCTTCCTCCTACGGCACTGTACGACGCCGCGTCGACCATCCTCTTACAGCGCATCTCTCAAATCCGTGGTGTGGGGCAGGTAGTTGTCGGCGGCAGTTCTGCTCCTGCCGTTCGCGTCGATGTGAACCCAACCCAGATCAATCATTTTGGACTGAATCTGGAAAGTGTCCGCGCTGCCATTTCATCCCAGACGGTCAACCAGGCAAAGGGCAGCTTTTCTGACGCGCACCATTCGTGGATGATCAAGGCCAACGACCAGCTCCTAAAAGCTTATGATTACCGGCCGATCCTCATCCGCTACGGCAACGGCGCAGCAGTTCATCTGTCCGATGTGGCGAACGTGAGCGACTCCGTTCAAACTGTGCGCTCGCTCGGTCTGGCTGACGGAAAGCGCGCAGCCTTGCTGATCATTTTTCGCCAGCCTGGCGCGAACATCATTAACACCGTCGATGGCATCAGAGCCGCTCTTCCGCAGTTGCACGCCAGCATCGATACCTCCATCAAACTGACGGTCACTCTCGATCAGACAATCACCATCCGCGCCTCGGTTTTAGATGTCGAGCGCACCCTGATCATTTCTGTTGCGCTGGTGATTCTCGTCGTCTTTGTCTTTCTTCGCGACTGGCGATCAACGCTCATTCCCAGTGTTGCCGTACCTGTTTCGATCATCGGCACCTGCGGTGTCATGTACCTGCTCGGATTCGGTATCGACAATTTGTCGCTGATGGCTCTGACCATCTCCACAGGTTTCGTCGTTGACGACGCTATCGTCGTTCTCGAGAACATCACGCGCTACCGGGAAGAAGGAATGAGCGCCATGGAGTCGGCGCTCAAAGGCGCATCGGAAATCGGCTCTACCGTTCTCTCAATCAGCATTTCTCTGGTTGCCGTTTTCATTCCTATATTGATGATGGGCGGCATCGTCGGCCGGCTCTTCCGGGAGTTCGCCGTTACCCTCGCCGTCACCATTCTCGTTTCGCTTCTCGTCTCCCTGACCACCACGCCAACCATGTGCGCGTATATGCTCAGCAATTCCAAAAGTCGCGGCAAGCTGTACAAAGCCACTGAAAAGATCTTTCAGTTCATTCTCAAGGGGTACGAGGGTAGCCTCGGCTGGGTCCTGCGAAACTCGGCCCTGGTCTTGCTCATCGCTCTCGCCACGCTGGGCCTCAATATCTATCTCTATGTGATCGTGCCAAAAGGCTTCTTTCCCCAACAGGACACGGGACGCATGATGGGAAATTTCATCGGTGACCAAAGCTCCTCGTTTCAGACGATGACGACCAAGATCACTAGACTTGCAAACATTGTGAGAGAAGATCCTGGCGTCGCTTCCGTCCAGGCATTCAGCGGAGGAGGCGGAGGCACAACGGTCAATACCGGCCGCTGCTTCATTGCACTCAAGCCTCTCAAGGAGCGCAACGCCACAGCCGACCAGATCATTGCCCGGCTGCGTCCGAAGATCTCCAGAATCCCGGGTATCACCCTCTTTTTGCAATCTGCTCAGGATCTCCGGATCGGCGGCCGTCAGTCTCCGGCTCAGTATCAATACAGCCTGCAAAGCGATAACCTTTCAGAGTTGGTGCACTGGGCGCCTCTGCTCCTGATCGAGATGAGAAAAATGCACGAACTCACCGAAGTGAACAGCGATCAGCAGAACAAGGGACTTGAAGCCAGCCTGATAGTTGATCGCCCCACCGCGTCCCGCCTGGGCATAACTCCACAAAGTCTCGACAACATTCTGTACGACGCCTTTGGTGAACGGGAAGTCGCCCGCACGTTTAGTCCCATGAATCAATACTTCGTTGTCATGGAGGTCGATCCAAGCTTCTGGCAAAGCCCGCAAGGTTTAAAGGAAGTCTACGTTCCCTCTTCCACCGGCGCACCCGTTCCTCTTGCCGCCTTCACGACTTATCGATCTTCCACGGCAGCGCTCACTGTCAACCACTCGGGAGTTTTCCCTTCCGTAACTTTTTCATTTAATCTTGCCCCGGGCGTTGCGCTCGGCAGTGCAGTCGAATCCATCAACGCGATGGAAATGAAGGTTGGCATGCCGACGACCATCAGTACCAGCTTCAGCGGCACCGCCCAAGCCTTTCAATCCTCACTGGCCAATGAGCCCTTGCTGATTGCCGCGGCGATTGCTGCAGTGTATATCGTACTCGGGATTCTCTACGAAAGCCTGATCCATCCCATTACCATTCTGTCCACTTTGCCTTCGGCCGGTGTCGGCGCTATCCTCGCTCTGCTCATTACTCATACAGATCTCAGCGTCATCGCCCTGATCGGAATTATTCTGCTCATCGGAATCGTTAAGAAGAACGCGATCATGATGATCGATTTCGCGCTTGAGGTGGAACGCCGCGACCAGAAGACGCCGAAAGAAGCAGTCTTCGAAGCATGCCTGCTACGCTTCCGTCCCATCATGATGACCACCATGGCGGCGCTGCTCGGCGGATTGCCGCTTGCGCTTGGCAGAGGCACCGGCTCCGAACTGCGGCGTCCGCTGGGCATCACAATCGTGGGCGGACTCATTGTCAGCCAGGCTTTGACTCTCTACACAACTCCGGTGATCTACGTTTACATGGACCGTCTCAGTCTATGGTTCCGCAAGCTGCGCGGCGGGTATGCTCCGGAGGTCCCGGCGGAAGCCGTCGGACCGGCAAACTAGGAAACTCGAAGATGGAATTACAGTACAAGATCGTTGCAGAGTCCGATCCTGCTGACCGCTTCGTCACTCTTCTTCTTAACGGACGATTCAACGAGGACGCGCTGCCCGAACTTGAACAGACCATCGCTCAGGCCCGCAGCGGCCATGGACGGATTTACATCGATCTAAGCGAAGTCACCTTAGTCGACCGCAAAGCGGTCGAGTACTTCTCTCAACAAGCCGTAAACAACATCAAGCTGATCAATTGCCCGATTTATCTCCGCAACTGGATTCCGAAGGTAAGCGATGAATTTGAAAACTAAAGGCAGCGTTGTCGCCTGCTGCCCAAGCGGCTCGGCGACGTTGCCGGTGGCACTCGTGTTCCTGATGCTGCTATCGGCCTGCAACCCAGCGCCAAAATACGCACGTCCACCTGCCCCTGCGCCTCAGGCCTTTAAGGAAGCCGTTCCGCAGGATTACAAAGAGGGGCAGGGCTGGAAGGTGGCGACCCCCGAAGATGACAGAATTCGCGGCAAGTGGTGGAATATGTATAACGACCCGCAGCTCAGTGCGCTCGAAGAACAGGTGCAAGTCTCCAATCAGTCGCTCAAAACGACAGAAGCCAACTTTCGCTCTTCCCGCGCACTGATCGCTTACGCTCGTGCAGGGCTGTTTCCCACTTTGAGTGGCAATCCCGGCGATACTAATTCCCGCACTTCGGCGACTTCGCGGACCTTTGTTGTCGGCGGGGGAGCCACCACCACCACATCTGGCGGTTCAACTACCGGCGGAACCACTAACTCGGGCGGAACAACCACGTCTGGAGGAAGCACCACAGGCGGCAGCACAACTGGCGGAACAACGAGCGGCACCGTTTCTTCCCTGGCATCGCCGATCAATACTTTCTCGCTTCCCTTCGACATCTCTTATGAAGTCGATCTCTGGCATCGCGTTCGCAACACCATTCTGGTCGATGCCTATCAGGCGCAGGCCAACGCCGCGGATATCGCTACGTCTCTGCTAAGCCTGCAATCAGAGCTCGCGCAAGATTATTTCCAGATCCGCGCCCTCGATGCTCAACGAAGAATTCTGACGGAAACAGTTGAGAACTATCGTCAAACCCTCGATTTGACGCAGATTCGTTTTCGCGGCGGTATCGCTTCTGACGAAGATGTTTCACAAGCGCAGACGCAAGTGGATACAGCCATCGCGTCTCAGACTGACCTGGGTGTTCTAAGGGCTCAGTATGAACACGCCATTGCCGTGCTGATCGGAAAACCTGCCGCAAATTTTGAATTACCAGCTGGCGAGTTTGTCCCACATCCGCCGCCGGTGCCGCTCGCTTTGCCTTCTGAATTACTACAGCGCAGGCCCGACATCGCCGCCGCCGAGCGCCAGGTTGCTGCAGCCAACTCGCAGATCGGAGTCATCAAAGCAGCCTACTATCCCAGCTTGTCCCTTAGCGCCAGCGGCGGCTTCGACACTTCCCACTTCACTGAATGGTTCACCTGGCCGAGTCGCTTCTGGTCGCTCGGTCCTACCTTGTCGCAAACTCTTCTTGATGGTGGCGCACGCCGCGCTCAGGTCGCTCAGGCTCAAGCTTCATACGAGGGTACCGTGGCAACGTACCGGCAAACAGTGCTGACCGCATTTCAAGGAGTCGAGGATCAGCTCGCCGCCTTGCGTATCCTCTCCCAGGAGATTGGCGAGCAACATACAGCCGTTACCTCCGCAAACCACTATCTGGATCTTTCGCTGATCCGTTATCGCGGAGGTGTTGATAGCTTCCTGACCGTCATCACGGCCCAAACAGCCGTTCTCACCAACCGCGAAGCCGAAGTGCAAGTCGCTTTGCGTCAGATGACCGCTAGCGTCGCACTGGTCATGGCTCGCGGCGGCGGCTGGGACTCTTCGCAACTGCCCACCGTACAGCAACTCACCAG
>CAXTMN010000141.1:0-3269 GCA_964245395.1 uncultured Bryobacteraceae bacterium
GCATGTATGAACTGCGCGTCGCACAGGAAAAGGTCGGCAAAACCATCAATCGCCTGCCGACATTGAAGCGGCCGATTTCGGCCTAGACAATATGGCTTTTGGGTTTAATGATTTCGCGCTGATTTGCGCCATCTTGGCGGGACCACGACAACGCACCCGAGCCGAAAGTGCGTGGGTTGAGTAGCACCCGAGATAAATTCGGACTGCGGTCAGAGATAGTTTCGTCTTTTCAAAAACCAGAGAAGACCAGAGGTAATTACGATGATGACGCCGATCACCGCGAAAATGGCGCCTGGCCAATCGATCCAAACCGGATATTTCAGGCTCATCCCAAAAAACGAGAAAATGACTACTGCCGGCAAGGTGACCGTACCCATTACAGTCAGGATGCGTGTGGCCTCGTTGTTTTGGCTGGCGAGACTCGAATGATAGATGTCCAGCAACCCCTTCAATCGTTCACGTTCGCTGCCCGCAGAAGTGAGGTCACGTTCGAGATGATCGTGGACGTCTCTGAGAAATGGTTGCAACTCCGTCTTGATGAGCGGCGTGTCCATTCGTTGGAGCAAGAAAGCAATTCGTCGTGTGTTCGCGAGCACCCGGCGAAGCTTCAGCAGCGTGGTCAGAAGATCGGCGATACGTTCAAGAAGATCATGGTCTGGTTCCCGGACGGCGCGATCTTCCAGCAGATCGACTCGATCTTCTATTTCTTCCAGGACCGGAAGGTATGAATCAACTACGTCGTCCAGAACACGATAAAGAACTTCATCCGGCGCTCCCGTTGCTGCGGTCTGATTTTCAGCAAAATGGGAAAGGATTGCGACAGGCGACTTGTGCACAGTCGCAATGTAGTCCGCTCCCAGAAAAATATCGAGATCCGCCGTAGTCAGGTCATCATTCCTCAAGACGACAAGCTTGAGGACGACAAAGAGGTATCCGTCGCCGTCTTCGAGTTTTGCTTGCTGCTCATCGGACCGGCAATCCTCCAGATGAAGAGGATGAATTCCGTGAGTGTTTCCAAAATCTTCCAGCTGTGGTGCGCTCGGGGTGAAATCTGCCCATGCCATAGATTCCTCCCATGATCTCCCGTGGCGGAACGGACCACGGATTTTTGTCAGATGCTAAGCAGAGAGGGAGAAGGAGGGCGCGCTCGACCGTGATCGGCTAGAGCGGGCCGCCTTCGAGATGCTAGCGGAAATGAACCCGACTACTTTTCGTTGGCGGAGCCGGGTTTCGACATACCGGCATGGGCGGAAGCCATGACTGGATCAGGCAGGGCGTATCCGGCTGCTGCTTCGAGCTTGTTTTTGAAGGACCCGGCGACGACGTGATCCTTGCCGGCCATCAGCGCCTCAAAACCTTCTTGGGCTACTTCGGCAGCATCGTCTTTCTTGCCTGCCCCTAGCTTCGTATCATCTGCGCCGGCACGGTGGAAGAAGTTGGTTTCTGTTGCGCCGGGCATAAGAGCGGTTACGGAAACGCCCGTGTCCTTCAGCTCTTCACGGATACTTTGCGAAAACGAGCGTACAAAGGCTTTGGTCGCTCCATAAACCGCTTCATAGGGGGTCGGCATCGTACCGGCTATCGAAGCGGTGAACAAGATGCGTCCGCTTCCGCGGGCCACCATGTCTTTGACCACGTGCTTGGCCAAATGTACAGTTGATGTGACGTTCAAAGCGATCATATTGAGCTCTTCGCTCAGGTCTGTCTCGAGAAATCGCCCGCTGACGCCGACGCCTGCATTGATGGCGATCGCGTCGATGGCTCGACCCGATGCGTGAATGGCGGATTGAAGCTTGTGTACGCCTTCGTGAGTAGCCAGATCGGCCTGCACTGGCTCGACGTTTGCGCCAAGTACCTCGATTTCCCGGGCTGCAGTGTCAATGCCAGGCCCTGCGGACACGATCAAGAGATCGAATCCATTCTGAGCAAATTGTTTAGCCAATTCGTAACCGATTCCGCTGGAGGCACCGGTGACGACGGCGAACTGTTTTGTTGATGATGTTGCCATGTTGTGTTCCTAGAGAGTAAGACGATTCCCGAGCCGGAACAAACACCGGAAAGTTACCTGAGGATTTTACGAGGTCAGAGCAACCCAGGAGCCGAAAGTAGCTAGGAATCCAACCCGCTGATTTTGACCACGTAAGCTTCCCGAACGGGCAGCCTGGATCGCAACTGATCAGGCAAGTCAACGGCAATCTGCCGGCCTCTTGCTTGCCAGTGCAGTTCGTCGCCGGTCTCCAGGAGTGTGCATCTCGCGCCTGACCCAGGACTCATATCTTCGATGATCAGTTGCGGTCCCGGCCAGCGCGGAGCGATCGCATAGACGGAATCATTTTTAGCAGTGAAGAACAGCTCCATGCGCGCGTAACCGGCAGCTGGCTGATCGACAAGTTTAGAAATGTCGTACTCAGAACGAAACTCACTTTGCTCAAGTTTTGGCTTGGTCCCACTACTCCACTGGGAAGGGTGACGCCAAGGGCGAGTACCGTAAATGGCCTCGCCGTTAGGCCGCAGCCAGCTTCCGATTTGGGTGAGCCGCTCTTCCATAATGACGGGGATTTCACCGTCGGCTCTGGGGCCGATGTCGAGCAGAAAGTTCCCACCCCGGCTCACGATGTCAATTAGCATCAGTAAGAGTTGGCGGTTGGTGTGATAGTCGGTCAGGGTTTCTGCGCGATTGTAGCCATATGAGTAGCCCATTCCGCGGCTCTCTTCCCACGGATGGGCTGAATCCTGCATTCCGGAGGTGTACTCGGTCGTGTAATAGCCACCATGCTTATGGCGGGTGTCTTTGCCCCAACGATCGTCGATGACTACCGAGTCAGCAATAGGTGATTCGTTGAACAGCCATGCCAGCAATTCTGGAGAGCGCCACTCGGCACTGGTCAGTTCCCACTCACCATCGGAAAAGATGATCGCCGGTTTGGCGTGATTGACAACGTCTTTGAACTGGGGAAAAAGATGCTCGGTGACATAGCGCTTTTTATCGGAAAGCCACAGCGGGTTGTACCATTCGTACAAGGAAAAGTAGATGCCCATGTGGAGACCTTTGCGACGTCCGGCTTGGGTGAGGTCGAGCAGGAGATCGCGTTTCGGCCCTGCATCTACGCTGTTCCAGGGGCGACCCCAGGAGTTGTTCGCCTGAGCATTTTGCCAGAGTGTAAACCCTTCGTGGTGCTTCGAGGTGAGCGCTACGTACTTTGCGCCAGAGTTGACGAATAGATCCGCCCAGCGATCCGGGTTGAAGAGCTCGGCGCGGAACATCGGGG